>JBOFYZ010000070.1:0-61664 GCA_051654925.1 Lachnospiraceae bacterium | reverse complement strand
GGTTTTCGACACTTGTAAATTAAATATTAGATATTGACTGCTTCAGGAACCGCTTAAATAAAAGGTTTCCTGATTTTTTTATTGTCAAATTTTGCAAATATTATGTTGTATGGTGTTGTATTGTTTCTGATTCTGTGATATAATAGAAGGGATTGGAGGCTTTTTATGAAGTTAAACTATGATAGAAAATCCAAGGATCCTACCTACTTTATCCAAATGGGCATCCGCAATGGTAAAAAGACAACAACTAAAAATGTGAAACGTATCGGAAAGCATTCGGAACTGCTTGCCATTACTTCTGATCCTCTCGCTTACGCAAAACAACAAGTTGAGCAATTCAACATGGAATACAAAGAAGGCAACATTAACATGAATTTCAAGGTCGATTTCAACGAAAAACTCACTGCTACTGGCGATATTGCTTCCAAATCAGCGGTTCTTAATGTCGGATATTTTATCCTCCAGAGCGTCTATCACGACCTAAAGATAAAGGATTTTTTTCGCGATATACAAGATCGTTCGAAAAACACCTTCGACTGCAATACCATCAACCGCTTCCTTACCTTTGCAAGGATATTGGATCCCAAATCAAAGCTTGGTACTTTTGACAGACTCGATTTCTTTTATGAGCAGCCTTCTTTTCACTATCAGCATATCCTTCGTTTTATGGATCTATTAGAAGATAATTATGACAACTATCTTGAACACCTATTCCTAAACAGTGGGAATATCGTAAAAAGAAATATCTCCACATGTTATTTCGACTGTACCAACTATTACTTCGAATCGGAAGATGAGGACGATGAGTATCTGGATGAGGTCACTGGAGAGCTCCTCAAAGGTCTCCGCAGGTTTGGTCCTTCCAAGGAACACCGCCCCAATCCAATTGTACAGATGGGATTATTCATGGATGGTAACGGCATTCCCATATCCATGTGCATCAATTCCGGCTCTGACAATGAGCAGAAATGTGCCGTTCCTTTGGAACAGAAGATCACAAAGATGTTTCAGGGACAGCAATTCATCTACTGCGCAGATGCAGGACTTGGTTCCTTCAACATAAGAAAGTATAACTCCATGGGGGGACGAGCCTTTATTGTTACACAATCGGTCAAAAAACTCTCTGATAAACTACAAAAAGCAGTGTTCAATGACTACGATTACCGAAGACTGTCCGACAATTCGCCTGTTACCATTGATCATATGAAAGAGTTCGACCGGTTTAAGCAGGAAAATCTCGGGCTGTACAATGATACGGTTTACAAAATCGTTAATGCGGATACGGCTGTGGATGTCGGTCTGTATGAAGAAAAGGTGTATAAAAATGGAAATACCCGAATGGTAAAATCCAAAGCAATATTAAAGCAGAAGATTATTGTCACATTTTCCAGAAAAATGATGGAGTATCAGCGCCACATAAGAAATGCTCAGATTGAGAGAGCGAAGAAGATCCTCAACAATAAAAATGTAGAGGATATAAAAAAGGGTCCCCATGATGTTACAAGGTTTATCAAAAGAACCTCTATCGGAAAAACTGGTGAAAAGGCTTCCGACCACTACACAATTGATCATTCGGTTATTGATAATGAAGAAAAGTACGATGGATTCTATGCTGTCGCTACAAATTTGGATGATAATGCAAAAGATATATTGGAAATAAACTCCAAACGTTACAAAATCGAGGATTGTTTCCGGATACTAAAAACCAATTTCAGTGCAAGACCCGTTTATCACAGAAATAGAAAACGAATTATCGCCCACTTTATGGTCTGTTACACTGCATTATTGATTTATCGGCTGTTAGAAACCAAACTGGATCAGTATGGTACCCACTTCACAACAGAAAATATCCTGGAGACGTTAAGAAACATGAGTGTGATGAATACGCAGGATGCCTTTTACACGGCGACCTACAAAGGAAGCCAGGTATGCACGGCTCTAAATGGCGTGTTTGGCCTAGGATTAGACAAAAAACATTACTTACCCAAAGAAATAAATAAAAAAATTAAAAAAATTTCAAGTTGATAATTCCATACAACATTTTTGTAAAACAAAAAGCGAAGAAAACCTAGTATTTAAGCAAGGTTTCTTCGCTTTATTTTTATACAAGTGTCGAAAACGAGATTATAGCACTGCAATATGTGAATTGCAAGGGTTTCTCAATTTTTTTTGTATTCCGGCATATCATAATATATCCTTAATAAAGGAGGCAATCCATGAAACCAAAACTGGAAGCCTGTGGAATCAGCTATTCCTATCATTCACTCGAGGGCGAAACGCCGGCCCTTTCTGATATATCATTTTCGGTAACCGCCGGAGAATTCCTGGCTGTTGTCGGACCGTCGGGATGCGGCAAATCAACATTGCTTTCGCTGCTGAGCGGTCTGATGGAACCCGAGAAAGGTTCCGTCTTAATTGACGGCATTCCGATCAGGGATTCCGGCGGCAATATCGGATATATGCTGCAGAAAGACCATCTGTTTGAATGGCGTACTATTTACGGAAATGTCGCTTTGGGACTTGAAATACAAAAGAAACTGGACGATGACTCCAGGGATCAACTGCTGGAAATGCTCTCTGCCTACGGTCTGTCGGGGTTTGAAGATGCCAAACCTTCAGAGCTGTCTGGCGGTATGCGCCAGCGTGTTGCACTGATCCGTACCCTGGCACTGAAACCTGATCTGCTGCTGCTTGATGAACCGTTTTCTGCCCTGGATTATCAGACGCGTTTATCGGTATGTGATGATATCAGTAATATTATCCGCGGGACAAAGAAAACAGCGATTCTGATTACTCATGACTTGTCGGAGGCGATCAGCGTTGCTGACCGGATCCTGGTACTGTCGGCAAGGCCGGCGCGGATTAAGGCGGTGATTCCGGTTGAATTTCCGCCGGAATTGCAGAGTCCTTTGTCACGGCGGAATGCACCGGAGTTTTCCGTTTACTTTAATCAGGTGTGGGCAGAACTTCAGGAGTAGGGGCATAGGCGAAACGACGGCATAGTGGTTACTATGGCTAGTACTGCGTTGCATAAGTTCTGGTGTAGATAGCGGGTGCTATATTCACTGGAACTTGTGCAATGCTGTTTTTGTTATAGACGACTTTTAAAATCTTCGTATCCGAAAGATTTCCATAGCTGGCATTGCCCGCCATGTTTCAGGACTATGGATGGCAGCGGCATGCCGTTAAAGGTATTATTTTTGACCATTGAATAGATTGCCATATCCTCGAAGTATAACCTGCTGCCTGGTTCGAGGGGACGGTCAAATGAATATTCGCCGATTACATCGCCGGCCAGGCAGGTGGGGCCGGCCAGACGGTATGTGTATTGCTTTTCACCTGGAGCTGCACTGTCTTTTAAAGGCGGGCGGTAGGGCATTTCTATGACGTCAGGCATATGGCAAGCCGCTGAGGTATCCAGAATGGCGATCTGTACTCCGGCATTTTCGACAATGTCTAAAACTTTGGTTATCAGGTATCCGGCATTAAGGGCAACGGCCTCACCTGGTTCAAGATATATGGTCAGCTGATAACGCTCCTGCATTTGATTGATACATTTCTCAAGCAGCGTGATGTCATAATCTGGCTTAGTAATATGGTGGCCGCCGCCGAAATTCAGCCATTTGATCTGAGGAAGCTTCAAATAGGCGGCAAATTTTTGTTCGACAGCTTTGAGGGTTGTTTCAAGATCATCGGCATTTTGCTCGCAGAGGGTGTGAAAATGCAGTCCTTCTACACCTTCAAGGTTTTTCCCGATAAAATGACCGGCGGTAATTCCCAGCCGCGATCCGGGGGCACATGGATCGTATATGGCGTGTCCTTCCTGGGTGGAGCATTCAGGATTGATCCGCAGACCGATACCGGCTCCGTGTTTGAGGGCAATGCTGCGGTATGTTTCAAGCTGGCCAAAGGAATTGAAGATGATGTGATCGCAGATGGCTGCAATTTCTTCAAACTCTTCTGCCCGGTAGGCGGCAGAAAAAATATGTGTTTCCTTATCCGTTCCCATTTCTTCATAACCAAGCCGTGCCTCGTACAGGCCGCTTGCGGTAGTGCCATCTAAGTATTCTGCGATCATAGGGTAAACGGCGTATGCCGAAAAGGCCTTTTGTGCCAGCAGAATCTTACATCCGGTATCTGCTGCCACGGCACGCAATTGCTGCAGATTCTTTTTCAGCTTGTCCTCATCAATGACATAGCAGGGGGTGTCCAGCTGTTCTATTTTCATATTGGCTGCTCCTTAACAGATACCTCCTGTCCGGCACTGTTTCTGTCGTGACAGGAGGTGTTTGGTTTAGTTTGAATAACAGTAAACATTCTGCATATTCGATGTATCAAACATGTAATTAAACCAACCGCTTTGCCAGTTCCAGCGGTAGCCGTTTACTGTGTTATTATCTATGCTCATCGGATAGAACCAGAAGCTTTCACCATTCTGGGCTGTGACGTAAACTAGTCCGGACATACAGTTCTGCTGAATTATTTTCATACGGTCACAACTCTCAGTTTTTTCCGGTGGCATTCCCCATTCCGGGGTTTCGCCAATAGGAGATGTAATTCCTGATTCAGGAATCTCTTCGATTGGAGGCATAATCCCTGATTCAGGATTCTCTCCGTCTGGAATTTCACCGATTGGAGGCGTTATTCCTGATCCTGGAGTCTCTTCTTCTGGTATCTCACGAATGGGAGGTGTAATTCCTGATTCCTGATTCTCTCCTTCCGTAATCCCACCGATTGGAGGTACGATTGCCCGGTCATCTTCTTCTGTTGCCGGTCGGGTCGTTCCTGCAAAATCCCAGTCCCAGATCACCTGAGGGACTGTATTCGCAGTATTCTGCTGGCCTGACTGATACATTCCAGCAGATGTATTCTGCCGTTCCATTCCGGCGGATGTATTTTGTTGCGTTGACCAATTCGTTCCGACGGATATATTCTGATGCATTGGCTGGTGCATACAGTGCATCTGATGCTGCCAGGGCTGCTGCATTCCGCCAGTTGGTGGCTGCATTCCCCACGCTGGCTTCTGCATTCCGCAGGTTGATGGCTGCATTCCCCATGCTGGCTTCTGCATTCCTCCGGTTGGTTGCTGCATTTCCCAGGCTGGCTGCTGCATTCCTCCGGTTAGTGGCTGCATTCCCCAAGCCGGCTGCTGCATTCCGGTTGGTGGCTGCATTCCCCAAGCCGGCTGCTGCATTCCGGTTGGCTGCTGCATTCCTTCGGTTGGTGGCTGCATTCCCCAGGCCGGCTGCTGCATTCCCCACGCTGGCTGCTGCATTTCTCTGGTTGGCTGCTGCATTCCCCACATTGGCTGCTGCATTCCTCCGGTTGGTGGCTGCATTGCACCAGTCGGTGGCTGCATTCCTCCAGTCATTGGCAACATCCCGGTCATTGTCATTTGGCCGGTCATCGGTCTCATTCCGGTTGCTGCCATGGCTCCGGTCGGCTGATGCATTCCGGTCGCTGCTACCCCGCCGGTCATCGGTCTCATTCCAGTTGCTGCTGCACCTCCGGTTGCCTGATGCATTCCGGTTACTGCCATTGTCCCGGTGGGACGGGTTTCTCCGGCTGCCTGGACAGCGCCGGTGGGGCGGGCCATTCCGGTCTGGCTGGTGCCCGTATTACTGTTGTAATGTGGATAAAAGTATCGATAATTGTTCATTCAGCGCTCCTCAATGCACGATTCAATTATACTTTTATCATATTACAGATTAAAAAAGATAGTTCCGTACTTTTTATAAAAAATATTTACAACTTTCCCGGAGTGTATTTTTTTGAATGTTCATCCGATGTGAAATTGCATAAAAAGACAGCTTTACAAGCAAACTTGACCGTCCTGAACTGTTACAACTATTTTATTCTACCAATTCGGGATCTTCTGATATCTTCCAGGGAAGTCCCCACTGATTTAATGCATCCATAAACGGATCGGGATCAAATTCTTCTATATTAAAGACACCCGCCTGTTTCCAGGTGCCGGTCACCAGCATCATGGCACCGATCATGGCCGGTACGCCTGTCGTATAGGCAACTGCCTGAGAACCCACCTCTTTATAGCACTCCTCATGATCACAGGTATTATAAATATATAATTTCTTTTCTACACCATCTTTCTTACCGATGAAAATACATCCGATATTGGTCTTTCCTTTTGTTCGCGGTCCCAGCGAGGAAGGATCCGGGAGCACTGCCTTTAAAAACTGCAGCGGAATAATTTCTCTGCCTTCGTACATGATCGGTTCAATGGATGTCATCCCGACATTTTCCAGGCACTTCAGATGGGTCAGATAGCTCTCACCAAAGGTCATAAAAAAGCGGATTCTTTTAATTCCCGGTATATTGAGTGCCAGTGATTCAAGTTCTTCATGGTGCAGCAGATACATATCCTTTTCACCAATCTCCGGAAAATTGTACACCCGCTTAATTTCCATTGGTTCGGTCTCCACCCATTCGCCATTTTCCCAATAGGAGCCTTTGGCAGATACTTCGCGGATATTAATCTCAGGATTAAAATTGGTGGCGAACGGATAGCCATGATCTCCCGCATTGCAGTCCAGAATATCGATGTAATTGATTTCATCAAAGTAGTGTTTTAATGCGTAGGCAGAAAACACACTGGTTACCCCCGGATCGAAACCACTGCCCAGCAATGCGGTAATGCCGGCATCACGATACCGGTCACGATAATCCCACTGCCATTTGTATTCAAATTTTGCAGTATCCTCCGGTTCATAATTAGCAGTGTCAATATAGTCCACCCGGCACTCCAGACAGGCATCCATTATGGTCAGATCCTGATACGGCAGCGCCAGATTCAGAACAGCATCAGGTTGCACAGACTTAATTAATGAAACTAATTCCGGTACATTACCGGCATCCACCTGTGCTGTCGTGATTTTGGTTGTTGTTGTTCCTTCCAGTTTCTCTCTCAGCGCATCACACTTGGACTTCGTCCGGCTGGCAATGCATATCTCCTCAAATACCCCACTGTTCTGACAGCATTTATGAATTGCCACACTGGCCACCCCGCCGCAGCCGATAATTAATAATTTTGCCATGTTATTTATCCTCCTTACTCGATAATCCAATTAACAGTTCCCTGACTATTTTTCCGGCCACTGCCGTCGATACTCCGCTGGGATCGTAAACCGGACACAGTTCATTGACGTCGCAGCCGACAATATTCAACTGCAGGCAGGCCTCTGTTGCCGCACCAAGCAGTTCCATAAATGTAACCCCACCGGCTTCCGGTGTCCCGGTTCCCGGGAACACGGAAGGATCCAGCACATCCAGATCAATCGTCAGATATACCGGTCTGTCTTTTAATTGTGCCAGCGTATCGTTCAGCCCCTCAAAATCAAACATCCGGGTATTCACATGTCCCTGTCTGCCCCATATAAATTCTTCCCGGTCTCCGGAACGAATGCCGAACTGATGGATATTGCCGTCTCCGACCAGTTCCCAGCAGCGCCGGAGGACACAGGCATGAGACAGTCTGGCACCAAGATAATCATCACGCAGATCGGCATGGGCATCAAAATGGATAATTGCCAGATCCGGGTACTTTTTCACTACAGCCCTTACTGCTGCCAGGGTCACCAGATGTTCACCACCAAGCATAAACGGGATCTTTCCATCACCAATGATTACATCCGCCCGCTCTTCCAGCTGCCGCAGAGCCATTTCGGTATCGCCGATACACAGCTCCACATCACCACTGTCGAATACCGCATAATCGGCCAGATCCTTATCCTGATAAGGACTGTACGTTTCAAGCCCAAAAGACTCAGAACGGATAGCCCGACAGCCAAAGCGGGTTCCCGGCCGGAAGGAGGTTGTTGAGTCAAACGGTGCTCCGAACAGCACCACGCCAGCTTCCTCATACTCTGCTTCACAGCCGATAAAGGTTTCAATATTCTTGTTCAACATCTTCTAGCATCTCCTCTACATAAGCCGGCAGCATAAATGCCCCCTGATGAAGCTTCGGGGTATAATACCGGGTTTTTAGTCCCAGTTCATTCCACTTGTGTTCTTTAAGATCATGAACGGGATGATATTTCCTGGAAGCAAATCCAAACAGCCAGTGCCCCGATGGATAAGTCGGTATATGAGCCTGATAGACACGGCTGATCGGAAAACTTTCCACAATCCGTTTGTGAGCCCGCTGACAGGCATTGGCATCCTCCGTATAAAACGGACTTTCATGCTGATTGACCATAATTCCGTCAGGCCTGAGGGCCTTATAGCAATTACCATAAAACTCCTTTGTAAACAGTCCCTCACCCGGTCCAAACGGATCGGTAGAATCAACAATAATCAGATCATATTGATTTTCCCGGGTCCTGACGTATTTAAGCCCGTCTTCATAGAAGATGCTGACCCGTGAATCATCCAGGCAGCTTGCTGTCTGGGGCAGGTATGTCCGGCTTACCTCTACCACCAGGGAATCAATCTCCACCATATCAATCCGTCTGATCGTCTGATAACGGCAAAGCTCCCGGATCACACCGCCGTCACCGGCACCAATTACCAGGACATCCCGTACATCCGGGTGAACCGCCATCGGTACATGCGTAATCATCTCATGGTAAATGAATTCATCCCGTTCCGTCAGCATCATGTAACCATCCAGTGTCAGGAAACGGCCAAATTCCTTTGACTCGAACACATCAATCCGCTGATACTCGCTCTGTCCGCTGTACAGCTGGCGATCCACCCGAATTGAAAATCTGACATTTGAGGTATGATTCTCTGTAAACCATAATTCCATCTCAGTCCACTCCCTTCAGCACATTTAACCGGTTAATTCCGGGATCCTCAGTTCCGGTCATGGAACAGCCCTTTTCCTTGGCATAACGGATGTATTCCAGAATGTCACTGGTAATCCGCTCGCCAGGAGCCAGAATTGGAATACCCGGTGGATAACACATTACAAATTCAGAGCAGATGCGCCCTTTGGCCGCCATCAGCGGCAGTGATTCCTTCTCTGCATAAAAAGCCTGCTGGGGTGATACGGCGACCTCCGGCGGCAGATACTCCTGGGTCAGCAAGCCGGTTTTATCCTTTTTGAACCGGCGGCTGATCTCCGATAAGGCGCCGATCAGACGCTCGATATGCTTGATCCGGTCGCCGATGGAAATGTAAGCCAGGATATTCCCAAGATCCCCGAACTCGATCTGGATATCGTATTCATCGCGGAGCAGATCATAGACCTCGATGCCCGCCAGTCCGATATCCAGTGTATACACTGACAGCTTGGTTACATCAAAATCAAACACACTATCATTGTTCACCAGTTCCTTGGAATATGCATAATAACCGCCGATCGCGTTGATTTCTTCCCGGGCATATTGGGCCAGTTCCATCACCCGCCAGAATTCCTCGTTCCCGCGGATTGCCAGATTCCGTCTGGATATATCAAGACTGGTGAGCAGCAGATAGGATCCGCTGGTGGTCTGGGTCAGATTAATGATCTGACGTACATATCCGGCATTCACACCCGGACCGGCCAGTAAAAATGAGCTTTGAGTCAGGCTTCCTCCTGATTTGTGCATACTGACTGCCGCCAGGTCCGCTCCTGCCTCCATCGCCGATACCGGAAGATATTCCTGAAAGTAAAAGTGAGTACCATGGGCTTCGTCCGCCAGAACCTTCATCCCCCGGGCATGTGCCACTTTGACGATATGGCGCAGATCCGAGCAGATACCATAGTAGGTCGGATTGTTGACCAGTACAGCTTTGGCATCCGGGTGCTGAGCCATCACTGCTTCCAGTTGGGATATCCTCATTCCCAGCGGGATCCCCAGCCGGCTGTCCATATCAGGATTCACATATACGGGGACAGCCCCGCATAATATCATGGCATTGATGACACTGCGATGGACATTCCGGGGCAGAATGATCTTTTCCCCCTGTTTGACTACACTGAAGATCATGGCCTGTACCGCAGACGTCGTCCCGCCTACCATAAAGAACGCATGCGCCGCACCAAAAGCCTCCGCCGCCAGCATCTCGGCATCCCGGATCACAGACACCGGATGACACAGGTTATCCAAAGGCTTCATGGAATTCACATCATTGGCAACACAGGCATCTCCCAGCAAATCCGTAAGCTCAGGGTTCCCCTGTCCCCTTTTATGGCCCGGTACATCAAATGGTACCACCCGGCTCTTATGAAAACGTTCCAGTGCCTCATAGATAGGGGCATTATTCTGGGTAAGAGGTGTTTGTTTCATGGCACGTTTCCTTTCCCTTCTCTTATTATTTTAAAAAATATTCCTGCCGCTGAATATCTCAATCATTTCACGTCGCAGATTAGCATTGATTTCCATCCGGGTCTTGGGCGGCAGTTCGTAAACATCGGTTTTAAACAAATAATTCTGTAGGTCACGTTCCTTAATCAGCATTTTCGTATGAAAAATATTAGCATCATACACATTGATATCTACCGCATCATAATCACGCTTAACCCCCTCACTGATATAATCCTGAATTGAAGTAATATCGTGGTCGATAAATAACTTGCTGCCATCTGCTTGTCTGGTAAAACCACGAACCCGGTAATCCATCGTAATGATATCCGAATCGAAAGATCCGATCAGATAATCCAGTGTTGACAGCGGCGTAATTTCACCGCAGGTCGCCACATCAATATCCACCCGGAAGGTTGCCAGAAACGTGTCCGGATGATATTCCGGATATGTATGGACCGTCACATGACTCTTATCCAGATGGGATACGATTGTATCGCCCATTGGTACCATCGAATTCTCCGCCATCAGTATGGTAACCGAAGCCCCCTGAGGATCATAATCCTGCTTGGATACATTCAGTACCTTGGCTCCGATCATATCAGTGACATGCAGCAGAATATTGGTAAGACGTTCAGAGTTGTATTCTTTGTCGATATAGGCAATGTAATCCCGCTGCTCCCGTGCAGTCTTGGCATAACAGACATCATAAATATTAAAGCTTAGTGATTTTGTCAGATTATTAAAGCCGTATAACTGTAATTTTCCATTCATGGCCCGGTTCCCTTCTCCTAAAAAATTCGTAAAAAAAGCACAAGTGACTTCACATCACTTGTGCGGATTCTCTGAATATTAAAGATATGAACAGACACCAATACCCTGTAGTCCGGGCAGTACGTCAAATCTCTCTATGTTCAACAGAATCAGGTTTCCTTTGAGTCTATATAGCGAATTCCTCACTTTTACTACTCTTATTGACCGTTTCACAAGTTGATGTGTCGTTTAACACTGGTTGAAAGTAACCAACTTATAAAATTTGAGCTCCTAACTCAATCAATAAGGCAACGAAGTTGCCATAAATCGCTATATGAAAACACCTGGTTCCGTTTTCATAACTGTGGATAAATTAACATAATATGGATCAAATGTCAAGTTTTTTATGTATATCTTTAAAGCCGGTATTCCGTAAGGTCCAGCAGATCTACCATAAAATCGTCCTTATGTTCTTTGGCGATATCCTGGAACATCGGGAAAATCGGCTCACACAGCTGGATCAGATATGGATCAAAATGAGTCCCGGCACCTTGACGCAGGGTGTCAATCGCCTGGTCATGCGAGTATGGCTCTTTGTATGGTCGTCTCGATATCAGGGCATCATAAACATCCACAATCGCCATAACCCGGGCGGACAGCGGAATCTCGTGTTCTTTGGTCTTGTTCGGATAGCCATTGCCGTCCCAATGCTCATGATGGCCGATAATAATCTCTCTGGCCACAGTAAGAAATGACGCGGTTTCTTCCAGTTCACTCACAGCGTTATCAAGAAGATGCGCACCATATACCGTATGCAGCTTGATCACCTCAAACTCTTCGGGCGTCAGCCGGCCGGGTTTGAGCAGGATGCTGTCGGGTACTGCCACTTTTCCAATATCATGCAGCTTCGTTGAAATGACCATAGCATCGGCATAGGCCTGACTGATATGGTATTCATCGCTGGTTTCTTTGAGTAGCAGCTTGGTAATCTCAGCCAGATAAAATGTTGTCCTCTTAATATGCCCGCCAGTCTCCTGATCCCGATAAGAGGTCACACTGACCAGCATATTCAGGATACAGTTCTGGGTCCGATTCAGCTGTTCAGTTCTGATATCAACCAGTGCTTCGAGGTTCTTTCGGTAAGTCCCCAGCTCGACATGAAGTTTCACCCGAGCCTTGACAACACCTGCAGATATTGGCTTTAGAATATAGTCCACCGCCCCAAGGGCAAACGCCTCCTGTTCCTTATCCCGTCCTTCCAGACCGGTTAGAAAGATAATCGGAATATCTGCCCAGTCAGGGCTCTCCTTGATCCGCTGGATCACTTCATAACCGTTCATCTTGGGCATCTCAATGTCCAGCAGAATAATGTCCGGCCTTCTGGTATCGAGGAACACCAGCGCACGTTCTCCGGAAGGAGCCAGATAGACCTGGTAATCTTCTTTTAGTATTTCCATCAGAAATTTCAGATTTGTCGGTTCGTCATCGACGCACAATATAACCGGTTTCGTTAACTCACTCAATTGGCTTTCCTCCAGTCTCTCTATAGAATTTTCTGCAGCACTTCTGCCGCCTTGTCATAGTCGAAGCCCTCGATCGAATTGCCAGCCGCTTCAATCAACCGGTCATTCTCTTCTCCGTAGCTCACCTTCATCAGCTGTTCGATCTGTTCCATGGCTGTATCATTCTCCAGTTCGTTTATCAGCTTCAGTGTATGTCCTATAATCGCCGGTAATGCTTCTTTCTGCTGTGCCGTTGCCTCCGGCCGTTCTTTGCGCTGTTCCGAAGCAGGGAAGAAGTCGGTCAGATGACCATGCAAAACGGTCAGTTCTTTAATAAAATCAGGAAAAGCCTGTATGATGTAGGAGTGCTTGGCATCAGCTGCCAGCTCAAGCTTGCGGGCTCGTTCAGAGAGGCGGTCTGCTCCGATATTGAGCAGCGCACTCTTTTGCGCATGGATCTCAATTCGGAAGGTATTCCAGTCACCTTCACTCACCAGCTGCGATAATAAATTTATTTTAGTGTTCAGATTGCCTGCATAAGTTTTTAAAATGCCGATATAAGTTTCGTCCGATCCTCCGATCCGGCTGATTGCCGGGCGGATATTCAGGTTGCAGGACTGTTCCATCATCGCCAGCTGCTCGGACAGCGGGGCATACTGCTCCCTGCTCTCCGTGATCTTTTCCTGGTCTGATTTTATCAGTTTCTCTGCCGGTATCCATTTTAAGATAATCTCATTCAGCGACTGAATCTCGATCGGCTTGCTTATATAATCGTCCAGGCGGTTGGCCAGAAACAGTTCCTTGCTGCCCATGATAGCATTGGCCGTTAATGCAACAATCGGCACGGCCGCATTACAGCCGTCCAGCTCACGGATCGCAGCGGTAGCTTCAATACCATCCATCTCCGGCATCATATGATCCATGAAAATAATATCGTAAGGAATTTCCTTTGCCAGGGTAATCGCATCGGCTCCGCTTTCTGCCAGATTAACTTCCATATCGTATTTTTTAAGAATCTCCGCTGCCACAATCCGGTTGATTTCGTTGTCATCTACAATCAACGCCCGTACATCTACGGTTTTAAAGCTGCCCAGCGGGGCTTCTGCTTTGCGGACCACTTCTTTACGGCTGGTCGAGCGGCTGATCAGCAGCCGGATCACATCGGTTATAATCAGTGGCTCATACAGGACATCAGCATCACCGACAGCATCGTTTGCTGTGGATTTCGCCATATCCTTAACACAGATAACATGTACCCCATATAAAAGCCGGGAGTACTTCGCCACCACATCCCTGGCATAATTCCCCCAGTAAATCAGGTGTGTATATGTATGCTGCTTCACGCATTCTTCCAGCTTCTCCTTATCCTCCAGATGGGTGTGTTTCAGGAATAATTTCGCACACATATCTGCCAGCGATCTGCTGCTTCGTGAATTGCCCAGAATCAGGATACGCTTTCGCCCCGGAGAGGTAACACTGACAATCGAAGTATTATCTTCGATCTTCTGCGGGATGCAGAGGATAAAGGTACTGCCTTTTCCATAGGTGCTTTCCACCTCGATGCTTCCCTGCATAATGTCCGCCAGCTGTTTGCTGATGGCCAGGCCCAGCCCGGTTCCTTCAATTCCTCGGTTGCGCTTGCTGTCAAACTGACTGAACGGCTGGAACAGCCCATTCCGGGCTTCCTGCTTCAAACCGATGCCGGTATCCTGTACCGCAAATTCCAGCATGATCGAACCATCTTTCTCACCCCTTGACTGGATCGTTAAGATAATCTCACCTTCATTTGTGTACTTAACCGCATTCGTCAGCATATTCAGTACGATCTGCTTGACACGCATCTCATCACCGATCACCGCCTGTGGTAATGTCGGGGATAAATCGACAATAAAATCAAGCCCTTTCTCTTCTGCCCGCAGGCAGATCAGGCTGGCAATATCTTTTACCATTTCGCTTAATTTGTATACATCGGGCATCAGCTCAACCTTTTTAGCGTCAATTTTGGAAAAATCAAGAATATCATTGATAATACTCAACAGACTCACCGATGCCTTAACTACATTGGATACATACTCCTTCTGGGTCTCATCAAGCTGGGTGGTAGCCAGCAATGTAGTCATTCCGAGGATCGCATTCATTGGCGTCCGGATTTCGTGACTCATATTGGCCAGGAAATTACTCTTCGCCATCGAAGCATCTTCTGCGAGTTCCTTCAGTTTTACAATCTCCGTCACATCGTGCATCAGAAACACAACGCCCAGGATCTCTCCGCCTTTGCCTACAGTCGGGGAAATGGTCACACGGACATGCTGTTTGCCGCTCAGCAGATTGACCGTATCACTGTATTCCATTGCCTGCCCTTTGGTCAGCACCTCCCAGCAATTAGCCTCGGTCTTGTCAATCCAGTTCTCCGGCACGGAATGCTTCATAATATCATACAGGCTGAGTGAGGTCAGATTATAAACCTCATCCAGTAAAAATACTTGGCGGATGAGCTCACTGGTTCCGATCAGGTAATTCATCTGGGTATCAAGCATGATAAGAACGGCCGGAATCGTATCCAGCATTGCCTGATTAAACTGGTACTGCTTCTCCTTCTCCATGTCGGCAACATTGCGCAGATTAATGGCACTTTCATACATGGCATTGATCGCTTCGCAGTTATGCTCCAGACTCCGGATCTTTCGTTCCAGCTTCTTTTGTATTTTTTTTTGTTCGGCCAGTTCATCCAGAAGAAGCTTCTGGTGCTGTTCCATATCGACAGGCTGAGGTATATTTGTCATATCATTTCTCACCTTCCGCTATTATACTAATTTCTATTTAAATCTCCAATTAATAAAATTATACATGTTTATGCAAAAAAACACAAGAACCCTTGCAAAAGTGCGTATCATTTTTTATTCTTATCTGGTATAATATGTATATTATTTATCAAAATTTTTATTCAGGAGGTAGTTTGTATGAAATCAAAAGTTTATGTTACCTTTGAAATGGATGATTCGGTTGCTGCCTGTAATGATCTCTGCGGACAATTAAACGCTGCTCATGAACGTTTAAAAAACAGTGTCGGTCTGATATTCTGCTATTCTGATATGGAATCTGACTCTTTAGTTAAAGAATTATATAACCGTACCGGAATTCCCATGATCGGAGGAACCGGTGTCGCTTCGATGGATCATATCGAAGGTTTTCATGAAATGTCTGTTGTCCTGATCGTTATGACTGCCGATGACTGTGATTTCTCGATTGCGGTATCTGAACCGATTACAACATCAAATATTGTGGATCAAATTGGCAAAACCTACAACACCGCTACTTCAGGAACTGAAGGGGCACCGGAACTTGTCTATGTGATTCCGCCTTATAAGCTGGATATTATGCTGGATTCCTATACCGAAGCCTTCACTGCCATCGCACCGCAGGTGCCTTTTATCGGCGGACTGCCATCCTGTAACGGCAACGGTGATGAGAATCTGACCATCTTTAACGGTGAGACTTATCCTGACCGCCTGGTTATGCTGGCGATTTCCGGCAATATCCGTCCGGTCTTCTCCGTACAGACGGTTCTCGAGAATAATCAGATCCAGAAACGCAAGGTAACAAAAGCCAAAAATAATGTCATTTATGAAGTAGACAACAAGGTCTTTACCGAATATCTGATCGATGTAGGCATCCCGTTAGACTCAATTGCCGAAGGCAACAAATCCGTCACCTTCGTATCCAATCCGCTCTTGATTGAAGATACCCGCGACGGTTTCGGAGACAGTTTCCGGTATCTCCGTTCTCTGCACGATGTAAATATGCAGGACGGCAGCGGTATTGCCATCGGACAGATTCCGGAAGGCTCCTACATATCCGTACATCCGCTGAACCGCAGCGAGATCGGCGAAGCTGCCCTGAAAGGTATCCGCAATTTAAACGAGCAGATGCAGGAGCAGTCTGCTGATGGTTATGAATTCAGTACAGTTCTTGCAATTTCCTGTATAGGGCGCTATGTCATTATGACACCTAATGGGGAAGTTGAAACAAGCAATATTCTGCAGGAATTACCGGAGAATATGTCACTGGCCGGGTTCTATAGTTATGGTGAGATCAGTCCGCTGCCTACTCCAAAGGGGCTGGTATCTTTTTCTCATAATGAATCGTTGGTACTTTGTGCTTTTTAAGGATTATTAACATCTTAAGGGAATGTTAAATGCAATGCCAGAAACGCCAAAACTCGCTGTGCTCATACAGTTGGCCGTTTCTGGCATTAATGCGTCAGGTAGCACTCCCCTCGCAACTATGTGCAACACCCCCGATTATTTTAATTCCCTCTGCAATTTTTTCAGGCGACAGGTGGGAATACCCCATAATGATTTCATTATCATGTTCCTGATTCTTTTCAAGATAAAAGCTCCCGGTTCGATAGACGCGAACACCCCCGGCTTCTATTGCCATGACGGTTTCTTTCGTGAACAACATGTCATGGAATCGCACCACAACATGCAAACCTGTCGCTTGGCCCAAGATGTTAAATTGATTGGGAAAATGCTTTGATAATTCAGCCAGGAGCAGATTACGGTTTCTTCTATAATGTTTTTTCATTTTCCAGACATGCTTTTCAAAACTTCCCTCCCGGATAAACTGCGCCAGTGTATATTGGCCTAAAACATCTGTATGAACATCAGAATATAGTTTCTGCCGCTTACATGGGGAGAGCAGTTTCTCCGGCAAAATCATAAATCCCAGCCGCAGGGCGGGAGCTAATATCTTACTGAATGATCCGAGGTAAATCACATGCTGTGGTTTTAATTCATAAAGGGTGCTGACCGGCTGGCCCTCGTATCGAAATTCGCTGTCATAGTCATCTTCTACAATGTAACAGTCGTTTTGTTCAGCATATCGAACCAATTCAAGCCGTCTTTGGATCGGCAAAACACCTCCCAGCGGGTACTGATGGGACGGTGTCGTATAAATGAAGGAAACACCTTGCTTTTCACGCAACAGTTCGGTACACATTCCTTTATCATCGACGGGAATCCCTTCCAGTGAGCAGCCGGTTGAGCTAATCACCTTTCGCAGCCCTGCATGGGTAGGATTTTCAACTAAGACCACGTTCTGCTTTGCGCTTAATACGTGGGAAATCAGAGATAACCCTTGTGTCGAGCCGGAAGTAATCATGATTTGGGCAGGATCACAGGACATTCCCCTTACCCGATATAAATATTGGGCGATTGCTTCCCGCAGCTCCAATGCTCCGGATGTCTTGCAATAACCAAAAGAGGCATTGGGGATGGTGCTGCATATCTCCCGATAGAGATTGCTCCACTCCTTTCTGGGAAAGTACTCAAGCGCCGGTACTCCGGTACGGAAATCAATCATTTCTTTTGCCGGTGATATTTTATCCGGCTTCGGCACGGCACGTTGATTAAAAGTCAGTGCAATATCCAAAGCCTGTAGTCCGTCTGCCACAACCGTACCTGAACCTTTATATGTCGTCAGGTATCCCTCTGCAATCAGCTGACTGTAAGCTTCTATGACTGTATTTCTGGAAACAGAGAGCTCAGAGGATAATGTACGGGTCGAGGGCAGTTTATAACCGGAGCTCAGTGTGCCATTCAATATCATCTGGCGGATTTGTCGGTAAATCTGCCGTGCAAGTGTCAGCTGGCTTTGGCGGTCAATCGCAATCCACATTTCAATCACTCCTTCCAAAAGTGGTTCTGTTGAAAAAGATAAAAAGTGGAACTTTCAAGACCACTTTTCGCATGATAATATTATAGCACAAACTACAATGAAAAGGAACGAATGAAAATGGGAAGATTATATTTAACGATAGCATTCACTTTGGCTGGTTCTTCAGTGATTGCTGCCAGCTTTTTATCGGCTCATCTGCCAACCTTTACCACTACCTTTTTAAGTCTGGTTCTGGCCGCTTTGACAGCCATTATTGTTTCTGGCCGGAAAATGTATGCTACCGCCAGGCACCTGTCAGGAAAAACCTGGCTGGTCATTTTATTGCAAGCGCTATTTGGCTGTTTTCTTTTCCGATTGTTTTTGACAACCGGCTTACAATATATTGGTACCGCAGAAGCCGGAATTATCACAGGAGCCACCCCCGCAATCACCGCCTTGCTTACCTGGCTCATGCTTCGTGAACGTTTGAGCCTGCGGACAATCACAGGTGTCCTGATAACCTTTGCCGGTATCCTGCTGGTACAGGGCTTTCCTTTTGAAACAACGCTTAAACATCTGCAGCCACTGGGAGTGATTTTTATATTGTGTGCGGCAGCCTGCGAATCACTCTTTACAACACTTTCACGTAAAATTCATGCAAATACAATCAATGAAGAAACCTTACCCCCGCTGATTCATGCCGGATTTGTCAGTATCTTTGCCATGGTGCTATGCTTTGTACCGGCGCTGCTTGAACGACCCTGGGCAGCAATCGTACAGTTGCAGATAAGCGGCTGGATAGCGCTTGTATGGTATGGCAGCATTGTCACAATCGTTGCCTTTGCATTTATGTTCGCAGGGTCGAAACGGTGTGACGGCTATACTATTGCAGCATTTGCAGGCATTATTCCAATTAGTTCTGCATTGTTATCTGTCACGATATTAAAAGAACCTATTGGTATTAATCAGATTGCAGGATGTATCCTTGTTGTTATCGCAACACTTATAATCAGTAAACATGAAGTCTGAATTTTGGGAGTGTAGGGAACCGGGTTATCTGTCGTCTGATCCGGTCTCTTCGCTGTCTGATGACGGTTGGATGGTAAATTCACTGGCTTTGGCCGGGATTTCCTGCTTTCCGTCATTTCTCCGGCAGATGGAACTGGTCTGATGATTCAGGGCTCCGGCTAAGGCGTATGCACTGGTATGATGCTCGTAACTGCTGACCTTGTGATGCAAGGTCAGGTTGATTTTGATCAGGCCAGGGGTACTGTCCTCCAGGGAAAAGGACAGGTCTTTGATCTGAAAGCCCATATATGCAGCAGACTCAAAGCCCCAGATTTTTTCCGGGCTGTGTTCGGTCTCGTAATATTTGATACAAAGCCGGCCGTCGGTGGAATCAGTGCTGTCTGCACTTCCGCTGTCCGTATAAATAACGGCCGGAGCCTGGTTTTTGCTGCAGAATGCTGCCCATGAGGATGATGACGACGGTGCCAGCCAGAGGTAATAGCCCTCCTGCCCCTCTTCTGGAATCTGAGCAGCGGCAAGTTCTCCTGTTACTTTGTCCAGAATCAGATTACTGACCGATATGGCGGAAGCAATATCCTGGGTTCTGGTATAGGCGCGGATACCACTGGTTATCGTGCACATCACAGCGGTCATCAGGATTGCTGTCAGGGCAAATGTTATCAAAAGTTCTACCACCGTAATTCCTTCGCGTTCTTTTAATTTTCCGATGATCCGTTTCCTTGCTGCTGTCAGCATTGTGGCTTCCTTCCCGGCTGAATTATTTCAGAGTAACATCGTAGATGGTTCCGCCTGCACTTTTAAAGCTTCTGATTTCTACGGGCAATGAAAATGATTCGTTTCCCGAAGACAGCCGGAAACGTAATGTCCTGGTGATGCTGCTTTCTGCCAGGCTGCCGCGGTAGTAATCACCGGTAAATTCCCGGTATTCAGCCAGCTGCCTGCTTGAAGCTGCGGCCGTCCGCCCGGTCAGAACAACGGCCTGCGCAAAAATCGCCATAATCAGTACCAGCACAGTAAAAGCCACAGTAACTTCTACCATAGTGGCTCCTTTGGTGTTCTTCCTCATTGAATGTCACTCCCTTCCCATGACTGACCGTCATAGATCCACTGCCAGCCTGTCCATACCGTACGTTCTTCTCTGCTGTCCGGCTGACCGTCACCATTGGCATCTGCCCCCTCAACATGAATGATCTTGGTGTGAATATTCGGACGATATACCGTTATCACGGAGCTGGAGTCTTTTCCAATCGTATTGGTTACAGTCACATATAAACGAACGCCGGCAAATTCTTCCGCCGCTTCTGCCATATCACCGCTATCGGTTATCTCCAGTTCTGTGAGACTGTTATTGCTGTCAAGCCAGTACATCGCAACTGTCGTACTTCCCTGCAGCGCATCCGATTCCAGTTCATATGTCAAAATCTCACCCGACTGCCACGATAATGTAGCTGCGGTCTGCAGCCGTGCCTGCAGACTGGTTTTCCTGCTATTAAGATTCTTCCCTGGTGGATTTGTATAAGAAAAGCCTTCCGTCCGTTCTCTGAAGGCCCGCGATAGCGATACCGCATAAATATGACTCTGTTCTTTTTGACCGGCGGTACGCGCAGAAGCCATCAGCAGTGAAACAGACATCAGCAGTGCCAGACACAGGGATATGACCAGTCCCATCACCACCATCACAAGAATCATAACATAACCGTTTCTGTCCTGAGGCCTGGCCAGATGCTTCATATCCTTTCCCTCTTTCCTTACTTAATGTCAGAACCATAATATCCAAAACGCTTTTCTTTAACACTCCCAAAATCCCAGGCTGTGACTGACACCTGGTTGATACCTGCGGTTTCGTTATAGGTAAACTCGTCGTGCTGATTATAATCCATGTAAAATACTGAATAAACCAATGCCGTTCGGGGATCCGGATCCAGCTCGATGCAGATCCCCGCGTGGCTGAGTATGGATTTGTCTGTTATCTGCGGATCAATCAGATCAAACAGGGCAATCAGCTGCTGCTGATCATAGGGAAGCTCCCTGATTGCTTCCGGCGGTAAGACTGTGAGTAACTGATATTGCTCATAATCGCCTTTTTTTGCCTTCAGATAAAAGCACCCGCCGTCCGAATCGCCGGGAACCTTATAGGTATTTTCCGGAGCCGCCGGCTGGCTGTCAGGACAGGTCATCATTTCGGTAAAGGCAGTTAGCCGGCCTTGTTCTTCATATTGAGTCAACCGGGTCTGAGCCGCCATGTAGATCATCCGCGCCTGATCATTCTGCCTGCGCATGATTCCATAATCAATCCAGCTGTTAATCCCCGGTACTGCCATTGCACTTAAAAGCCCCACCACCACAAGCACTATCATCATTTCAACCAATGTGAAGCCAGCGGTTGCCGGCGGTGTGGCCTGAATTTCATTTCGTTTCATCACTCATCCCCGGTTTCCGTCAATCATAATACGCAACCTTGTACAATTCATCCATCGTAGTAATTCCGGCTGCCACCAATTCTGCTCCACTTTCCCGCAGTGATATCATCGCCTGCTCTCTGCATGCATATTCCTTGATCCGCTCCATACTGGCACCGCCGATAATCATTTCACGGATGGGTTTGTCTACCGCTAATATTTCATGAATAGCAATCCGACCCGAATATCCGGTATGATTACAGTTCTGGCAGCCAACCGCCCGTTTTATTCTGGTAATGTTCCGGCCTAAATAATTACGTTCTGATGCATTAACATCTGATTTCTCAGCACAGTCAGGGCACAATTTACGCATTAATCGCTGCGCTACAACACCTACCAGCGAATTGGCTACCATATACGGTTCCACTCCCATATCCTCCAGACGGACAATTGCTGATACGGCATCCTTGGTATGCAGCGTACTCAGAACCAGATGTCCGGTCAATGCTGCCCTGACAGAAATCGATGCCGTCTCACAGTCACGGGTTTCACCAACCATGATAATATCGGGATCCTGCCGCAGCAGCGCCCGCAGACCGGTCTCAAAAGTCAGCCCGGCGGTGTTATTGACCTGGCTTTGATTGATCGTATCCAGATTATGTTCGACAGGGTCTTCGATCGTCGATATGTTGACATTACGTTTGGCCAGTTCCTGCAGGATCATATACAATGTTGTGGTTTTTCCGGAGCCTGTCGGCCCGGTCATATAGATAATTCCATTTGGTGAATTCAACATCCGGTTTAAACGCCGATACGCTTCATCGTTCATACCATAGGTATCGGCATGGTCAATCCGGGTATTGCTGTTGAGCAGACGGATCACTGCCTTTTCACCAAATACGGTCGGCAGTAAAGAAAGACGCATATTCACCATCTGTCCATCCACATTCATCCGGCAGTGCCCATCCTGCGGAAGCCGGCACACGGCTATATCCATATCTCCGACAATCTTGATACGTACGATCAGAGAACTGTGAAGACTTTTCTGCAGCGTAATAAACTCTACGATAACACCATCGATTCTCATCCGGATCGTGGTCTTATCTTCAAACGGCTCGATGTGAATATCACTGGCATTATTGTGATAAGCACGCTGAATCAGGCTGTTAAGCAACTGAATGACAGGGGCATCATCATCCCCCTCTTCAATCACGATCATACCGCTGGTATCCGTCTGAAGATTGGTTTGCTTTACCTGATTGGCATGTTTGGCAGCTTCATGGGCATTGACTTCTGCATAATAATACACAATCGCCTGATCCAGTTCATGCTGACCGCACAGCGTGATTTCCAGATTCATGCCGGTAATCTGACGCACATCTTCCAGGCCATAGAAATTGAGCGGATCATTAGTTAATATGACCAGGACATCTTCTTTCCGCTGGGCACCCATAATTTTGTAGCGCTGTGCCATATCCATGGGAATCATTCCGACGGCCTCCAGCTCAATTCGGAACTGATTCAGGTCGGCAGTTTCAATCTGCATGCTGTCCGCCAGTGCCGTCAGCATCTGACTCTCTGTAATGGCACCCATGGCAATCAGGGCACCACCCAGACGAACCCCCTTATGGGATTTCTGATAAATAAGTGCCTCTTCCAGCTGGGTCTCCGTCACATAACCTTTTTCTTTTAATATATCACCAATCCGCAGATTCCGGTAATTATTCAGTGCTGCCATAAATGCTCCTTATTGTTGTGTACTCATTCCTATCTGTAATTCCAGTGCCAGTATCCATTCACCGCTGCTATCACCTGACTGCCGCTCCCAATTAAGCTCAGTAACCCAGATCCCGGGCATCTGTTGGGTCAGGTCATCCAGCAAACGATCAAGACGTTCCATGGTTCCCCGAATCCGCATATTGACAGTTGCCAGATAAATCCCGGCAGAGTCGTGTTCCGGATTGCTGCCTGCTTCCTCTTTCAGCAGAAATACCGGTACATCGGAAGCTTCTTCCGGAAGGGTAATCTGCATTTCCTGAGCAGAGACTCCATATAACATCATTTTTTCAATCATTAGACGGTCAATCTCCTGGCTTTTCATCATCGGATAAAAAGCCGACTGAATCCGGATCAGTTCTTTTATATTAGTTTCATACTCCTGCTCTGCGATTTCCAGGAGACTCATCTTCACTTCCATTTGCCCGATTCTGGTTACATTTGCATCGGTCTGCTGCTGCAGCTCTCGCCGAGAATGTTCTATCGGTAGAATAATCATAGCCAGAAAGAACGCGGTAATGCCGAACACACCAATCACTGTCAAAAGTACTTTATCACGTTCTGTAATACTGGTTGTCATGGCGTCACCTCCTCATAAAACTGTACTACGACCCTGTCAGGATTTCGTCCCCCATCCTGCTCTGCTGCTGACTGACTGGCCTGTTCCCAGCTTCCGGGGCGGCTCAGATAACAGGTAACCTCTGCCTTCCAGTTCTCCTCCCGTTCATCAAAAACAAATCCGTTGTACTGCAATTCTTCAAAGGTATCTGGATGTTCTTCCAGCTTCATAATAAACTGGTGAACCAATGCTGCCTCCGTGACTTTTATGTCGATAACAATAACGCCTTCGGCCGCGTGGTATTCTTTGATCTCGGCAGTTCCCATCCCTTCCATGCAGGCGGCAACCACCTGCTTCACCTGCGTGCTTATCGCCGGATAGCTCTGCAGGTTATTCCAGGTACTTTCGGCTAACTGGATCTGACGTGTCAATTCTTCATTTTGCATTGCCATCCGGTCGTACTCTGCAATATTCTCCAGCATCCGGGAATTATCCAGGAAGTCGTACTGCTGCTCAAGCTGGTTCAATGCAGCAAACCACCGGAAGACCTGCAGCACACTGATCCCGCCAAGGATCAGAAACGTTAATAACAGCGGCATCAAATGATTCATCAGCTTTCGCTTTCTGGTCATATCAGGGGCATAATATTTCATCTGATACAGAAGGTTGCGCCTGTCGTTCGGAACCAGTAGCGCTCCCATTAATGGCAGGAACCGATGAAACTGCCCAGCTTGCAAGCCCGAATAACCAACGGCCGGATGTTCTGATCCTTCCGCCAGCATTTGCACCTCCAGCTCGGCATTCATCTGCAGCATGCTGTCCTGGACAAGTTCAAAGACTTCCCCTTCATATTCTCCAGCCAGATAAATTGTGGTAATCTCTTTTTCGATCTGCTGGCTTCTTAAGAACTGCTGAAGCTTGTTCACCGCCCGGGCACATTCTACACCAAACGCCGGAGTGCCCTTTTCTGAGCGGATACGGTTCCGGTGAAAGTAGAAGAATTCACCGTCAATCAGTAGCAGATTCTTAATACTTGTCCCCTCCAGAGACTGAATTACCACCGCCCCTTTTTCCAGCTGAGGCAGCCGCTTTAGCATTGCAATATTCGCTGTCAGGGACATCACCACCGATACCAGTCTGATCCCCGCTTTCGCGGCAAAATGCATATGGGCTTCCAGATAATCCCGCTCTACCATATTGGCAAGAATTGTCTGAATCTTTCGGTCTTTTTTCAGTACGGTATAGGCATAGACGGGATCTTTGCTTCGCTCTACTCCGGCAAACTCTCTTGCCAGACACGCCATAGTCTTTCTGACCGACATTTGCGGAGTCTGCAATCTTCTGGTCAGTGCCGATGAATTGCTGAGAACCAGGATTACTTCTTTCATTGGGATGTTATTTTTATCTCTTAACCGTTGGAAGAAATCAAGAAAAGCTGCCTCATCCGTAATTTTGCCATCACTGATACTCCTGGAGGGCGCCAGGGCATAAATCTCTTTTTCTATTGTTATTTTCTTCCCAGTCACCGACCCAACCAGAATTCTGACTTCCTGATTGGATAAATATATAACGGTTCTCACGATCCAGTTCCTCCTCGTCTAAATATCCAAGCCGATTGCCGAATAGGATTCGTAAATCGGCATCATTACGGCGATCATAATAAAGCCCACAATAAGAGCCATCACAATAATCAGGACCGGCTCAAGCAGTGTTGTCATTTTGCTGATCGCCTCTTCAGCCTCATACTCCAGCTCATCTGCAACCGATTGCAGCATATTATCCAGACTTCCCGTTTCTTCACCTATTTTAATATTGAATGCCAGCTGCGGAATAAAACCACTGATCAGTTCCATTGATTCACTAAGACTGGTTCCGCCCCGCAAGACTGGAATGACGTTGTCAAACTGCTGTTCAATCCAGACATTTCCAACCGTTCCCCGGGCAATTTGAATTGCCGTTACAATTGGAATTCCTGATGTATACAGAGAACTGAGCGTCCGGGCAAACCTTGCCGTATAAATCGTTTTCCACAATCTCCCCACTCCCGGCAGCTGCAGCTTCTCCTTTTCCAGCCACAGACGCAGCGGGTCGGTCTTACAGACAATCCGGATCACGACAACTGCCGCAACAGTAGCCGGAATCAGCACCATCCACCACGCTGAAACAAAATCGGTAATCCCATACAGAATCCGGGTCGGCAACGGCAATTCATCCATCATAACAAACAGTGTGTCGAACTGCGGCAATACATATCCGACCAGAATAACAACCACAGCTATAATCAGCACAAACAGAAACCGGGAATAGGTGGTAGAGTTTTTGATCTTCATGTGCAGGCGGTGTTCTTTTTCATAATGTATAGCCATCCGTTTGGCGGTCTGATCAAAATCACCGGATGCTTCAGCGGCCCGAAACATCTGAACCAGCATCGGCGGAAAAGCCCCTGCTGCTGCATTGCTTCAGAAAGTGTCATCCCCTGACGGATCAGACGCTGGATATCTTCATAAGCCTGTCGTTCGCCCGCCCTGAGTTTCTCCTCTCCGGCCAGAAATCCCAGTGACCGCATCAATGGCGCACCTGCTCCCTGAAGCGTCCCGAGCCCCCGGCAGAAGCCTGCCAGGGTCCGGGCCTTTAAATGTGCCACCTGCTGTTTCCGCACGACTTCCTTTGCATAAACCAGATAACTGCCTTCGGCCTTCAGCTTTTCAAACAGATCATTCTCGTCACCGGCAATGGCTTCACCGCGGATCCGCCTTCCGTTAGCAGAGACTGCCTGATATTTGTATTTAGGCATAATACGTTTCCTCCATATTGCTTAAAAACCACATATTTTCAAATACCAGCCGATGATCGCTTCCCCCCAGAACAACGCTGCCAGCATTCCCACACAAAGAAAGGGACCAAAAGCAAAATGATCTTTCCGTCCTTTCTTTCCTGCCGCCAGCAGATATATCCCATACATTCCTCCGGTCATAATGGCCAGAAACAAAGACAGCAGGCTCAACCGCCAGCCCAGAAATAAACCGCAGGCCGCCATCAGCTTGATATCTCCGCCACCAAAAGCACCCGGAATCACCAGTGTAATCAACAGCAGCGGAAAACTGACCGATACTATCCCGATCAACCGCTCTGTCAATGGCAGGCCCGGTACTGCCGCGAGGGAGATTAGCCCTATAAAAAGAAGTGCCAGAACAAAACCATCCGTAATTTCCATGGTATCCATATCAACTAAAGCAACCGCCATAAGAATTGTCAGGAAGACAAACCCGGTAACAGCCGCTGCCATATTTGCAGTTTTATAAACGCACAAAAGGGCTATACAGCCCCCGCTTAATTCGATCCATGTGTCCCGTGCCGGAATCCGCGTCCCGCAGTAACGGCATCTGCCCTTCAGCAGCAGCCGGTTAAATACCGGGATCAGATCCAAAACAGCAAGGTGATGTCCGCATTCCGGACAAAACGAATGCCCTCTGACAAATGGCAGATCTCTGGGAACCCGATAAACCAGTACATTGACAAAAGAAAACACACTGGCACCAATCAACCAGGTCAACACAATCAGAAGGCTTTTTAAGAGTAATACCATATTTGTTAACCATCCGTCTCTGCTATTAGCTTGAACTCTTGCCGACTTCCCATTTGCCGTCAGAATATGTCGCCACGTATTTATCTTCCGTATATTCGAAACTCGTAATAATATAATCATCACTAATTCCACCGCTGAGAATCCTGGGCGTGCCGGAACATTTAGCAAAATCCTGAATATCATTGACATCAATTGAAATACTTCCAGCCGCCGTATTGTTGGCTGCGTATTCTTCAAAGACAAGCTCCTGTGCTGCCAGATAGGCATTCCTTGCTGTTAACGTAATTTCCTTTTCTTTGGCCTTATCAATCCAGCCTATCATGGATGGCACCATAATCGCCGCTAAAATTGCCAGAATAACGAGCACCACGATCAATTCTACCAGGGTAAAGCCCTTCGTGTCGTTTCTTCTGACCCAGACCTTTTTCATTTGTATTTTCATAATAAGGTTTCCTTTCCCCACGGTCTCAGATCTTACTGTCGTAATTATAACAAAAATTTCGAAAATCGTCAATTTTTGTCGAAGAAATCAACATTATTTTATATATTTTTCAATTTATGATATCAAATTCATGGAAATCAACGAATATAATTACAAAAATCGCTTGATTCTCCAAACTTCTATATAAAATGACACTTTATTATTCTATATGTAAATTACTTGATCCACCATTGCTACTAATACGGACTATTGAAAAGCTTAATATATCTGATTTCTTTTAATTCTCTACCACCAATTGTAATAGTAGCATGATCTCCGTTTCTCATAAAACTATGCTTTTCATAGAATTTTTGTGCGCGTATAGTGGGGGATTTAGATGGATCTGGTAACAGTGACGGACAATATGGAAAGAGGCATACGTTGTGTATGCCCCTGCAGAAAACAAATTGTTAAATGCTTACCGGTGAATCATCATTTAGCTCCGCCCCTTTTCCTGACAATACACTCCTGCTCCAGCTTTACATCCTGTTCCAGCATATAATTTAATACATCCCGATATACACATTCTCGCTTTTGCCTGCGCATTTCCTCAATACGTTTTCGATCATTCAGAGTCAGTTTTTTCGCATACTGCTCATATTCTTTCAAAATCTTCAGGTTCATATTATATGGCTGAAACGGAATTCCGGTTTTATTGCACAGATCCTCGTATATCTCAAACCCGCCGGCATCAATATCACCGAAATGCAGATATCTGGCATGAGGTAGCCGGTCATAGAGCAGCCTTAACAGATCCCGCCTGACGGAATTGTGATATCCGCCCAGATAAATCAATATACTGTCCGGCTCCTGCCAACTGAAAAAAGTGGTGAGGTTCTCAATCGTGATCACCTTGATGATCTGTTCCGTACCGAAAAACTTCATAAACGGCAGATCTTCCCCGGATATTCCAACCCCCTGTTTCAGAACACCCAGATCAATGCAGGAATCCGCGAACTGCAGCCCCCCACGGTCACCCTTTATATAAATATAATTGGGTGTATGGTAAATAAAATATTCAGCCAATATTGCATAGATATCCATCTCAGCAAACCGGCTGCCAAACCGGCGCATGACTTTTCCGATCAGTCCCAGCAAAGGTTCCAGTACTTTGGAATCCCCAAAATGCCGGATAGAAAATTCCCGGATATAGCAGCCATCTTTGTTCTCTTCAATATGACAAAGTGCCTGCAGCAGTTGTCTTGTCTTGTCGGGCTGCGCCAGATCAATATACTCTTTTACCGGTTCGTCTTCCCGGATCCGGGCACATAACCATCCAATAAAGCTACTGCATACCGGAGTAATACATGTCACACTTATGTCGTCAAGCAATTGCAAGGTATTACCAACACTGTCAGCTTTCGGTTTTCGTTTCAGAAACCGATAAATCTCTTCCACTTGACTCTCTTGCAATATAACTTTCCCAACAATATGATTTTCCCTTTTCCAGACGATATGAATAAACCCTTTTTGTTCAAGCTCCCTGAGCTTAATATGGAGTTCTTCATACACCAGAGAACTTTCATCAAAATATTCCGGCACGCGTTTAACCGTAAATGGAAATGAAATCCGGATATTTACTTTATTCTTACCGGTAAACAGCAGGCTTTTCTCATAAGAATCCAGAAGGTCGTTCAAAATCTTCTTATCATACTGTGCCATTATAATATTCCTCTACATAATTTACCTTTTCATCGGTCATAACCAGCAATGTTTCTTCTACAACCGGACTGATATACTGAATCTTGTCAGGTGGAGCAGCAATCACGATCTGCAACGGCAGCCGTTTTAAAAATTCCAGTACACCGCTGATACGCTCATCATCCATATTGTTAAATGCCTCATCAAACATCACCAGCCCAATGGCTTCCCCGCCGATGTTGTTGCCATACAACTGGACAAAGGATGCTGCAACTGTCACATAAAACGGTGTCTGAGTCTCACCACCGCTCTTCTCTTCACAAACCTTGGAATAATAGGAGTAGGAGTCGTCACTGTGAACAATTTTAATATCATAATCCATATAGGTCCGGTAATCCGTGAATTCATCCAGAGCCTTAACCCCGTTCTCCTGATCCAGCGCCAGCTTGCCGAACAGTTCATCGATGACTTCTTTATGCGTTTCATGGAAAATACCGCTGAAGATAGATTGTCCCTGAATGGCATTGAAATCATCCATGATCATTTCATAATAACTGCGATATTTTCTGCTTGGCATATAAAGAAATTCATATTTTTCGTTGCTGAAGGTAATATCCTTCAGCGCTTTGTTCAGCTCTTTAAATTCGCCCTGCGCCTGCCGCATATTTTCCTGCAGTTTGGCCAGGAACTGCTCGCGGAATTCTTCCTCCGCCGCCTGCCTGGCTGCCTGAACCTTTTCCTCATAATCCAGCAGCTCCGAAGTTCTCAGTCGTTCATATACCAGCGAAAACTCCGGATATCCCTCGATGCTGGGGGATGCACCGAAATCATGCTCCGTTTTATATTCGATCATAATATTTATCATGTTCGTTTCAGCCATTTTACCTGTAGTTTCATTGGCCTTTTTACGTCTGGAGAAATTCTCCTTAAACTGCTGGACGGTCTTCTGCGCCGTCTGCTTTTCATATTCCCGGTTCCAGATACCATATTCATCACCTGCCGCCGCTACAAGCTGGGCCATAAAACGCTGCGCAGACAACTGCTCAGCCTGATAACCTGTCAGCTTATCTTTTTCAACGATAATGCGGTTCTGGTATCTTCCGGTCTGCCTGTTACTGTCGGCAATCTCATCCTCCAGCTCTTTGCGCAGTGCCTCCAACGCTGTCAGCTGAATCTGCTTCTGGATAAAAGTCGCATTTTTCTCCAGCGTTTTGATGTTATCTCTGCAGGTCTTTATCTCCTGCTGGATACGATTAAGCTTGGTAATCACATCCAGACGGTATTTAATGTCAACATCCGTTTCTGTCTGCAGCGGAACCAGTACCTGATCCATATTGCTAATGTTTTCCTGCGTGCTGCTGATTTTCACCTCGAGCTGTTGTTTTTGTTTTTTGCTCTGCTCAAGCTGTACCTTAAACGCATTGCTGCCGATAAACGGAGTTTCAAATATAACCGGCTTGATGGCACTGGCCACCCGGTTTTGATATTTCATGCATTCCCTGGTGATGGATGTCTTGTGATTTTTCAATTCATCGTATCGTTCACACATATGAACTTTTCCGAGCGTCATATTAATAAAACGACTTGCATAAATGTTTTTTGATGTTACAACAGTGGCCAGACTTCCTTCCGGTGCCTTATCATAAGCCTCCAGATTCTGGGTATTGATAAGCCCCACCCCATATGCTTTTCTATTCCTTCTCAGTTTGTCATAGATCCCCAGCGCAATGTCAAAGTTCTCCGGCTCTACCAGAATGTAGAATCGCTGTGTATTCAAATAACCTTCCACCGCATTGCGCCAATCATCCTGCTTTATTTCCAGAAGTTCACACAGTACATACGGTTCCGGCTTTCTTCCGATACGATGAAATTCATCTCTAATGGAGTCCAGTACACAGAGAACCTCCGGCGCATACGTCAGCTGTTTTTTGCTTAAGCGCTCTATCTTCTTATCCAGTTCCTGCCGCTCAAGGCTTAGCTGATTCAGCCTGATCTGTATCTCCGCCTTTTTCTGCTGGATCTTGTTGTACATCTCACCTTTATAGCGAATCACAGCTTCTACGACAGATTTTGCCGCCGCAGCGTCACTGATCGTGTCAATTTCTTTCAAAAGAGTTTCATAGTCAGATACACAGGTATGAATATCCTTTACTTTTTGCAGCTGATATACCTGATCCAACGCCGCCTTCACGCTTTGTTTTAACTTCCTTTTTTCCCCCAGCCATTCTTTCTCGTCTTCCTGCAGCTTCAAAAGATCCCTCTTCTGTGCTTCATATGCCAGGTATTCTTTATTTTGACTCATTTCCACCCGAAGAGTGGTCTCCAGTTCCTGCTTTTGATCCCGTTCCCGTATCAGTTTTGCTCTTTTTTTCTCCTCTTCTTCCAACCGGTACGTCTCAGTGGTAATGCTATGTTCCGTTACTTTGATGCTTTCTTTCAGCAGATCGACATCTGCCTGAGCCAGGAAATAATTGTACATGTTGTCCTTTTTTATGGTATCCATTACTTCGGCATGATACGTTTCAATCGTTTCCAGCCTGGCAAGCCTTTTTTTCACGCTCTGCAAGGTCTTCTCAAGTTCCTGATAACTGCGGACATTTTCTCTCAGGATATCGATATTTACTTCCTTCTCATCCAGTACATAGGAGTACACAAAATCCTTAATATCATTAATTGGTTTAAACGCCAGCGCCTTGGGGATCAGAGTAAAGAATTTATCCTCGATTCTGCCGAACCTGGTTTTCATCACCTTCTTGGCCTCTGCCTGGGTTTTGCACCAGAATTTGATTTTTGCATTGGTACTACGGAAGCTGGTGATGGATTTCGGGGTATTGCCATTAAAAAAGAGCGCATCGGATAGCCGGACGTCGTCCATCAGATAGCGTATGGTTGTCTCCTGCCCTTCACTGGCAGAATCGATAGCTGCACCAACAATGAAATACCGTTCCTTACTCTCCTCATAAAATTCCAGGGCAATATGGGCACTAAGCTCGCCGATACGCTCATAAGGCCGGTTTTCTTTTCCTGTTTTGCACCTGATGTAACCGGTCAGCTTTCGTTTTCCGTTTTCATGAGCCGCTTTATTAAAATAATTCGTGGAACAGGTTATCACAAATTGAATCGCATCCAGCAGCGTGGACTTGCCGGCACCATTTTCTCCGGAGATCAGAGTGGATTCACCAAACTCAATGGTACAATTTGTGAAGCGGTGCCAGTTAATCAGTTTCATCCTCACCAGCTTCTTCATCGGTGCTTCCTCCTCTCTTATAAATCTGCAGCTTTTCATAGGCCAGCTTGATATCCTCAACCCGGACCGCCATCAAAATACTGTCATAAATCAAAACCCGCGACTCCTCATTCGCCATATCCCGATCAAGCAGCTCAATCAGCTGAAATCTCCGGTATACATTCAAAGCATTACGCATCGTTGTCTTGTCGATCATCTTATCGCGAATCTTCAAACTCATAAACTTGTCCTGAATATCACCAAGGTTTACGATAACTTCATCACTCAGAGAGATTTCCCGTTTTTTCTCATCAAATAGAATTCTCAGGATCAAAAGGATAATTGATTCAAAAAGTTTTAAGTTGAGACGGTTATAATTCTGGGAATTGGTCAGCTGAACTACGCCGTATTCTTCATTTACCTCCAGACGATATCCCAGGATCTCCATGTATTGGGCAATTTCTTTCCGGTATTTCACAGCAAAATAATAGTCGGAACGATTGACTACACTGCTCTTGCAGAGAAAACAAATACTCATCAGCTTGTTGCAGACTCTTTTAAATTCATCAATATCACGCTGAAGCACACCATTTAACAATTCCAATTTTACTTCCTCCGAATCACATAATCTTTAAAGCTGAATCCGTTGATCTGGGTTTCTTCCATTACTTCGATCTGATATTTCATGTTTTTGCGCTGACCATACAGCCTTGTGTAAATCACCTTAACGAAATCTTCCACCTGGTCAAGCGGCAATTCGGTTGCCAGCATCTCTGACCGTTCGCCCAGCTGAAGTTCTACATAGGCATTGATTTTATCAGGGCTTAAAGCGCGCTGCATTTTCTCAACCATACGTCTGAGCTTTTCCTGCCGCAGCAGATCGTCTGGCTCATGTACCTCTATCGTTTGCGGTTTGAACTCCTTGCGCCCCTCCACCGGCGAATAAAAGGAATTGCTGTCAAGCACGGCACAGCTGTATATCCTGATCAGGCCTTCGATAAATTCCACTTCATAGATTCCGCCCAGATCCATCTCTTCCCGATTGACAGCGTCGTTAAGTCCCAGTAAGATATCCTTGATCTGCCCACGGATATCTTCACTTCCGGTCAGCAGGAATCTGGCCCGGTTGATCGCCGCTCTCTGATATTGTGAATTTTTCTTGTTGATTTCATTTAAGATATCATCCATGTTGCGGAATGCTTCGATGACTTCATGCAGGCACCGGTAAATAAATTCTTTTGCTTCTTCTTCCTCAATTTCCTTTAAAGCAGTTATTTCTTTCACGGTCTGATTCATGTAGGCTTCACTTTTACTCCGACTTTCCAGACGCTCAATAATCTCCGGCCGGAATTTAGATACATTGTCTGAAGTCAGGAGGCGGTGATACGCTCTATCCACGATGTTGGTGATGTAATCATTAAACAGGGCATCCATAATTTCCGCCACAGTACTGTGTCTGGTCAGATCGTCGATATAATGTTTAATGCTGGAACTCAAATTTTTCAATCCGGTAATCAGCAGATCGGTATTCTCCATAATCTGTATTAGTACGACGCCGGGATTGTCCGTCTGGCTGCGCACCAGACTGTAGATGGTGTAGATGTATCCCTGATATTCTACCTGCTTGCCATCGGCTATTTCCAGCAGCGTCTTTAATATCCGAATCGCATATTCTTTAAAGTTCACTCTCTGAATATAACTTTTATCAGTCTCGATCTCAATCCAGCCATAAAACTCCAGCCGTCTCAGCATTTCGTTTGCTTTGGCACGGCTGTCTTTTTCACTGAATTCTTCTTCGTCCAGATCGGCGGCTCCCTTCTGCTCAAAATAGTACTGCAGCTCATCCACCAGAACATCTCTTTCCACACCAAAAGAAAGCTGATTATCCATGACGGAAAACAGCTTACAGATACATTCCCAGTATACTATTTTATTTTTAGAAGAAAGCGGAATAAAAAAATTGTCCGATATCGTTGAAAACAATGCGTTCAAAACATACTCCTGTCTGTGTTTTTATTTATACTCCGAAACAACCTTGCGGTATTTATCTTTTTCTCCGCTTTTCCTCAGTAATTCCTTCAGCTCCCCCATCCATTCATGGCACTGATAATGGATCGAATGCATTTGGTCATACTCATCACAGGTTTTTATTCCTTCCCGCTCAACCTTCTGAAGGTATTTCGAAAAAGCTTCCCACAGATAAGCCTTTTTCCTGTTTTGAACAACCGTTTCATCTTCTTCCTGATTCATCATAAAGACCGGGCGGTGCATCAATGCCAGATAGATCAGCCGATCGATCTCAATACTTTCATTGTCGAAATAATCATCCAGATAAACGTTCCCTTCTTGCTTCTGTTGTTCCATTCTCGGATAATATTTCAACCACTTTTGCTGTTCCTCTTTGGTTTCTATATATGTTTCAACCGGCGTTGGATTGTTCAGACAGCAACGCTTGTATTTCTTTCCGCTGCCGCAGGGACAAGGTTCATTTCGCCCGATCTTTTCTTTTCTGACAGTTTTATTTTGCTGTTGCATGATAGACTTAAGGGCTTTGTCAAAATCCATCTTTTCCGGTTTCGTTTTGTCCTGCTCAAACATTGCCCATCCCTGCAGATGCTCTGCGGCACGTAATGATGCGGAACAAAGCCGTTCTTTATACTCTGCGTATCGAAACATTTGATCAACACAGCCGTCATATTTTCCATAGACCATTTCATCGACCAGATCTTCCCAGAACAGAAAACGAATATCCGGCAGCATATCTACCAGATGACAGTCGCATATAATCCCCACCAATGCAGTATAAATATAGTCACCGATTTCTTCATCACTATAAATCAGTTCTTTTAAAAAGGATGTCCATTCCCCTCTATTCAATCTGCCGTCATTATACAACTGCCCCATAACGCCCAGCATTGCATCTCTGATAAAATCGTCAATATCGGGGTTCTGAACAGATGTTTTCAGCAATTCCAAATCCCCATCATAAGTAAGATACAGCACATCCTTTAATCCTTCGGTAATAGCACCTCCCAACTGATTCTCAACCACTTCATACGGAAGAGTAACCATTCTCATAATGGCTTTAAATGCAGACTTATCTTTAAACTCTGCCAGTAAGAATATCGCATAAAAGTGAAGCTCATATTCTTCATCTAATTCATCCATATCTTCAATTGCTTTATTAATGGCCTCATGAAGATACGGCTTTGCCTCTTCCGCATGTTCGGTTATGATTTGAAATGCCTCTTTTGGGAATTTGCCTGTTCTGTATGTTATTTCCTGTATCGCTTCTTGTAATGTTTTCATATCTTTCCTCTTATTTCAAGTTGGTAGTATAAAGTTTATGTGAATACTGGTAGTGGATTTCATTGCTTATGACATTATAACCTATTTACTTAACATCTTTCAATATCAATACCAACAATTTTATATATTAAATAGCCAAACGTGAAAAGGTGGTCTTAGAAAACAAGGCAATAACACAAGACATCAGAGCTGCCCCAAGCACAATCAGCCACTGGCCGGCAATAATATGTTCGAACAGAAGTCCATAAACGGTCTGCCCCACCGGCTGTGCACACATGGAAGTGGCAATCAGACAGGAAATAATCTTTCCTACCATATGAACCGGCGTCTGCATCTGAACAAAGGCGAGCATCTGTACACTGAATATGGTTGCACAAATCATTGCCAGGAAGCAGCCGACTGTGATCACCAGATAAGATACCATCGGTGCGGCACCAGCATAAAGACTGACGGCCATCGGCACCAGACACAAGGCACAAACACAGAGGATCAAGTATGATCTTCGGATATCCAGCTTCTTGCCCAGTATTCCGGCCAGCAAACCGCCGATAATCCCGCCGACAGCCATCCCCCCCTGACTGATACCATATAGATTACTGTCCATCGCAAGCGTCTGGGTAATGATAACCGGAACTCCAATCACAACGAGGGAGGTAAATACCATGTTAAAGAGAAACACCATAAACACCGCTTTGCATAAAATCGGTTTTTCTTTTGTGACAAAAATTAAACTTTCCTTCATATCACCTTTGACAATCGCAAGAACTTTACCCTCTGCTGCCTTTTTCTCATGCGGAATGTAGATAAACATCTCCATTACCGCCGAGAACAGGAAGCAGATGCAGGATACTACAACGATCGGAGTTATACTGTAAACAGCATAAAGCATTCCGCCGATAATCGGTCCGATTAAGGCGGCAAACGAACTGACCAGGTTAATTACCGCATTGGCCGGAATAATCTTATCCGCATTTACCAAAATCGGGATACTGGCCTGGACCGCCGGTGTATAAGCGCCCTGAATTCCGTACAAAGCCATCATCATCACAACTACCAGCGGGACAATTGCCACTCTGCCATTCAATAGAATAAAGCCCAGTGCCAATGCCGAGGTAATAAAATCCAGAACCACCATGATGCGCTGCTTATTGACCCGGTCTGCAATTAACCCGCCGATGGGTGACATAATAATCATCGGGATAAACGATACTGCTGAAACGAATGCAAACAGGGAGGCGGAATTACTTTGATCCAAAATATATAATGGTATTGCAAACCGCAAAATGGCATTCCCAAACAGTGAGATAATCTGTCCGATCACAATCAGTAAAAAATTCCGTTCCAATAATCCGTTTTCTTTTCCGGGCTGCTCTGCGTCCGGTAATGATTTGATAACTTCCATATTTAATTCCCTCCATTTTTTAATACCTTCAGTCGGTATGTATTGATTTTTAAAAAAGTCTGACTTATCAGACTTTTGCGCCGCCGTGCGTCACGTTAGTGACATCTTCCGATTTAGCAGCATGCGGCAGTTTATTTGTTTTTCTTATATAAATAGCAAAACTCTTCAAAACGTGATATCATCCTGTCATCAATGATATCCAGTCCCATCTTCTCAAGTATCTCCTTGAAAAAACGGATTCTGTTTTTTAACACATCCAGCTCATCATCATACACCATCGGGGTGACCCAGATATTCAGCAAAAGAAAGATCACTTCTGCCATCTCCTTGGGATAGTCGGTTACGATCGAACCATCCGCAACCCCTGCTTCAATAATCGGAAGGATGAACTCCGGAACCGTTGTCTCGTAGATGCCCTTAAGCTGTAAGACCAGCATCTGCGGATTCTTCAATAAATCAGGTGCCATCTGAAATACTTCAGTCTGCCTGTTGCTGTAAAGGGAAGCTTCCAGCATTTTCTTGAGACGCTCACGCCCGTTAATCTTTGTATTGTCCCTCCGAAGTTCTACCCACTCACTGTCATGAACTTCGTACAATTGATCCATCACTGCAATCAGGATTTCATCCTTTGACTTGAAATGGTGGTAGATCGCTCCTTTGGAAAGACCACCGAGATTCTCTACAATATCCTGTATGGAAGTATGCTCATATCCCTTTTCCAGGAACAGTTTCAGGGATACATTCAGGATTTTCTGGATGGTTTCTTCCGGGTATTTATTTCTTGCCATAATTATCTCCTGTTTTTAATACCTACCGTTGGTATGTATGTTAACATCAAATAATCCTTCTGTCAATAGCTTTCGCAAAAAAATAAAATTCATCACATCGGCAGAACTTCTTTATAATCTGCCTAAGTGATGAATTTCATTAATTCTATCAGTAATTCTCATAAATTCTGCTGCCACGATTACTTTTCGTAATTTCTATTTTGCAGGGGATTTCATTTTTCAACAATTCCACATGAGATATAATTCCGACCAGTCCATGCGCCCGCTGGATACCATGAAGAATCTCCAGTGCATCCGTTATACTGTTTTCATCCAGACTGCCAAACCCTTCATCTACAAACATCGCATGGATTCGGAGACCACGTCCCTGAGCCTGTACTACCGTAGATAATCCAATAGCAAGACTTAATGCTACCAGAAACTTTTCGCCGCCGGAAAGGGTTGTAACACTTCTCCGCTCATCGCTTTGACTGTCCAAAACATCCAATGCCAAACCGGTGTGATTACTGCCACTTGATTTTTCATTGCTGCGATATAGACGATAACGGCCGTTATGAACCCCTTGCAGCAAACGATTCGCCTCAGCAGTAATAGTAGATAACATCACACCTAAAACATATCGCTGTAAGCTAAGTCCCGATCTTGGACTCAGACGATTGGCAAACTCCAGATTTTCATCGACCTCCAGATGCTGCTTATCATATTGCTTCTGGCGATGCGTCAACTCTGCCAGATCCTTCTTCAGATTCTCGGTCTTCTGATGGGCCAGGATTTTGTTTTTTGATTTTTCATTTCTAAGTTTACCGGCCTCTTCTAATGCATCCTGACATGCCTGTAAATCCGGCTGTTCCTTGCCATACAGCTTTTCCTGTTGTGTTTGTAATGCCTCATCGGCGCTCTTTTGATTGGCTTCATGCCTCGCAACACGCTCACGCTTCTGATTTTTTGCTTCCGTTGATAAAAGACAGGATTTATATTCTTCCTCTGTGGAAAATTCAGAATCAGCCAGCTGTCTCCCCCACCTAGTCCGGGTCTCTTCCGATACAGTATGTGTCGTCTCAGCATCCTGTCTGCTTTGCTCCAGCTCCTTTTGCGCCACTTTATAATTAGCCGTGGCATCTGATAATGCCAGTGAAATTCTTTTTTCTTCCCGGGCATAGGTTTCCACTGCCACTGCCAATTCTTCCAACACTTGTGTTAACTGTGCTGAAGTTTCAATCCCCGCCTGCATTTGCCTGACATTAGCCTGATATGCAGTCTCCGCTGCTGCCGCCTGACTCCGGGCTGTATTGTAGGCTTCATTTGCTGCCATTCTGGCCTTTTCTGCCGCATCCCGATTCAGATGCGCCGTTTCCTCCTTGTCACGGGCATCATTTTCAGCTTTACTGTAATGTTCCAGAGCTTCTGCTGTTATCGAGGTTTCACCAGAAGCAGCCGGGGCAGGGTGGCTGGTACTGCCGCAGACAGGACATGGTTCATTATCTTTGAGCGCACCTGCCAGCACGCCGCTGATACTATCCAGATAGTCCCGCTGCGCCCTCGTATGCTCATCCCTTTTTTCCTGGTGATTGTCTCTTGTCGCTAACCATAAATCATTTGCTCTTGTCCACTGAGCCTCGGCATCCTTGTGACTTTTCAGATTGTTGGTTTCTACTTTCCTTGCATTTTCAAGTTTCTCTTTCTGAAAATCAACGGAAGCATATACTTCCTCTAAATTAGCCAGCCAATTTATCTTTATTTTACGTTCTTCATTTTCGGCATAACCATCTTTGTGGAATTCGTCCGCTTGTTTTACCTCATCCAGCTGGGTTACTGCTTTTCCAAATGCCTTTACTGCTTTTTCATGTTGCTGCACAGCTTGATCGTTTTTCTGCTGAGCCTGCAAATAACTCTCAAATTCTGGTTTTATCTGATCAGCCAGATCGGCTTTGCGCAATAATTGTTTTTCTGCTTCCACCGCATCCTGCTGTGCAGCTAGATCTACCACCTGCCGCTGCCGCTCTGCCAGCGCAATAAACCCCTGATTATCCACAAGGGCCACTTCATGTCGATCTTTTGCTCCGGCCTCGGCCTGTTTGGCTTGCTGCAGCTCTTCTTCCAGTTGCTGCAGCTGTACTTTGCAATCCTCCAGGTATGCTGCCAGTGCTGTCAGATCCGGACACTGATAATCCTTTAATTTCACCTGTATCGCAGAATGTTCCATACTTAATTCACGATCCTGGGCAGCGATGCGTTCTTTAAGCTCTGCTGCAATCTTTTGCCATTTATCAGCTCTGAACAGACTCACAAGGATTTTTTCTTTATCATCGGAATTTGATACTAACAGCCTTTCAAATTTGCCCTGAGGCAAAATAATAACCTGCCGGAACTGGTCTACATTCAGACCGATAATTTCCTCGGCCTTTTTCTTCACCTGTGATTTAGTCGGATTTTCGAATATTGGAACGCAGCTTCCGTTTTCTAATATCCCACAATTATGTACATCAACAATCCTGACCCGTTTGCATATGAGCGTACGGGTAAACTGATACCGTTTTCCATTGACATCAAAAATAAATTCCACAACGGTGTCCATATCCCTGGGTGCGAGCTTACATCGCATCGCGCTTAACTCACCGCGCTGGCCGCCGCTGGACTCCCCATACAATGCATAACAGATAGCATCCAGAATGGTAGTTTTACCTGCTCCGGTTTCACCGCAAATCAAAAACAGTCCATGTTTCTCCAGATTTTCAAAATTTACCTGCTGCTTTTCTACATAAGGGCCGAAGCACTGAAATTTCACTGATATTGGCTTCATGAAAATTCCCCTGCTTTCTCAACTGCCTGCAGAACTTCCTCAAATAAAGAAACCTGCAGCGCAGTTGGTTCGTACTGAAATGTTTCTGCAAAAAAGCGTTTCATAATTTCTGTTTCATCCAGAAATTCAAGTTCCTTTACAGTCATCGCTGACATTTCGCCGTTCTCTTCCAGACTCTTTCCATAAAGCTCTAACAGATAGGGAAAACGTTCCCTCAGCTCTGACAATAATTCCAATCCGGCATAGCGGTCATTTAGTTGGATTCTTAAATAGTCATCGACCAGATCGGTTCTGGTGATCAACTCATCAAAGTTTGTTTCAATAGTCTTGCGGTCGTGCAGCTGCTTGAGCGCAACCACCTTTTGTTCCATCGTTTTGGTATCGATAATTACAACACCTTTTTCCTGGGACTCCTCTTTACCAAAGGAGAATTTAACCGGACTGCCGCAATAGCGGATCTGTTCCGTAATCACCTGCGGCTTATGAATATGCCCCAGCGCAACATAATCAAAATCATGAAAAACATCTTTTGATACTGCGGCCGCCTGCCCGATCCGAGCTGAGCGGTCTGATTCTGAAAGCTCGGCATTCACGATCAGGGAATGTGACATGATAATATTTCTTTTTGTTCGATTCATCTCCTCTCGAATATAATCACAGACAACCATTGCTGCAGTCTCCTGGGAGCGAATCGTATCTTTATATTCAGGAAATAAAGCGATCACTTCATCGCGGTTAAAAAACGGAATCGGATAAATAGCCACCTGATCAAACACTACCGGTTTTATATCTCTGGTCAGCCGCCCGGTCACATAGAGACCTGACTGCTCCAGCAATTCGCGGCAGGATGCCAGTCTGGCCGCGCCGTCATGGTTTCCGGCAATTATCACGAATGACTTTCCCAGATCTCGGCAAATCGTTGTGGCCGCTTCGTTATATAGTGCAATCGCAGCCGCATTGGATACACTGGTATCATATACATCTCCCGCACAAAGAATCACGTCCACATCCTCAGACTTAATAATTTCGTAAAGCTGTTTCAAAAAAAAACGCTGATCTTCTTCCATTGGGCTGCTGCCAGCTAATATACCGAAATGCCAGTCGGATGTATGCAGTAATTTCATATGATCTCCTTTGTAATGTATCGATTATAACAAGTTTTGTTAATTACAATAAAACAAAACTTTTTTCCTTAAAAATCAAGCAATCTGTTCTATGCGGCTTTTTTGACACAGAGGATATGTTGCAATAAAAGGTTCGATTTTCTTTTTCATTTCATCAAAAGAACTCCCATAAAAATACAAAGCAGTATATGTATTTCCCTCCCACCAACTATACAGACGGCCGATGCCCTCTATTGACTTTTCCATTTGCTCAATCACATAATTTATGTCGCAAGTCTCATAAACTTCCTCGGTTAAATCAGCACAAATGTAAAGTTTAATTTACCATCTGTGCCCTTAGCGACTTTGATGACCGCAACACGCTTCATGTGTCACAACCACCCCATATCCTTACTCCCGGAAAAACTCCTCCAACGAAGGCATATACTCCTCAAAGCTCTCCCCCTTCAGGGATTCGATGCGGGCATCGCCGCCCTCACCATACTGGTATAACTGATCCAAGAACTCAATGGCCGCGCGGATCTTGGTTCGCAGCAGATATCCGCCGGATTCCGTAGCATCCGAAATAGTCTCGATGGCAACGTCGGGAGTCCAGTTATAAGCCCGTCCGTGGAACTCCCTGACTTTCTCCAATATCCCATAGATCTCCGTCTTATCAAGCGGCAGCAGCTGGGGAGCCCTGACAATCATATTCAACACGGATTTCATTGGCTCCTGCGTCTCAGGAAATATCTCCGCCAGGTTTTCATACTCATGCTTTGAATCCACGACATCCTCCACATAGGAAGCTCCAAGGGCAAACATGGTATACACCGACTTCATATTGTTGTCAGAAAGCAGAAAACGTCCCATATTGCGATATGCATTCAGGCGGGCTTTCTTGCCCAACCGTCCGATCAGCTCAGTTTCATCAATCAGGATCACCCAGCCATTATAACCCATCTGAACAAAAAGATGACTGAGGAAGGAAAAATAATCGCCGCTGTGTTTTGTCTTGCTGAAATTGATGTTATATTTGACCTTTTCATTAAATATCCTCTTATAAATCTGCTTTAAAGGAACATTTCCAATAAAATCCCCCTCGATATCCGCCTGCAGAAGGAATTTTTCTTCCTGATCTTCTGTGTTTAAATAAGAACGCAGCAGGTAGTACAGCTTGTCTGTCTCCAGATGCTTGGCAGCATAAAGCAGCATTTCATTGGCCAACGGACTGTTTGCCGACATTTTCTCCAGCTCCTGTACAAATCCGGGCTGCAAACGTTTAGGCAGAAAGGTATTGCTCATCAGCTTCTGGTAAATCAGATAAAGCTTGTCAAAAGGGGTCTCTTTACTTAAAGACAGATAAGAAACCACCATATTGTTGGAGTGAGCCAGGTTAAACACCGTATTCAGCAGATGGGTTTTTCCCTCTCCATACTTTCCGGCAATCACCACTCCCCCGGTCTTACCATTGTCACAGACCGCATCCAGCTGGTTCGAAATCTCTTTCATAATTTTAGGACGTGCTTCTGAAAAACACTGTCCCACCGCCCGGGAAGGGATACCGGAGCGGAGTGCCTCGATTATATGTCTTGCTTCAAAATCAAACATCATGCTCCTCCTCCCAGGGTATCCCTGTTAATCAGTCTGGGGAGAGACACACTTCCCATTCTCGCCTGTTCAATCAGTTTCTCACAGGTTGCACAGTCTATGGGCTTTGCATTGATGCCCTCTGCACTGCATATCTCAGACAATCGTTCTGACATCTCCATCACAATCCGGGGGGTATATTCCTGCGCCGCCAGGCGGTCCAAATCCACAATATCGGTAAACCGGTTAAACCGTTCGCCGATAATTTCATTTTGTATTCTCATCCACAGAGCCTGATAAGACTTGATTCCGGCATTGTCATTATCCAAAAGCTCCCGGTCAAAGGCAAAAATAAACATAATATTTTTCAGACTGTCAATATCATCCACCAGCTGCCGGATACTTTCATAAGTGTCTTCACGCCTGAGCTTGGTATACCGGATCGGCTGCAGACTGGAGCGGCTGATCAGAATCTCCAGATTATCAATAGTAATAAAAAGGCCGGAATATCCCGCCAGACGGATCACTTCAGACAATGAGCGCAGCATATGCCTGGCATTAAATTTCGTGATTCTGGCCGGTGACAGCCCCAGCGCACGCAGAGCCGACAGTTTCACGCTTTTGTCTCCCTGCAGCCAGGAAAGCAGCAGCTCTTTATTTTGCTCTTCCAACAATGGATGACCTAAAAAACCTCCGGTAATCAGGCTGCAGGCCAGTGCAAAATTATTGTCAATCAGAGGATTTTCCAGGAACATGGCCTTTAACTGATTGCGGATTTCTCTTTTGGTAATGGCATCCCCCAAATCATGCTGAGAAAGATAGTCCATAAAGGTCATCCCCTGCGGAATCTCTTTATAATCAAATCCCATCTCCGTCACAATCCGGTTCCCACATCCCATCAGACATTCCACTATATTACTCTGTCTAAAAATCTCAAGATAAATTTCTTTGAAATCATGTACCCAGATATCATAAGCGGAAAAATGAGCCGTAATATAATTCTCCTTTTCAGCAATCACTGACATCAGTTCCAACAGATGAGTCTTACCGCTTCCCCCCTGCCCGGTCACAAACTTTATTTTACTGCCGCCCCGCCGAATATATTCCTGCAGATATTTTTCCCGCCAGAAATCCGTAATAAAATTAATTCCCACCGACATTTCCTCCAGCAAAGATCCCTTTCCCGGAGCTTTTCCCTGCTTAAGCAGGGAATAAGGTGTGAGTATATCATCAATAGCTGTCGTTTCTTCGCCATACATGGCGTTTATCATCGGTGAATTATCCACGTTCAAAACCTCCTGCTATTATGGCCTGGAATAAAAACGAATGGTGGCCAGATATTGTTCCCTTCCATTTTTGTCCAAAATCCGGATAGCCTTATTTTCATTTCTGCTTGGACCAAACTGGAACCTGCGTCCGTCTTTTATCTCATCAATCCCTGACGCATACAGCCTTGCCAGGTCAAAAGCAAAACTCTGTTTATCATATTCCTTCCGGAATCTCCCCATCGGAGCCAGAAAACGATACAAATCCAAAAGATAAAAATCGGCATCCTCTGCTTTTTTCTTCTTCAGCAAGGCCAGATCATAAGCTTCGGCCAGTTCATTTGCGAATGCCAGGGCATTAAAGGACGCTTTCATCAGCTTCTCCTGGCTGGTCTTTACCACTTTAATAATGTACTGCGGACGCATGCACTGTACTTTCTTTCGATCCAGATACAGATCCTGGTTTTCCGCATCAATTCTCAGCTTCGAAGGAAACATCTCATACACCGGATATTCGCCTGTTACATCCACGTCATTATCCTCACATGCCTCAAGCATCTGGCGAGTGAATTCTCCCTCTTCAAAATATTGTTTCCGGTCAAATCCGTCAACAACTGCCTTTATTTCCTCCAAAATACGAGTCTGCTCTTTGAGTACCGCCTCCATCACCTGGATATCCCGGTCAACACTCTTCAAATCTCCGCTGCCCATCTCTTTTCCAAGTGCCTTGAAAAGCTTCTGTACACCGGCTATTTTATCCTTCAGTTCCTTTTCCAATGGTAAATATCCCTGATATAATTCTTCGTAATTCATCCTGCACCTCACATTTTGTTTTGTATGTACACTACTGCTAAGTATACTAAAATACTTATTCCTTTTCAATATTTCTTTTTTGATTTGTCCTTTTTTGTCCTTTTTTGTCTTGTTTTTATGTGGTATACTATACAAAATACTGCAAACAGTAAACGGAGCGGAGGTGTAAGATTATAGAAATCCAATTATATCCCTGGCAGGAGGAATGCCTGTCAGCCTGGACCTCCCACGACTGCCGTGGAATCGTCAATGTGATAACCGGTGCCGGAAAAACGGTTCTGGCCATCGCCGCTGTCAACCACTTAAGACGTAGCTCCCCCAAACCGCTGCGGGTAAAAATCGTAGTCCCCACCACCTCTTTATTATCACAGTGGCGTGACTCTCTCCTTGAATATTCCGACTCACCGGCCATTTCCCGTGAAGAAATCGGTTATTACCATGGCACAAGGAAAGACCCTGTTAGCCGCCCATATATGATTTACATGATTCATTCTGCCCGTTACTGCCTGGCCCGACATATCCTTGCAGATTTAAAGAACGGATACTCCGTCCTGCTGATTGCCGATGAGTGCCACCACTATACCAGTGAAGAAAATAGTAAGATTTTTGAGTTCCTTCCCTTCGTAGATAAAGTACCCGGTCACTACTATTCGCTGGGATTATCCGCTACTCCCCGAACGCAAGGCTATCAGTCGGTCCTTGCTCCCGCATTGGGCAATGAAATCTACCGATACACCTTCTCTGATGCCGCGAAGCGGAATGCCATCACGCCCTTTGCCCTTTTTCAGATCGCCCTATCCTTTGATCCCGAAGAAAGAGCGTCCTATGACGATATCAGTGATAGTATCACCACTGTCTTAATGCGCCTGAATAAGAAATGTCCCTCCCTAAAGAACCTGAGAAACGGCCAATTCTTCGCTGCCTTAAGCACTCTGACTCACAGTCCTGAACCTGTGATTGCCAATCTGGCCAGGACCGCCCTGTATCTTACCTATAAACGAAGGTCTTTGATATGCAATGCGAAAGACCGCCTTCCCTGTGCCTGTAAGCTGATTGATATTCTTGGCCCGAAAACCAAAATCATCATCTTTGGTGAACGAACCCAACAGGCCGACCAGCTGTATCGTTATTTAGGCCGCCTCTACCCGAATCAGGTTGGGTGCTGCCACTCTAAAATAGGAAATCAGGCACGAAAAAATGCTTTAGAACGTTTTCATAATGGCGAAATCCGAATCCTGATCAGTTGCCGGGCTCTTGATGAAGGTTTTGATGTTCCCGCCGCCACGGTCGGGATAGTCCTCTCCTCTACCTCTGGAGAACGCCAGCGGATCCAACGCCTGGGGCGGGTTATTCGCAACCATAAGGGAAAAGAGATTGCCGGCCTTTACTATCTCTATCTGGAAAAAACGGTGGAAAGTCCATCTTTTTTTACAGTACATCCGAAAGAAGTACTTTTCCATAATGTCTTTTATTCCCGGGAAGAGGGCTGCTTTTCATTTCCGGAATATGAAGATGCTGCCACACAGCTTCTTAATCATCTTCAGAAGACTATTTCGGACAAAGCCGCTTTAACTGAAGCCAGGAAATGCTTACTTCAAGGTATGATGAGAACCGACCGGCTGCTTGGAAAAGTTTTGGGTGACGATATTTGGGAACAGAAAATTCAGGCTGCCAAAACAATTAGGGAGAAAAATTACTGGATTTGTATGAGGATGATGGGTAATATCTTTTGATTTACCTATAACCCTTTTCATTTAAATTCCTCTTTTACTACTTTTTCAATAAACGATAACGAATGTTCACGATTCTTCTTTACTATCCTTCTAACTTGATCATAATCAATTGATTGTTCTAATAAAGCTAATATATCTTGATCTTCTAAAATATGATCTTCTAAACCAACGCTTTTTAGCAAATCAACTTGACGAACGCCTCTTGATTTACTTAAGATTGATACAAATTGCTTTTCAAAAATCAAACTAAAAACAGTCGCATGAAATGAATTAGAAACAACATATTTCGCATTTAAAATTAAAGATAAAAATTCTTTTGGAGAAGCCGTCGCAGCAGACTTTGTTTTTCCTTCATAACGATTGAAGTAACCGAAATGAACAATTGGTAAACCAGTTTCTTTTGTTAAATCATTTACTGCTGAAATCAACTTTTGATTACGCTGCAAATCATATACCAGAATATATTCTCCAGGATTGTTTTCAAGTTGTAATTTTTCACACCACTCGTTTTGTGTCAATAATAATGTTGGATCAATTACAACATCAATTTGTTTATTACCAAGAGCATCCTTTAAAGATGATTCTCTTACACTTATTTTATTATAATTTTGAAGAGCCATTTTAATCGATTCTAAATCTTCTTGATTAAGATTACTTTTACCAGCACTAGCAGCATAAGAATTTTTCTTTGCTGGACCAGTTTCAAAATTCAAGAAAAACAAATCACTATCTGTTTTTGTTATATCTTTATTCCACACTTGATCGCTTCCAACAAATAAATGATCATAATGTTTTGCTAACTCACTTACTTGACTAAGATAATCAACTTTTGCACTAAAACGATAGTGTTTATCAAAGAATTGTCTAAATTTTCTTTCTTTCTTTTTTGTTTTTATGAAAGTTAAAGCTAAATAAATCTTTTGTTTTAATCCTGCTTTCAAAAAAGAAGATTTCTTCATATCATAATTCAAGATATTAACTTCTCCATAAGAAGCTAATTTTTCTTGTAAGGCATATGCTTGTAATACAGCACCATAATTCAATTCTTTAGCAAATGTCACTGTTAATATTTTTATGGTTATCTTCCCTTCTTTCTACAATAATTAGATTTGATAGAGCAAAAATCAGAACAGTGAATGGGTAAAATCCTAAACCATTTGCTATTTGACAAAGAAAGGCCCCAAATGCACCAATACTAACAGCAATTTCATACTTCGATTTTGCTTTGAATAATACTTTTACAGTTATCTGATAAATAAATATCAAATACACGATTAGACCCACAAATCCAAGATCAAGCATTGTTGTTAATAAATAATTAAATGTTGTAAATACTCTTAAATCTGGTGCATTATTTTTAAGTAAACTTACGGACATATTAAATCCGGAACCGATTGGATTTTCAGGAATTAATTCTATTGAAGCTAACATATTATAGAAACGCTCAGCATTATCTTCATTTGTTAAATCTGAAGTCTCAATACTCTTTGTTAAATTTTGAACAATATTATTATTTTCTAAAAATGAAGTAAATTTTGATAAATTTAATAATACAGTTAATAACAAAATAATAACTAAAAAGAAATGATAAAAAAATGTTTTACTATTTATAATATATTTCACTTTTCTTTTTTTAAGAATAACAAAAACTACATAAAGAAATATTATTACCATAAGAATTACCAAATTTCCTGATGCTGTTAATACTAATGAAAATAATACAATAATCATTAAAATTGGATCAAACCAATTTCTCTTTCCACGATTGAACACTAATAATATTACACTAATAACAAATGCAACAAAATAAGATGTTTCTAAGAAAAATCCTAAAGGACGAAAATAATAAATATTGAAACCCAAAAAATTAGAAAAAGAATTACTTAACCAAAACGTACTGACTTGAAATACTTTCTGTGGAAATAATTGATATAAAGATAAAGTAATACCATGATTATATGCAATAAATTGAATAATGGTATATACCATATTTGAAATAAAACCAATATAAACTCCATTAATTAATTGTTTTTTATAATCCTTTAAGAACAAAACTGCTAAATATAATGAAGCAGTTAGTGTTAATGAAATAATCCCTTTTATATATGTTTCTAAATAACCAAAACCCATAAATAAAATAACATTTATAATAGATAATAATGCAAGGATAAAATAAATCCGAAAAAATAAATTCATATTTCTAATTGCTTGAAAAAATTCTTTGCTTCGCCGAAAAAGATAAATTACACAAACTAAACTTGTCAAAACAAATACAATTTGAATATAGGTATTACCTACTTTAAACAAATAGAAAATATTACTACAACACAAAAATCCGATTATAAAAGCAATGAAACGATATATTGTAATTTTTTTCATTTTTCTCTCCCCTAACGAAACATCCTATCAAAAAAAACAACAAACAAAGGATAAACTCCTGAAATATATTTCACGATATCTAATTCCAATTTTTTTAATTTTGATATTTTTAAATTCTGAACATTCATATTTTTAATATCTTTTTTTAATTCATATTTTTTTAAAATAAATTCTTTTCTTGCTTGACGATCACGAATAATATTGCGATACGCTTCTAATACAGTCATACAATAATTTGTATAAAGATAATCATCTAACCCAATATCTTTTCCTAATTCTAACATATCTCGAGCAAATAGAATTGTATCTAATTTTGACACTTTAAACTTTCCATAAGATGCTAACGAGCCTTCTCGTTTTTCATAGATATACTTTTCAACATCTTCAAATACGATTTTATCACTTTTTAACATAGCTTCAAAGATAAAAAAGCGATCTTCATTAATAGAGCGTTCTTCAATAAAACGAATTTGTGTGTATATTTTCTTAGGAAATAATTTATCACCTAAATGCATCGAGAATTTAGTTCTGGTTAAATAGTTCTTCAAAGCATCTTTTGTCTCGAAAATAAACTTTTCGCCTGTTCCAAAACCATGATTATATTTACTAAATGGATCAATAATTTTTGGAGCAACAATCGAAAAATTAGCATTATTTTCAATTAAATTATTTAATAAAATTTCATAAATATCTGGTTCTACTTGATCATCACTATCAACAAATACAACATAGTCACCCGTTGCCTTTGATAAACCTACATTCCTAGCCTTACTAGCTCCACCATTTTTTTGATTAAATAGTTTAATTCGAACATCCTCTTTGGCTAATTGTTCAACTATTTTTTGACTATGATCAGTTGAGCCATCATTGATAATAATTATTTCAATATCTTGAATTAATTGGCTCTGAACCGATTTTATCGCTCGTTTAATAAATTTTTCAGAATTATACATTGGAATAATAACGCTAATCATTTTTAACCTCTTTTTCATAATATTCAATTAAAAATTCACAAGTTTGTTTAATTGTATAACCATTTTTAATGATATCTTCTGTTCCATCTTGACGAATTAAATCTTTTTTTAATATTTGGTCTGCCCAATATTTAGGGGTTTGATTTAATTCCACAAAGGTAACAAGGTCCGTTATTTTTGATTCAAATGTAACTGTATTTGATGTAAATGATGGTAATCCAGATGCTTGAGCTTCTAATAAAACAATTGGTAATCCTTCATATAAAGATGGTAACAAAAATACATCCATTCCTTGAAAATAATCACTCGCATTATTTTTAAAACCAGCAAAAATAACGACATTTTCTAAATTAAGTTCTTTTACTTTTATCTTAACATCTTCCATCAATGATCCATTTCCTAATAATAATAGCTTAGTTTCCTTTTGTACTTGATGGATTTCACTAAAAATATCAATCAAAAACAAATGATTTTTTTGATTCGTAAAGCGACCAACATGTCCAAATAAAGTCGTCTGCATATCAATATCCAACTCATCTCGAATTTCTTTTCGTTTTTTAGAATCAAAAGCAAAACGTTTTAAATTAATTCCATTATAAATTACCACAACATCTTCCTTGGGAAATAACCATTCTCCGGCTTTTTTTGAACAAGCAAAATAATCAGTTGCATATTTTTTTAACTTACCTTTAAAATAATTACCAACTGTGATTTTTATTTTATTTTTTGTTTGAAAGCCAGTGTTATGAGAATGTGCGATTCTTACTTTAATTTGGAACTTTTTTGCTACTTTTAATAAAGGATAATTTTTACTAGAAGCATGCATATGAATCACATCATAATGATGTTCTTTAAAAAATGCAGATAAAGCCTTTTCATATCGAGAATAATCAAAAACTGAATGAATCCAAATTCCTTGCAATTTATGAACGCTAATACCTAAAGATTGAAAATACATTTGATAATCATAATCTTTTCCATCATCTAATGTTAGTAATTCAACTTCGACTCGATTTTTATCAATATTCTCAACAACATTACGAATAAAGGTTTGAATTCCCCCTACTAAAAGACGATCAACAAAAAACAAAACTTTTATTTGCTTCATAACTTATCACCTTACTATTTTTTTTACAAACTCTTTAATTTGCTTATATGATTTAAATTTAACTAAACGACGACGAACAAAACGTTCCGCTTTTACTTTTAAAGAATCCGGATAATATTTTTCAAACAATTCTTTTTCATTCATTGTTTGTAAATCCGAAAAAAAGGCTTCACGATCTGGATTCATTTTAACACTGTTAAACATTTCTCGAAAGTTTTGAATTAGGCATTCAACTTCAATATCTTTATAAATAAGATCTTTTGTAATTTCTTTAAAGACTTCATTTGCTCTTTCACTATGAATCAATACTCTTGTTGTTCCTTGACTATCATCCATTTGTTGATCATATTGGTTAATGTTGTAACAATCCCAAAGTGTCACATCAGATAGACGAAAACGTTTTTTAAACTGACAATTATAACAAGATGGACGATCAATTATATCGCTAAAGAAAGCTCGTAAAAAGATATCTGACTCAACCCCATTGTTATATTCAATTTCTTCATTTTTCAAACGCATCATAGAATAATTATAAGAGTATTTAGATTTACTTCGAAATTCAACTTCTTCTAATTTTGAGGATCCAATAACATGTTTTTTCATATACTCTAAATATTTTTGCCAAACAAGTGGTGATGGAATTGCACGACAAACAAAATCAATTGTTAATAAATTAGTATAATCTTTTTTTAAAAAAACTTTTAATCCTTCAATTTGACAAGGTGTTCCACTAAACAAAACCATACGATTTTCATTTAATAATTTCTTAATTTCCTTAAATGTTTGATTTAAGTCACTTTGAACATACTTACTATTACGAAATTTTTTTAATTCTTTCTTTGTTTCTACGCTAGAATGAACTACATTAAAATCGGAATCAAAAGAAGCGCCAAAAACAACCCCATTATGTTCAATGACATAAGAAGCAAAAGCAGTAAAAGCACCACCAGAAGTACTTTCTATACGAACCTGTAAGTCTTTGTGATTCACTACATATCCGATTTGTTTAAATCGTATTTCTTTATTTTTATTTAAAATTGGACAAGTGTTTTTACAAATACCGCATTCAATACATTTTTTTAAATCAACTTCAGGATAAAGAAAACCCTCTTCATCACGAACCATTTTAATACATTGTTTTGGACAAGCTGCAGCACATGCTGTACAACCACTACAAAGACTTTTATCTTCAATCTTAATATATTTATCTTCTTTATAAGGTAAAGTATGTTTTAAAGCTTCCTTTAAGAAAAGCTTTGATTGTACTCGATCCTCTTCTAAAATTTTAGAAACGTTATTATAATCAATTTCCTTTTCATATAAAGATACTACATCTTCATTGCCATAAAGTAAACGATCTTCCAATCTTACTCTTTGAAGTAACGATTGAATTCTTGAATTAGTCGAAACTTTTTCTTTATCACTATAACGACGAAATGTAAAAAATTTCTTTTGATTAATTAAAGAAAAAACAGATCCATGGAAAGAATCAGTACAAATATATGCAGCATGACGAATTAAGTTAATAAAATCGCTTGGATCAATATCATAAGGTGCAATATCTGCAAATTGATCACTATATTTTACATACTCATCTAAATGATTCAAAGAAACAATTTTGTATCCAGTTTCTTTTTTTAGTCGTTCAGCAAATTGACGGTGTTGAATATTATTTCCCAAAAAATAACATAGAATATATTTATCTTTAATAATTGGTTCTTCTTTTTGTAATGTTAACCATTCTTCTTGATCAAATAATAACGTAGGATCACAAACAACTTTAGCATTTCGATCAGTTAATTCTTTAATTATCTTTTGACCCGCTTCTTCTCTTGTCGAAAGATAATCTATTCTAGATAAAAATTGACGATAACGATCTTGGAATTTCAAAGGAACTGAAGAAACTCCAAAACTTGTAGAAAAAGATATTTTATGAACATGGTCTGGAACAAAATTCATTGTGTAATAATCAGCTTCAATATTAACTGGTAACCACAATTGATCACTACCTACTAAAAATGCTGAATATTGATCTGCAGCCGAAGTTAGTTCTTGAAAGCTAAGAAATGGTTTTGAAATTCTGAAATTATTTTGAAATTGTTTAAATTCTTGATTTCGAAGTTGAATATTTTTTGTTCGCTCATTTTTAAATAATTTATTTGAAATCTTTAACTTCACCATTCCTAATTTTGCTTTCAGAAAAGGAATATTGGTTATTTGTTTTAAATAATACTTCCTTTTATTTTTCTTAATATCTTCAATTTGATCAATACAAATCATCTCAGATGGTATTTTCATGTCATCTAATATCTTTTGGGTAGCATATGCTTGTAACAAGCTACCATAGTTATATTTGTCATAACAGGCTAAAATTGCAACTTTTTTCATTTAAAATTTTCCTCATAAAGTTTTTTATATTCTTCAGCCATTACTACACTAGTATAGTTTTTAAGAACATCGGAATAAGCATTACTAGTTAATTGTTTTATGTCAAATATATTATCCTCTAATCCGCTTAAAACTTTATTATATTCGTTTAATTCATTACAAATAAAACCATTTTCTCGGTTAATAACATCTCTATTTCCAACTACATTACTTACTAAACAAACTTTTTGTATGTACATTGCTTCTAATAAAGAAATCGGTAAACCTTCCCATAAAGATGGAAGTAAGAAAACATCGCATTGCATTAATTCTTTAATTGCTTCGTCTCTTTTTAACCAACCTCTTATTTCAATATTTGAAGATGTTAATTCATGACGCAATTCTCCATCACCAATCCAAATAAAATTAATTTGAGGATTTGCTAAAGCTATTTTATTAAATAACTTCGGGTTTTTCTGATATCCTATTCTGGAAATAGTCCCGACTGTTAGTTCTTTACGCTTTTTTTGTTTTATTTTATTTAATAATTCATCAAGTTCTTTTACATTTATTCCATTATTCACCAGAGCTGCTTTTTTAGTTAAACTTTTTGCGACTTCATATTCACCCTTAGAACAACAAGTAATAGTACAATTACTAAATGAAGTTATTTTCTCAATTCCTTTATAAATAATCCTTTTTATTTTAGAATCATCTTGTTTTAAGAAAGAAAAACCATGGGGAGTATAGAATTTTTTTATTTTTTTTGTTTTTATTGTTCTTCCAATAATTCCAGCCTTAGAAGAATGTAAATGAATAATATCTGGTTTTATATTATTAATAATATTTTTCATTTCACTTCTTGCTTTTAATTCATTTAAAGGATTTATTTCTTTTTTCAAATAAATTGATTCAATAAAATTAACTTCATTAGGAAACATACTTTCAAAATTATCTGGAGTCTGCTCTCTTCTGGCATAGAAAATTGTCACATCATATGATGCGACTTGTTCATTACATAAATCTTTCAAAAATGAAAATACTCCTCCACCGAAGGATTCACACACATGTAATATCTTTTTCATTTAAAAAACCCTTTTTATTTAGCGAAAACACCGGTCAGCCGAAACGAAATTTGCATAACTTTTCTTTTAGCCTTACCGATGACCTTTTTGACATGCGCCATTAAACCAATGCCACCATACTTTTTAGCAATTTTATTAAACGAAACTGAATAGAAGTCTCTCCAAAATTGTTCTCTTTCTTTTGGTTTTTCGAATGGTTTTATCAACGGTGGCTGCATACTATCCTCGATTAGACATTCCTGATAATCTATGCAATCTTTCACCGTATCAAACATATCAGAAGCGCGCTCATTATTTATTAATACTAGGGAAACACCTCTGTTATCACTGAATCCCGGTGCTGCTTTTTCGATGCCCCAGTAATCTGCAATTGTTATATCTCCCGGATGCATGACAGATTTGTATGGACATTTATAGCAAGCCGGTCTCAAAATATTGTGTCCATAGAACAGATTCTTGAAAACTTCACTATGTACTTCTAGTTGTTTACCAGTTTGATCGGTCATGGTGAGCGTTTCAATATGAGCTTCCCAACCATGATCTTTCTTGTTGCGAAAATCTACAGTAGTACACTTTGCATCATTAACATCTTCTTGCCAAATCAAATATTCTTTCCAAACTTTAGGACTTGGCACACCGTGACATACAACGTCAATGCTAATTAGTCTCTCATAATCTTTTCCCAAAAAAGCATTTAGACCAGATATTTGACAGGAAGTTCCCGAAAAAAGGACTTCTTTTCCGCTTTTCAAATCTGTTTCAACTGCTTTAAACATTTCGCCCATGCTACTTTGAATGTACTTTGAGCCACGCATTAAGTTTCTTTCTTCCGGGCTTTCTGCCCGCAAATGAACAGCTAAAAAATCACCAGTAAGTACACATCCATATATAATCCCATTTCTATTTAGTACTGTATCTGAGAGTGCTGTAAATATTCCTCCTGATCTTGACAACATCCTGATATCTAAATTGTTATGCTTAACTGCATATACTTTTGGTTTCCCCCAATTGATCATGCTGTGTGCGCTCCTTTTCGAAGTTCATTTATCATTCAGAAGCCACAGTATCCCCTAGTCCTCTGCTCTTTTTTAAAAGCACAAACCGACAAGCATTTATAACATCTAACACATTTATTTGAATTTACCATTGGATACAGGAATCCTTCCTCATCTGGCTCCATAGTTATGGCTTTTACTGGGCAAGAAGCATAACATGCGCTGCAACCGCAACAATTTTCGCGATTTTTATAAATCTCCGGCAATTTTTTGACATTAACGACTTCGTCATCGTTAATATATCTTGTAGATGTATGAGTTTTATGTACTCTATTTTCTTTATGAAATAACATTCACTATCCCCTAATTCTCTACAACCAATTTTATCTCTTCGAAATGGTAAGTACATTTCCAATTATTTGAGATTGATTTTCTCAAGCACCATTTCTAGTGATGATAATAAAAAACTCCTATTAATCATTATGGCATACAGTACAATAATAAGTAAAGTGATAATATTAGACAACATATGGTTTCGATAATACGAAAGAATGGTTAATAATCCCATCACAACTGTAAAAACCAAAACTTTACCATCCAGAGCAACATCTGCATATTTTCTTATATGAAAGTACCGATATAATGCCATTGCGGCATATGCAATTAAAGTAGAAAATGAAGCAGCATACAAGCCAATGTGCCCGATTAGTGCAAGATTTACTACTATATTAATTACTGCTGCATAAAAAGATGTTTTTGCAATCTCTATAGACATTTTTAAAGCTACATAAATAACACTGTATAATCCAACGACAACTTGAAACAACACTGCAACCATCAAAATTGGGATTTGATAGTACGCTTCAGCATATTGGTCATTAATTATTAATGGGAAAACAAATGGCATACACGCAATGATTCCTAAACATATAGCGGAGAAAAGTCGGAACATTGAATTTATTGTATCTGTCAAGAATTCCTCTCTATCATCATCTTCAATGTGCAGCGAAACTGATTCTGTCCAAGACACGTTAAAAATATTATAGAAAGTAATAAATACAGATGAAAACTTATTTGCTACCGAATATATTCCATTTGCGGCAACGTTTATCACATATGAGATAATTGTACGATCGGATGCGCCAATGACCCACCATGACAGCTGATTTGGTACTAATGGCAAAGAGTATCTGCAAATTTCCATAAAGTCATCTTTACTATATTTGGAAAGTGAAAAATATCTCCAGACCTTTTGCGAAGCAGAAAAATAACAAATGGAGACAACCTTTGAAATAATTGTTGCAACAAACATCCCATAAGCGCCCATTTTAAATCCAGCTATAAATATTACATTAAATATAATTGCAGACGCAGCTGATATGAAGCTGCCGACGGCATAAGCGGTATTATTACCTAGGCCTCGAGGAAATTGTACCAAGGTGTTAAGGAAAATACTTAATACGACATCTATGGCCAAAAAAACTTTATACTCAGATGTAATAAATCCTTGGGCCACAGCAAAGAAAGCTAAATAAATAAGTGATTGAATAATATTCGATACAATTACCGTCGAAAATAGCTTATTTGTCTGCGCTTTATCATTTCGGCAATCGAGCATAAATCTAAAAAGACCATTTTCAAATTGCCAGTTAAAAATAGGAACAAGCAAAGTAATATATGTATTAAACAGATCTGCAACGCCATATTCATTTGGAGAAAGCAAAGCAGTATAGAGAGGTAATAATAAAAAGCTTACAAATTGAGTACATATCTTACCTACAGTTAGAATTACGGTATTCTTGACTAATACTTTTTGCCGGCTCATACATTTGCTCCAAAATCTTTAATTTGTAAAATATATTGCAAAATGCTTTTTCAGGCGAGATCAGGTATAATAAGATGAAGTCAGTTGGCACACTTATTTCACTTTCAATTTGCGATCGTAAAGGCTTTCCTGAAGGTGTTTGCGGTTGGCTTCCAGATCGGGAACTAAGACTTGCATACCGCGGACTCTGGCGCTTTGGAACGCTCCGTCGATTGGAATACGGTCGCTTTCGATGTTATTGGTTCCGATCTGGAATACTGTGTAGGCGTAACCCAGCATGTCATTCTGCGGGATATCTGTTGTTAATAGCGGGAATAATTCATTTATTAATCCAAATATTGTTTTTAGATCAGAATCTTTCATTTTATTAAAAACTGTCATCAGAACTTTCCTCTGACGCTCGGTACGTTCGTAATCAGCATTGCCAACATAGCGTATACGGGAATATGCCAGGACCTGTTCTCCTGTAAGATGGTTCATACCCTCTTTTAGCTGCCAACTACTATGGTTCTTATTAAGATAATCTACTTCAACTTTATTTAATTCCATATCAACTCCGCCAACTTTATCAACACATGTTTGGAAGCCGCTGAAATCCACCTCAATATTCCCATCAATAGATACACCAAAATTAGACTCTATTGTTGCGTCTAAAAGATCCATTCCTCCGAACTGATATGCCGCATTAAGACGGTTCGCACTGTAATCTTCTGGTATTTCTACATATAAGTCTCTCATAAAAGAGGTCAGATGAATCGATTTGTCTTTTTTATTGAAAGTTGCCAAAATCATTGAATCCGATCTGGCTCTTCCTTCCCCTTCTCTCCGATCCTGCCCGATCAACAGAATATTTACAACGTCTTTATCTTTCATGACGTCAGTCGTGACCTTAAGATCAATATCGTTCGGATCCAATTCTGGTATAGAATCATCCTGAGCATCTTGGCCGTCGGTCTCAAATTCTTCATCTTCAGGCTGAACTGCTTCTATCTGGTTATCATTTGCTTTATTAATTTTCCCCAACATATATTGTACATATGCGAAGGCACTAATACTGCATACTAATATTCCACATAGGATGCCCAGAATAATTTTTATTCCTAGGGGGGATTTCCTTTTATTTGAATAATCTTTTGTTGTAGACCGGCGTAATATCTTATAATGCTCCGTCATTTTTCAACACAATCCTCACGGTCTTTAACAGGATTTTTATATCTAACGCCAAAGACCAGTTTTTAATATATTCCATATCGAGTTTAACGACTTCTTCAAAATTTTTGATCTTGCTCCTGCCACTCACCTGCCACATTCCTGTCACGCCGGGCTTTATCGCAAGTCGCTTCCGATGATGTAATCCATATTTCTCCCACTCATCGATGGTTGGCGGTCTGGGTCCGACAAGGCTCATATCACCTTTCAGTACATTCCAAAATTGCGGGAATTCATCGATACTGGTATTACGTATGAAATTACCGATTCCCTTGCCATTTTCTCCGCCGATGATCCGTGGGTCATTCTCCATTTTAAACATCAATCCATCGCTCATATCATTCTGAGCCATCAGCTCCGCTTTCAGTTCTTCAGCCTCCAAGCACATACTGCGGAACTTATATATTTTAAATCTCCTGCCATTTTTTCCAACCCGCCATTGTGAAAAGAAAACCGTTCCCGGAGATTTTATGTAGATCGCCGGAGCCAGAAAAACAAACAATAAACCCGTCGCAAATAATCCCACAATACCGCCGATTATATCCATCATTCGTTTTAAAAACAGCTCAGCCGGTGACATCATCCTGATCCTCTTTTCTGGACTGTTTGGGTACATCGATAAAAACTTCATCCTCCTGATTACGGCAAATATATTCCAACAACTCGTCGGTATTGGTGGGAATTGGAATTTCCTTAATCACACTTCCCGCTATTGGCTCGTCAATCGCACATACTCCGGTCACTAAAACCATAAAAAACGCCTCCACCATCTGTTTATCGCCTCTTTATACACGTTCTCATTCATCCTTTTCCCGATTCTTTATATATTAGTATAGGCAATGTATGTGTATGTATTTCCGTGTATCCCAAAGTCACTTTCCCTTATGATATAAAGTAAATGCAGGCCAATCTGTATCTTTTCTATTTTAAGTCATTTTTTGATTATTGTCAAATATTACCATTTATTAATTATGTTATATATTTAGATGAAAAAGGGGGCTAAATATTAATATTCTTCTAAAAATGGCCTTATATCCATCGCACGGAGGATATAAAGCCATTTTATAATCATTTATTTCCCCATCTTCTTTTCCAGCATTGCAATCCCCTGATACAAAACCGCCGACACAATACAAAGAATCACAATACTCATCATCACCAAACGCACCAAAATAGCAATTTAAAAACCGCTATGCCTAAACTTCACATAGCGGTTCGTTTCTAAATATTATGATGGCATCTCTTATACGGCAGTGTATCCTCCATCAATGGGAATGCTTGCTCCATTGATAAAAGAAGCTGCATCGCTCAGCAAAAACAGAATGAGGTTGCCAACTTCCTCTGCCGTTCGGCTATTATTATCATTGTATTTACAGTGATCTTTAATCTCACTTCTAATTTTTCTCCTGCCGATCAGCCCTTAACTGCTCCAGCAGTCGTTCCATTCATAAATTGCTTACTCATAAACAGATAAATTACCAGGATCGGAATAATTGAGATCGCGGAACCAGCAAACAAGATATTCCAGGCCGCCGCCCCATCTCCCGCATTCTGCAGTGCCACCACCCCAACCGTCAGCGGCCGCAGGTTTTGATTGGTCATGGTAAATACCAGCGGCAGTATGTATTCATTCCAACCTCCCCGAAAAGCCAGCAATGCAACTGTGGCGATCGCCGGTTTGATAATCGGAAGAATAATTCTGACATAGATGCCGAAAAAGGAACAGCCATCCATTTTGGCCGCCTCATCAAGTTCTTTAGGCACGGAATTCATAAATCCATTAATCAGGAAAATATAGGTGGCCTGGGATGAACCGGTCGATATCAGAATGACCGGCAACAACGATTTATTCAGATGCAGCTTAGTTGCCAACTCAAACAACGGCCGCAACGATACACTGCCGACATTGATAAACATAAACATGATCAGGGAATTGTAGATCAGTTTTTTAAACCGAAATTCCTTTCTGGCAAATACGTAACCGGCCATACTTGCCACAATCACTGATAAGGCCATCACCCCAAAGGAAAGAATCACGCTGTTCAGGGTATATCTTGCAAAA
>JBOFYZ010000069.1:0-1013 GCA_051654925.1 Lachnospiraceae bacterium | reverse complement strand
GGTACACCCAGCGGTGTTGTTGTACATCTTTCCTGCGGCAGAGTAGAAATCCCAAACGGTACTGACCGGGAAACCATTGCGTTTACACTGGAAGCGCTCAAGGCGCTATGCTGAAGGATTACAATGGAGCTTCTCATGTATACCTTGCCTGCGGATACACAGATTTACGCAGAGGGATTGATGGACTGGCGGCCATTGTGGAAAAGAGTTTTCAGATGAACCCCTGCACAGACAGTCTATTTATGTTTTGTGGCCGAAGATGTGACAGGATCAAAGCCTTGTACTGGGAGGGTGATGGATTTCTGCTGCTGTACAAACGCCTGGAGAACGGCCGCTTCCAATGGCCCCGAACAGAAAGCGAGGTCCGATCATTGACACCACAGCAATTCCGATGGCTGATGGAAGGGCTTTCAGTGGAGCAGCCCAGAGCATTGCTGGAAGTTAAAAACCTGCAATTGACATGAGTAAAAGCACGACTTAAAAGCGGTTGATAATCTCAAGAAAACCGCATAAACGCTGGACTTTCTACGTGTTCTATGGTAAAATATATACATGGAAACAGTGATGATTACGCGGGATGAATATGAGGCTATGAAAGAATACAAAGCCTTGAAAGAATATACAGCGCATCTGGAGAAACAGGTACAATACCTGATGGAACAGATGCGTTTGTCGCGCCATCGTCAGTATGGCAGTAGCAGTGAAAAGAGTGAATATGATACCAGCCAGATGAATCTGTTCAACGAAGCGGAGCTATTTGCCGTGCCCGATGCCAAAGAACCGGAGCTGACAAAAGTTACGGCCTACAAACGCAAGAAACAGATTGAGGGTCAGCAGAGAATACCGGATGATGTTCCGGTTGAAGTGGTGGAGCATACACTGCCCAGTGATGAGCAAATCTGTCCAACATGTGAAGAGCACCTGCATGTGATGGGCAAGGAAGTTGTCCGTCGGGAACTGAAACTAATTCCTGCAAAGGCTATGATCGTGGAGCATGTGCGATACACATATGC
>JBOFYZ010000068.1:0-70579 GCA_051654925.1 Lachnospiraceae bacterium | reverse complement strand
CTCCTTTAACCGCCACCTGATTCAGATAACATTTGAGACTATACGCCTGTTATGGTTTATATGCAAGAGTAAACCCTACCCATCCAAGAGTAAACCCTACATCCGATATGAAGAGTAGGATTTCCAAATGTAATTCAGGGCAGTTTCAAGGAATGGATAAAAAATTGACACAATTATTATAATATATTATAATGATTCTACAAAAAGAAAGGTGGTGTTCATAAGCTATGGAAACTCATTATATTTTCAGAAGTTGCATTGTTCATCATTATGGGTTGGGATAGGCACTCTCACCCTCATATGGATAATGGTATTTGGCAGCTTCTTTGACTAGAATTAACTTAAAGAGGAGAATTAAACATGATAATCATTAATCCATCACAATATCATAAAGTATCACCCTTATTTTCGTCAAATAACAGCTTGGCTTCTTTATCAACTTTGGATAACATTGTAAAAGGCAGTGTCTATGTTGACAACGAAAATCAACCTACATGTGTACTTATTAAGACACCTGTAGAAAACTATATCGCTGGTAATCCCCAAAATAAATTTTTTACTAATGAAGTTTCTAATGTATTGGATTTCTGGGACAGATTAACCCCTGATACTGAACAATGGGAAGAAATTATCCCCCAATGTCATCCAAATAAATATATACGAAAATACAAACGGTGCCGTTACCAGCTAACAAAAGATAATTGGGAAAATCCAGCACTCCCTATTCCACAAGATTTTGAAATCGAAAAAGTGAACCTTGCTAATTTACAGGTGAAAAAATATAAGAATAGTGACGTAATATATGATTGGATATCTGATTATGGTAACGATTATTTCACCGAACGGAGTCGGTTGCTATATTAAAAAACATGATACCATTACAAACTGGTGTATCAGTGATGTTCACTATCATGATATTATAGAAATTGGTGTGAAATCTACAGAACTATACCGCCGCAAGGGTTTGAGCATTGCCGCCGTGGCTGCAACTATAAACGAATGCTTTCAAAAAGGTTACTCTATTGTCCAGTGGCAATGTGTTGATTTTAACAAAGGTTCCAGAGCTATAGCTGAGAAACTGGGTTTTCAGCTTGAAACGATATATACTGATTTTTCTTCCTATCCTCCTTGTGAGAACCAGCTTGACTTATCACCGGCAGATTGGACTGACTGGGCTGAATATTTTGCGGCATGCACAGTAACTGAACCTCGCCTTCTGGGCGAACAGCTTTTAGCATATCTGAAGGCAAACGATGATACAAAGGCGAAGAGGACTCTAACTGAGATACATTTTAAGTTTAATCAAGGCGTGAGGTTTGAATGGATAAAACGTTTACCTAAAATGATAGAATATTACCATAAACTAGGTATGTGTTCTGAAATTTCAAAAAGTGAATGGGAAACTTTATTGGCAAAAATGCACTTTTAATTTCAATAACCATACCTGAATAAATAATAAATCCGATAAATTATTCCATAGACTGATTAATATTGACAATTGCATCTGTCTGTGTTATAAAATAAAAAACCGTTGAAAAAGAGTAAGTACTTCATGGGACATTGATCACAGAGAGCCGCGGCTGGTGGGATGCGGTATGAATGCTATGGAGGAATGGGCTTTTGAGGGTGAGCTGAACGAGTCAGTAGGCGAGACGGAGAGGGACTTCGTTATCAATTCCGGCATATGAAGGTATGCATTGAGAGGATGTATGAAGATACATCAAGCAGGGTGGCACCGCAGGAGAATCTATGCTCCTGTCCCGGCAATATGGGACAGGAGTTTTTTTTGTACAAATAACTGTCCTTTCATGCACAATAATGATCAGTTTCAGAGCCATTGAAATGGCAGAATGGAGGAGCAATGAACAAAAAAGAGATTCCCTACAAGATTTATCTGGAAGAGCATGAGATGCCGGAAAAATGGTACAATGTGCGTGCCGACATGAAGAACAAACCAGCCCCGCTGTTGAATCCCGAGACACGGGAACCGATGAAATTCGAAGAACTACAGGGTGTCTTCTGCGATGAATTGATTAAGCAGGAGCTGGATGACACCACTACTTTTTTTGAAATTCCTGAAGAAATTAAAAAATTCTATAAAATGTTTCGTCCGGCTCCGTTGGTAAGAGCGTACTGCCTGGAAGAAAAATTGCAGACTCCGGCTAAGATCTACTACAAGTTTGAGGGTAACAATACCAGTGGCAGCCACAAGTTAAACTCAGCAATCGCGCAGGCTTACTATGCGAAACAGCAGGGTCTGAAAGGAGTTACCACGGAAACCGGAGCCGGCCAGTGGGGAACGGCGCTGTCGATGTCATGTTCCTATTTTGATCTGGACTGTAAAGTCTTTATGGTAAAGGTTTCTTATGAACAGAAACCGTTCCGTCGTGAGGTAATGCGTACATATGGCGCAAGCGTAACACCGTCGCCATCGACTCAGACGCAGGTAGGACGCAGTATTCTGGAGAAGTACCCGGATACAAACGGCAGCCTGGGATGTGCGATTTCCGAAGCCGTTGAAGTGGCGGTCGGCAATCCGGAATACCGCTATGTATTAGGTTCCGTATTGTCTCAGGTGGTGCTGCACCAGTCGATCATTGGCCTGGAGACCAAGGCGGCCATGGATAAATATGATATTAATCCGGATATTATCATCGGATGTGCCGGCGGCGGTTCCAATTTGGGTGGTCTGATTGCTCCATTTATGGGAGAAAAGCTGCGTGGTGAAAAAGACTACCGGTTTATCGCTGTAGAACCACAGTCCTGCCCAAGCCTGACCAGGGGAAAATATGTTTACGATTTTTGTGATACCGGAATGATCTGTCCGCTGGCGAAAATGTATACATTAGGCAACGGCTTTATGCCGGCACCAAATCATGCCGGGGGACTCCGTTTCCATGGCATGAGCTCCATTTTATCCCAGCTGTTTGCAGATGGATATATGGAAGCAAGAACAGCAGCACAGACCGAAGTATTTGAAGCGGCAGAATACTTCGCCAGAATTGAAGGTATCCTTCCGGCTCCGGAAAGTGCCCATGCAATTAAGGCGGCTATTGACGAAGCGAAGAAATGCAAAGAGACGGGCGAAGAAAAAACCATCCTGTTTGGCCTTACCGGAACCGGCTATTTTGATATGGTAGCATATGAGAAGTACCATGATGGCGAGATGAGCGATTATTACCCGACGGATGAAGAACTGGCGAAAGGATTTGCGACAATCCCTGCCGATATTATTTGATTTTGCTTTTTGCCTGAAGGGGCAGGGGCATCCGGGCGGCTGGGGAAGTGGTGTGTTTGTGCACAAACACGCCACTTCCCCTCGCGATTAGGGTGCCATAATATTTAAATGAGTTTTCCGAAAAAAGATTTATTTTATTGTAATATATTGACAAAAGCAAGAGAAACATGATATCTTTTATCATATAGAACTGAAACTTATATATGCTCACAATTGGATGAGTGTCTCTACCAACTACCGTAAATAGTTGCCTATAAGTTTCCGCAGGATAATTCTGTGGAAATTGAGGTTGATGATTTGCGGTATTTTTTGATTTCATAGAAAATGCAAATCCACTTTACTCCGCAGGAGAAGGAGGAGCGATAATATGAACAGCAACAATTTTGTATTAAAAGGCCAGATCTGCCACAGCATCTCTTCTACGGAAATGGAACTGGTAGAAGATGGGTATCTGGTATGCCGGGAGGGGGTCAGTGCCGGCGTGTTTCGGGAACTGCCGGAAGAGTTTAAGTACCTTAAACTGGTTGACTATGGCAACAGACTTCTGATTCCGGGACTGGTGGATCTGCATATTCATGCCCCCCAGTATGGTTTTAGGGGAATGGGAATGGATATGGAGCTGCTTGACTGGCTGGAACAGGTGACGTTTCCGGAGGAAGCCAGGTATGCAGATGAGGCCTATGCCAAAGCAGGGTACCGGATTTTTGCCGAAGATATGAAGCGAAGTGCCACCACCAGAGCCTGTATTTTTGCAACGATTCATACCGATGCCACAGTACATCTGATGGAACTGCTGGAAGACACCGGACTGAAGACAATGGTCGGTAAAGTGAATATGGACCGCAACTCACCGGACATCCTAAGGGAGAAGGATGCCGATACGTCGATTCGTGATACGGTTGGCTGGCTTGAGCGGATCAGCGGCAGATTCCAAAATGTCAAACCGATTCTGACGCCCAGGTTTATCCCCTGCTGTACGGATGAGCTGATGAAGGGTCTGAAAGTGATACAAGAGCAGTATGATCTGCCGGTACATTCGCATCTGTCGGAGAATCGCAGCGAAGTAGAATGGGTGAAGGAGCTGTGTCCGGGGGCGAAGTCATATGGTGATGCTTATGAACAGTTTGGCATGTTCGGCGGTGGCAGTAAAACTATTATGGCACATTGTGTATATCTGACGGATCAGGAACTGGTAAGGATGCAGGAAAACGGAGTATTTATCGCGCACTGTCCCCAGTCGAATACCAACCTGGCCTCCGGTATTGCACCGGTACGGCAGTTCCTGGATACGGGAATCAAGACCGGCCTGGGCAGTGATGTGGGCGGCGGGCATATGGCGAATATATTCCGCGCTATGGCAGATGCCATTCAGGTCTCCAAATTGTACTGGAGGCTTGTGGATGATACAAAGAAACCGCTGACGGTAGAAGAGGCATTCTACCTTGGCACGAAAGGAGGCGGAGCGTTTTTCGGTAAGGCAGGCAGCTTTGAAGCTGGATATGAACTGGATGTGCTGGTACTGGATGACCAGCCGCTGCACAGTCCGAAACAGCTTACGCTGGCAGAACGGCTGGAGCGGATTATTTATCTGGCAGATGAGCGCTATATTTCTGCAAAATATGTAGCCGGTAACCAAATCTTTTGATGAGGTAAATGTCTATGGAGAATGAAAGAGAACTGCTGGAGCAGCTGGTTATGGTTGCTTCAGGACAAAAGCAAGCCGATCTGGTACTCAAAAATGCTGATGTGGTAAATGTGTTTACGGAAGAACTGGAACGTGCAGATGTCGCGATTGTAAATGGACGGATTGCCGGAATCGGTACCTATGAAGGAAATCGGGAGGTTGATTTATCTGGCTGTGTGATCGCTCCTGGATTTATCGACGGACATATTCATCTGGAGAGTTCTATGGTGCAACCGGCGGAGTTTGAACGGATTGTGCTGCCAAGAGGAACAACCACGGTTGTGGTTGACCCTCATGAAATTGCCAATGTGGCAGGGGCCGAAGGTATTGATTATATCCTGTCACATACTGAAAAACTGGATCTGGATGTCTTTGTGATGCTGCCGTCCTGTGTTCCGGCCACGAATCTGGATGAAGCAGGGGCGGTCCTGCTGGCCAAAGATCTGACCCCTTACTATCAGAATGAACGGGTATTGGGACTGGCAGAGGTGATGAATGCCCATGGAGTGGTTCACGGGCAGCAAGAGATTCTTGATAAAATCCAGGATGCTGCTGCATCAGAGAAGCTGATTGATGGTCATGCACCGGGACTCTCAGGACTGGGGTTGAATGCCTATGCGGCAGCCGGGATTCGTTCCGATCATGAATGTTCTGAACTTGAAGAGGCGGTACGTAAGATCAGGCGCGGACAGTGGATTATGATCCGCGAAGGGACCGCTGCTCAGAATTTAAATGCCCTGATCGGACTAACAGAGTCGCCTTATTATCATCGGTGTATGTTCTGTACCGACGATAAGCATCCGGGTGATCTGATGGAAAAAGGACATATTGATTATATTATCCGCAAAGCCGCTGCGCTGGGGGCAGATAAGATCCGTTCGATCCGGATGGCCAGCCTGCATGCGGCACAGTATTTCGGACTGACCGACCGGGGCGCGGTTGCTCCCGGATATATTGCCGATCTGGCAATTCTAAAGGATCTGGATACTTTTGAAGTTATGCAGGTCTATAAAAACGGTATTTGTGTAGCCCGGGAAGGCACACGGGTATCAGGAACTGATGAGGCAGCCAATATCATATCGGAAGATCTGTCCGGTTGGACACGGGTAATGCATTCGTTTCATCTGAAGGAGATTACGGCAGCGGATCTGCAGCTGAACGAAGCCGGGAATATGCAGCGGGTGATCTGCCTGACACCGTTTGAGCTTCTGACAACGGAGCAGACCATACCATATGCAGAACATCCGGGCTATGCAAAAGGAGTAGATATCAGGCAGGATATTGTTAAACTTGCTGTATTGGAGCGGCATCATGGGACCGGACATATCGGTCTGGGATTTCTCGGCGGTTACGGGCTTAAGAAAGGGGCTGTAGCAACCAGCGTGTCCCATGACTCTCATAATCTTATCGTTGCCGGTGTTACGGATGAAGATATGGTTCTGGCCATCAATACAGTAAGAGAAATGGAAGGAGGACTGGCAGTTGTATCAGATGGGATTGTACTGGGTACACTGGCACTGCCGGTTGGCGGAGTGATGAGTCTGGAATCAGCCGAAACGGTTGAAAGGCAGCTGATACTCCTGAAAGGTTATACCAGGGATTTAGGGATTGCTGAGGGCATTGATGCATTTATGACATTGGCCTTCGTCAGCCTTCCGGTAATTCCAGAATTACGCTTAAATACTTATGGGTTAATTCATGTCGAAGATCAAACAATATGGAAGGTATTATTTTAAGGAGGGTTTATCATGGATCTGAATAAAATATTTCGCTTAAAAGAGAACCGTACAGATGTAAAGACAGAGGTTATTGCAGGTATTACCACCTTTATGACAATGGCTTATATACTGGCTGTAAACCCCAGCATCTTAAGTGCTGCCGGGATGGACAGCGGAGCCGTATTCACAGCAACCGCACTGGCTTCTATGATTGCCACCCTGCTGATGGCAGCATTTGCTAATTATCCGTTTGTTCTGGCACCGGGGATGGGCCTGAATGCATATTTCGCCTATACAGTAGTTCTGCAGATGGGCTATACCTGGCAGATGGCTCTGGCGGCTGTTTTTGTGGAAGGTATTATTTTCATCGGGCTGTCTTTGACCAGTGTGCGGGAAGCTATTTTTAATGCAATACCGATGAACCTGAAGCATGCGGTATCAGTGGGAATTGGTTTATTTATTGCTTTTATCGGACTTCAGAATGCCAGAATTGTAATTGACAGTGCGACTCTTGTATCTGTGTATTCGTTTAAAGAATCACTTAAAAGCGGACTGTTCTTCAGCGAAGGAATTACTGTCGTGCTGGCATTGATGGGAATTCTAATTACCGGTATTCTGGTAGTAAAAGGTGTAAAGGGCAATATTCTGTGGGGAATACTGATCACCTGGGCACTGGGCATTGTCTGTCAGATGATTGGCCTGTACAAGGTAAATCCGGACGTCGGCATGTACAGTCTGCTCCCCGATTTTTCCAACGGAATTTCTGTTCCCAGTATGATGCCTACCTTTATGCAGATGGATTTCAAGGCGATTTTTTCACTTGACTTCTTTGCTATTATCTTTGCCTTTTTGTTTGTTGATTTATTTGATACACTGGGAACTTTGATTGGTGTTGCTTCCAAGGCAGATATGCTGGATAAGGACGGCAAGCTTCCCCAGATCCGCGGTGCTCTGCTTTCTGACGCAGTCGGAACAACGGTCGGAGCTATGTTCGGTACATCTACAGTAACTACGTTCGTAGAAAGTGCATCTGGTGTGGCAGAAGGCGGCAGAACCGGTTTGACGGCAGTTGTGGCAGCGATATTGTTTGGTCTGTCCCTGTTCCTGTCCCCGATCTTTTTGGCCATTCCGTCCTTTGCAACGGCACCGGCACTGGTTATCGTAGGATTTTTGATGCTGACATCAATTATGAAGATTGATTTTGAAGATTATACCGAAGCGATTCCGGCATATATCTGTATTATTGCAATGCCATTTATGTATAGTATCTCTGAAGGTATTGCAATGGGAATTATCTCTTATGTAGTGATCAATCTGTTATCCGGAAAGAAAAAAGATAAGAGTATCAGCGTTTTAATGTATGTATTGGCATTTTTGTTTGTACTCAAGTACATTCTGCTATAATTCTGAGAAAATATGAGAAAGGAGGGGATAGTTGTGGGAGTTGGAACGAATCTGACGCGTGTGGATGCTGCTGCAAAGGTTACCGGAGAGGCGAAATATACCGCTGATTTAATGCCCCCGAATCTCCTGACTGCAAAAGTAGTCCGCAGCACCATTGCCAATGGAATTGTTAAATCCTTTGATTTGGAGGAGGCACTGGCGGTACCGGGGGTAGTAAAGATTGTTACCTGTTTCGATGCTCCTGACTACCAGTTTCCGACCCCCGGCCATCCTTGGTCGGTAGAAGCGGGTCATCAGGATATTGCTGACAGAAAGCTGCTGAATACCAGGGTCCGGGTTTATGGTGATGATATTGCCGCTGTTATTGCAGAAGATGATGTTGCTGCCAGCCGCGCGGCCAAACTGATTAAAGTTGAATATGAAACCTTCCAGCCGCTGCTGACAGCACAGGAAGCCATGGCCGAAGGTGCGACCCAGCTGCATGAAGCATTTCCGGGCAACATTATTAAAAAGACCGGTTTTGTACTGGGAGAACAGAGTTATAAAGAGGTGAAACAGGCGGATCCTGAACTGATCGAGACTGAAGCTGTCTACCGGACTCAATGTGTTCAGCACTGCCACATCGAAACACCGGTTTCTTACGCTTATATGGAGAATGACCGGATTGTTGTGGTCACTTCCACCCAGATCCCCCACATTGTCAGGCGCGTAATCGGCCAGGCGCTGGGGATTCCCTGGGGTCGGGTTCGGGTAATTAAGCCTTATATCGGCGGGGGCTTCGGTAACAAACAGGATGTCCTTTATGAACCGCTGAATGCCTTTTTGGTTACCCAGGTGGGCGGCCGTGGTGTCAAAATGGATATATCGCGGGAAGAAACACTGGCCTGCACCAGAGTCCGGCATGCGATTGAGATACATACCAGGGCGCTGGCCCGCAAAGACGGCAGACTGGTAACCAGAAAATTCCTGGCTTATTCGAATCAGGGTGGTTATGCTTCTCATGCCCATGCGATTGTTGCCAATGCAGCTAATGAATTTAAACAGATTTACAACGATGAGCTGGCTCTTGAATCGGAGTGCTATACCGTTTATACGAACCTGACTACCGGTGGGGCGATGCGGGGATATGGAATTCCTCAGGGCGCCTTTGCATCGGAATGCCAGGCCGATGATCTGGCCGTGAAACTGGGCATCGATCCGCTCGAATACCGGCTGATCAATTGTATCAAACCGGGATATGAGGATCCCCATACACATATCAAATTTCATTCCTATGGATTGCAGGCCTGCATCGAAAAGGGCCGCGAGTCGTTTGAATGGGACCGGAAACGCAAAGAATATACCGGTCAGACCGGACCGGTGCGAAGCGGCGTTGGCATGGCAATATTCTGTTACAAAACCGGTGTTTATCCTATCTCATTGGAAACGGCATCCTGTCGCATGGTTCTGAATCAGGATGGTTCTATCCAGCTGCAGATGGGGGCAACTGAAATCGGTCAGGGGGCCGATACGGTCTTTACCCAGATGGCAGCGGAGACAATCGGTATAACAGAAGATAAGATCCATGCTATCACGGTACAGGATACGGATATTACACCATTTGACACCGGTGCATATGCTTCGCGGCAGACCTATGTAAGCGGTATGGCAGTGAAAAAGACCGGAACCATATTAAAAGAGCGGATTCTGGAATATGCGGCTTATATGACCGGACTTGACGTATCAATGCTGGAGTTAAACAATAACCAGATCATCGAAAAAGATGGTGGGAAGGTGCTGCTTTCAATGACAGAACTGGCAACAACAGCGACATACAGTCTTGATCGTTCAGTTCATATCACCGCCGAGGCAACCAGCCACTGTAAAGATAATACGTTTGCAAGCGGAGTCTGCTATGCCGAAGTAGAAGTGGATATGCCGCTGGGCAAGATTAAAGTAAAGAAAATCTTAAATGTCCATGACAGCGGCCGGCTGATCAATCCGCAGCTGGCAGAAGCGCAGGTACACGGCGGAATGAGCATGGGGCTTGGTTACGGACTCAGTGAGGAGCTCTTATTTGACCAGAAGACCGCCCGCCCGCTGAATGACAACCTGCTGGATTATAAGCTTCCGACTTCCATGGACACCCCGGATCTGAATGTGGAATTTGTCGAAATCGAAGATGAAACAGGTCCTTATGGCAATAAAGCCTTGGGCGAACCACCGGCGATCCCGGTAGCTCCGGCACTCAGAAATGCTCTGCTTCATGCTACTGGTGTTGCGGTTAATTCACTGCCGCTGGATCCGCAGAAGCTGACGGCACGATTCAAAGAACATGGATTGATTTAGGAGGTGACGGATATGTATGATATTGAACACTTTTACCAGGCTTTAAATGTAGACGATGCAATCCGGGCCCTGAATGAAGATCCGGAGGCCGTCATAATTTCCGGCGGCAGTGATGTTTTGATCAAGATCAGAGAAGGCAAGCTGGCCGGGTGCTCACTGGTCAGTATTCATGGATTGCCGGATTTGAAAGGGGTCAGCATGGATGCGGATGGTACGATTATCATCGGTCCGGCTTGTACATTTTCAGAAGTTACTCACCATGAGATCATTCAAACCTATATTCCGGTGCTCGGTAATGCTGTCGATCAGGCCGGCGGACCACAGCTGCGTAATATCGGAACAGTTGGCGGTAATGTCTGTAATGGCGCCACCAGTGCAGACAGTGCCTCGAGTTTGTTTTTGCTGAATGCAGTACTGGTGCTCAAAGGCGGGGCTGGAGTCCGCCGGGTATCAATCCGGGAATTCTATACCGGCCCCGGACGGACGGTACGTGAACACGACGAAGTTTTGATTGAGATCCGAATTGAAAAAGAAAGTTATCAGGATTTTTATGGTCATTATATTAAATACGGAAAACGCGAAGCGATGGAAATAGCTACGCTCGGGTGTGCCTGCGGAGTAAGACTGTCAGAAGACAAACGACGGGTTGAAGACCTGCGGCTGGCTTTTGGTGTGGCAGCACCGACACCGATCAGAGCAGTTGGTGCAGAAGCACAATGCCGGGGGATGGAAATCGGTCCGGTACTCTATGAAACGCTTGGAAAAGCCGCCCTGGAGGATGTTAATCCCCGTTCCAGCTGGAGAGCTTCAAAAGAATTTCGGCTTCAGCTGGTAGAAGAGTTATCAAAACGTGCATTGAAGCAGGCGATTCTATTTGCAGGAGGTGAGGCAGATGCTTAGAATTATCAAAATGACTGTAAATGGAAAAGTACAGGAACTTGCGGTTGATGACAGGGAGTCTCTGCTGGAAACCTTACGTGACCGACTGGGTCTTACCAGTGTCAAAAAGGGCTGTGAAGTAGGAGAATGCGGTGCCTGTACGGTTCTTGTCGATGGTGAAGCGATCGACAGCTGTATCTACCTGACGATGTGGGCAGAGGGGCAAAGCATTATGACCGTTGAAGGGCTGAAGGGCCCGGATGGTGAGCTTAGCCTGATTCAGCGGGCGTTTATTGAAGAAGCTGCTGTCCAGTGCGGCTTCTGTACACCGGGGCTGATTATGACCGCGGTGGAGATTGTCGGGACCGGTAAGCGTTACAACCGGGAGGAGCTGCGTCGAATGATTTCCGGTCATCTGTGCCGGTGTACTGGATATGAGAATATTTTGAACGCTATGGAACGGATTGTGGAGGAAGTCTATCAGTTTACTTCTGCAGAGTAACGATTATCTGGTTGAAAAAACTGGACTGATTAAAAAAGCTAAAACTGGACTTTTTAAAAAGTCCAGTTTTGTGTTATAATGATAAAAAAAGTAAGGAGATAATGATGCCAAAAAAGATAGCTGTAATTAATGATCTATCTGGGCTTGGACGCTGTTCACTGACGGTGGCAATCTCGATATTATCAGCGATGGGGGTGCAGGCTTGCCCGCTGCCGACAGCAATACTGACAGCCCAGACCGGGTATCCCAGCTTTTATTGCGACAGCTATACCGATAAAATGGATTACTTTCGCAGCGAATGGGAAAAACTGAAGGTCCGCTTTGATGGCATTTATACCGGATATGTTTCTGATGATGCGCAGATTATTAAGATCTTCGAATTTCTCGATACCTTTTACCGGGATAATACGTTTTTGCTGGTAGATCCGGTAATGGGAGACGATGGGAAAACCTATGGGATGTTTAACGAAACATTAAGATTGAATATGAAAAAGCTGGTCAGGAAGGCGGATTACTCCACTCCGAATCTGACCGAACTGTGTCTGCTGACTGATTATGCGTTTGACAGCCTTCCGCCACGAGATCAACCACAGCAGTTGTTTGATTCAATTGTTAAAATGGGTGAATCATTATGTGAAAAAGGAACAGGAGCAGTTGTAGTAACCGGAATTCGTTTCTTTGATTCATCAGGAAGATCCCAAATAGGGAATATGTATATCACCGCCAAAACACATTCAATCACCGCCCTCCCGGAACAGGGCGCAAGCTATTCCGGCACCGGTGACTTATTTGCATCTGTATTGACCGGAGGCATTGCCCGTAAGGATAGCCTGGAATACACGATCAGGCAGGCTGAGCATTTTCTGCAGAAGGCACTGATGGATTCGGCAGCAAATCAGGTGGAACCAAATGATGGGGTAAATTTTGAAAAATATCTGTTGATGCTGATGCCGGATCAATCGATTAAGAAAGGACAGGTGTCATGAGAAGAACCACATATGTTACGCTGACAGGATTATTTGCCGCTATGATTACCATAATGACGGCCTATATCTGTCATATTCCATATGGTATCAATGGCGGCTACATTCATTTCGGAGATGCTCTGATCTATCTGGCAGCAGTATTGCTGCCGCGCCCTTACGCTATGGCGGCCGCAGCCATCGGCGGCGGTCTGGCCGATCTTCTGACAGCACCACTATGGGCACCGGCCACCATAATCATCAAGATGCTGATCACCCTGCCATTTACCAGTAAGACCAACAAAGTCTGTACCGGCAGAAATATTTTGGCACTTGCCGGTTCCGCACTGATATCAGCAGTCGGTTATTACATCGCTGAAGCCATCATATTCGGTTCATTCCTGACACCAGTACTGTCATTGGCCGGAAGTGCAGTTCAATCCGGAGGAAGTACGGTTGTCTTTATCCTGATCGTATTGGCATTAGATAAAGTTAAAATAAAAGCAATTATGAAAAGAGGAGACGCCTATGTCTGATATTATATATACCTACCAGGGGCAGGTGTATGCGAATATTACCAACAAATGCAACTGCCGCTGCACATTCTGCATCCGAAACAATCAGGACACCGTTGGAGAAGCCAGGACACTCTGGCATACAAGCGAACCGAACCTGAAAGAAATAACCACCGCCATAGATCATTTTAATTTCAGTTCCTATTCAGAGTTGGTATTCTGCGGCTACGGAGAACCAACCTGTGCTTTAGATCGTTTACTAGAGTCAGCCAGATACGCCAAAGCCCACAACAAACTTTCCATCCGCCTAAACACAAACGGCCTGGGGAGTCTTTATCATAAAAAAAACATTGTCCCACTTCTGGCAGAAGTAGTAGACACAATCTCCATCAGCCTAAATGCACCAAGTGCAGAGCAGTATAATGAAGTAACCCGCCCCTTTAATAACAATGCCTTCGATTGCCTGCTACAATTTGCCTACGAATGCAAATTACAAATCCCATCCGTAAAGCTTACCGTTGTAGATATCCTGTCTCCAGAAGACATCGCCGCCAGCCAACAGATCGCAGACACAATCGGAATCCCCCTTCGCATTCGCACATACGATACCTGAGTACCATAGCCCGGTTTGCAGCGGAGGATTTCTGAATTTCGATCAGAAATCCAGGGCCGTAGCCGGGAAGTCATCAAGAATCCCCGATTTTGCCGGACGTAATGATACACCTCAAATTCTATATTCATCTGCTTTTGTCCTTTGTTTTTCTTCATTTTATTATACCCCTGCCCTGAATGGAATGCACGGAATCAACAGATAGTGCAATGTTTTGCCACTTTTAAAGTGGCAAAAGTGATGATTGAGTTACATGGCAGTAATGTTATAATAAACTCAGATTTGAATTCAAATTTTAATAAAGCAAGGAGTATCAGTATGCAGGATAAGAGAATTGTTCGTTTGCTTGCATTGATGGAAGACAGCAAATTTCATACGGCTAGTGGCTTGTCACAACATTTGGATGTAAGCATTAAGACAACCCGAAACCTGCTGAAAGATCTGAGTGGGATGGTCAAAAATGCCGGAGCGGAGATTATCCCGAAACACAGATATGGATATAAACTGTGTATAGTGGATGAACATGCTTTTCAACAGTTTAAAGAGAGTATCGAAAATGGACAGGATCAGGACAATCTGCCCTCTAATTCCCGGGAGCGGGTACAGTATCTGCTGAATTATCTGTTAAGGACCGGCAGCTATATTAAACTGATTGAGATCAGCGAAGCATTATATATTTCCAGAAATACACTGAGCGCAGATATACGCGAGGTTGAAACGGTCATAGCCCAGTATAATCTGACGCTGGTACGCAAACCGAATTACGGAATCCGCATTGAGGGCAGTGAACTTAATATCCGGCTGTGTATTGCCAATTGCCTGCCGGAGCATGACTATCTGTCTGATATGGAGCGGTTGTTCGGGGAGCAGGGCGCCTGCGTAATGAAGGAAATCGCAGACTCGATAAAAATTGTCCTGAATGAAAACAAGGTGGTGATTTCTGATATTGTATTCGGGAATATGGTTTATCATATTTATATTTCAATGAACCGGATCAGGGAAGATCATGCGATATCCTTTACCGATGTTGATATGGAAGGGATTACCGATTGGTGGGAATATAAAATTGCCGAGAAGATTGTCAGTGAGCTGCAGCAGAATTTTGGAATTACCTTTGATTTTGTGGAGATCGGATACCTTGCCATTCATCTGGCCGGTAAGCGGATCCAGGGAATGGATGCGGTAATCAAAAACAACATTGTTATCAGTAAGGATATCAATGACATTGTCATCCGGCTGCTGGAAAATATCGACCGGATTTATAAAAGAAATCTTGTTGAGAATCTGGAACTGCGGGTTACTCTGTGCCAGCATATTATGGCACTGGCGATCCGGATCAAATATGAGCTGAATATGGTGAATCCGATTCTGGAAAAAATCAAGTCGGAATATTTCCTGGCGTATGCGATGGCTGTTCAGGGGTGTACCGTATTGAATGATCACTATCAGACGAAACTGTCGGAAGATGAAATCGGTTATATTGCGGTGGCGCTGGCCCTGGCGCTGGAAACACAGAAAGAAGATGTCAGGAAAAAGAATATTCTGCTGGTCTGTTCAACCGGACGCTGCAGTGCACAGCTGCTGGTCCATAAGTATATGCAGGAATTTGGCGCTTATATTGATAAGATCAGCTCCTGTAACCTACATGAACTGAGTGACTGGGACTTTACGGATTTTGATTATATTTTTACTACCGTACCGATTACAGGTGTCAAAGTTCCGGTGCCGATTATGGAAGTTCCTTATACGATTTCTTCCAGTGATATCTTGACATTTCGCAGGATGCTGCTGAAAGGAAGCAAATCGGGACGGATCATCGACTACTATCAGCAAGAACTGTTTCTGGAAGTAGATGCAGAGACTAAAGAAGAGGTACTGCACTTCATGTGTGACCAGATCAGACAGTACAAGGAAATTCCCGATGATTTTTATGATCTGGTGATGGAGCGGGAGCGCCTGGCCAGAACCGAGTTCGGAAATTATGTGGCGATTCCTCACCCGAACCGGGCTGTCGGAAACGATTCATTTGTCTGTGTGGCAATATTAAAACATCCGATTATATGGGATGAGAAAAAAATACAGGTTGTCTTTCTGATTAATATCGGGGAGTATGTTAAGGCCGACTTGCAGGACTTTTATGCCGTGACATCCAAGCTGATCCTGAATAAAGCCAATATCAGCAGGCTTATCAAGGAAAAAAGCTATGATGGGTTGATGGCAATGCTTGGCCAGATAGAAGCAGACAACCTGGAAGGACAGTAAAACAGGAGGCTTAAAATGGAACGAACAATGGAACAGATTATTATGGAGCTGGTAGTTAATGGTGGTGATGCCAGAAGCTCAGCATTAGAAGCAATACGTGCCGCCAGAGAAAAGGATTTTGAAGAAGCCACGGCCTGCCTGAAGCGGGCGGACGAGGCATTACATAGAGCTCATGAGATCCAGACATCATTGATTCAGAAGGAGGCCGGCGGTGAGCATATTGAGGTCCAGCTTTTAATGGTCCATGCTCAGGACCATTTGATGAATGCCATGACGGTAAAGGATTTGGCGGTAGAAATTATTGAACTGTGCAGATAAGAGGGGGAGTTGTTATGAATAAAGTACAAACATTTCTGGAAGAAAAGCTGCTGCCGGCAGCAACGAAGATCCAAAACAATATTTACATAAGTTCGGTTTCTGATGGTTTTTCGCAGATATTAGCTATCATTTTAATGGGTGCCATTTTCACATTATTGGCAAGTCTTCAGATTGATGTCTATCAGTCTTTTATTAAAATGACCAACTTAAAAACAATTTTTGGCTATGCATCGGGTGTTACCACAGATATGATAGCAATTTATACTACGATGTCAATCGCGTATCAGCTTACTGTAAAGAAAGGATATAGTAAAGAAGCACCGATTGTTGCATTTATTACCGTCGCAATGTTTCTGCTGATGATACCGCTGGGAGTTCAGGCTGAGGCAAAAGAGTCAAAAGAACTGGTTGCTGTGTCAGCAGCACTGGCAACAGAGTATCTGGGATCAAAAGGACTGTTTTCAGCTATGATCCTGGGTCTGGTGGTTCCCAGTATCTACGTGATATTTCCGGAACGCGGGATTACTATTAAGCTGCCGAGTTCTGTGGCCCCAACGATTGCCAAGTCCTTTGCGGCGCTGATTCCCGGGTTTGTGGTATTAGCCGTTTTCAGTATCCTGCGTTTTCTTTTTGCATTGTCCGATTTTGGGGATTTCAATTCCTTCGTATATCAGATTATTGCAAAGCCGCTGGGGAATCTGGGTAACAGTCCGGTTTCCATGATAATTCTGGTTTTAGTAGCTCAGATTTTATGGGTGATCGGTATTCATGGATATCTGGTAATACGGCCGTTTCTGCAGGTTATTTATATGCCGCTGGCACTGGAGAACCTGACGGCATTCCAAGCTGGGGAAGCACTTCCCAATATGATCACCTACCAGCATTATGGTACATATATGAATCTGGGCGGTTCCGGTGCGCTGCTTGGTCTTGCAATACTGATGGCCTTTGTTGCAAAAAGTAAACGTTATAAAACATTGGGGCGGCTGGGACTGCCATCGACAATCTGCAGCATTAATGAACCAATTATCTTCGGAACCCCGATTGTCCTGAATCCGATTATGGCAATTCCGTTTATTGTTACACCGGTGATATCATTTATCATTCCTTATGTGCTGCAAAGTTTCGGTATTTTGCCAACCTTAAGAGGGATTTCGCTGCCGCTTGGCACACCGGCAATTTTGTATGGCTGGCTGGGCGGAGGCATGCCGGTGGCAGTCATGCAGCTGATTTTAATTGTTTTGCAGATTATCATCTATTATCCATTTTTTAAAGTGCTTGACAGCAAGGCCGTATTAGAAGAACAGGAGGAAGAACAATGACAAATATCGTATTATTCTGTGCAGCAGGCATGTCAACCAGTCTGCTGACCAACAAAATGAAAGAAGCCGCAGCCCAGATGGACTTTGCGTGTACAATTGAAGCTTATCCAATGAATCAGGCGGAACTGATCGGACCGACTGCGGATGTTATTTTACTGGGACCGCAGGTACGTCATCAGATGAAAAGTATTGCAGCGGTCTGTCCGGATGTGCCGATTGCCGTCATCGATATGGTGGCATATGGAATGATAGATGGTAAAAAAGTGATCCAGCAGGTACAGAAGATGCAAGCGCAGTAGATTGGAGGATAAAAATGTCTGGATTACCGAAGAATTTTCTCTGGGGCGGGGCAGTGGCTGCAAACCAGTGTGAAGGCGCTTATCTGGCAGACGGACGGGGTATCTCTTCTGTAGATGTTATTCCGTCCGGTCCTAACCGGATGAAGGTGGCAAAGGGAGTCATGTCTTATCATGATCTGGGGGAGGATGAATACTATCCGTCCAGAGATGCAATCGATATGTATCACCACTATAAAGAGGATATTGCATTATTTGCCGAAATGGGATTTAAATGTTTCCGGATGTCTATTTCTTGGTCACGCATTTTTCCCAGAGGCGATGAGGCAGAACCGAATGAAGCAGGGCTCCGGTTCTACGATGATTTTTTTGACACCTTGCTGAAATATAAGATTGAACCGGTTGTAACATTATGTCATTTCGATATACCGCTGCATCTGGTAGAGCAATATGGCTCATGGAAAAGCCGGGAAATGATTACATTTTTCGTAAAATATGCCGATACCGTATTCAGACGGTATCAGGATAAAGTCAAATACTGGCTGACGGTCAATGAGATCAATATGCTAATGCATATGCCGTATATGGGAGCCGGACTGGTAATTCATGAAGGGGAAAATCCGCTTCAGGTCAAATATCAGGCTGCCCACAATGAACTGGTCGCCTCGGCGGCAGTGGTTAAGCTGGGACATGAGATAAATCCACATTTCAAAATCGGTTGTATGCTTGCAGGTGGTCAATATTATCCGCTTTCCTGCAATCCGGGAGACAACTGGGATGCCATGAAAAAGAACCGGGAAGGCTTCTTCTTCATTGATGTGCAGGCCAGAGGGGCTTATCCTTCTTATGCACTTAAGTTTATGGAACAAAACGGGATCACTCTGCAGATGGAAGAGACCGATCTTGAAGTTCTGAAGAATACCGTCGATTATATTGGATTCAGCTATTATTCTACCAAGGTAACCAGTGTTCTGGATAATGCCGGTGAGATGGCTCCGGGAAACCTGCGTGCATCGCTTAAGAATCCATACTTAAAAGCAAGTGAATGGGGCTGGCAGATTGATCCGCTGGGACTTCGTTTTACACTTAACAGCCTGTATGACCGATATCAAAAGCCATTGTTTATTGTTGAAAATGGTCTGGGTGCAGTCGATCAGTTCAATGATAGCGGAGATATTGAAGACGACTACCGGATTGCATATCTTCGGGATCATATCTCTGAAATTAAAAAAGCTGTGAATGAAGATGGGGTAGAACTGATCGGATATACACCGTGGGGATGTATTGACCTCGTCAGTGCGGCAACCGGCGAGATGAAGAAACGGTATGGTTTTATTCATGTTGACAAAGATAATGAAGGGAATGGAACCTTAAAACGGACAAAAAAGAAATCTTTTTACTGGTATCAAAAAGTGATTGCATCCGGTGGCGAACAGCTGTAGGGATGGTGTGACGTTATAAGCCGGACATTTTCGACCATGCAGACTCTTTTCTGGTCATTGTTTTTAATAAGAAATTTGTTATAATAATGGTATCGTATGGAAAGGTCAGAAATGGAATGAATAGACGGAAACAACAGATCGTACTAAGATGGGGACTGGTTGCAGCCAATATGATTATCATATTTCTTTTCTCTGGTCAGAATAGCGAAAGCTCAGGGGAATTAAGCAGCTTTGTGGCTCAATGTCTGGAGCGTATAGCGTTGCTGAAAGAACTGCTGCAGTATGTTAATATCAGGAAAATTGCTCATTTTACAATTTATTTTGTGCTGGGAATTTTTACAGCAAGGGCGGTGAGACTGCATGCGGATGGAACAAAGACGCAGGCAGGAGCCGCACTGCTGATATGTTTTATCTATGCCTGTTCAGATGAGTTTCATCAGAGCTTTGTTCCAGGGAGAGGTCCTTCGTTTTGGGATGTTTTGATTGATTCTATGGGAGCTTTGACGGGGATTATCAGTGTGTTGGGTTATTACTATCATAAATGGTAAATATCAGGGAGTACTGCAGCAGATCTGCGGCACTCCCTTTCATCACTTTATGGAAGAAGGTTAACATTTTTGAATAGAAAATCAATAAAAACTTTGCTTGCTATCGGTAAAGTATTCTTCTCTTTCATTACCAGTCCTATTTTTCGAGTGATAGCAGGTTCAATAGGTAAGATAGCTACTTTATAATCTGTCTTTCGCAATACAAGTTCTGGAAGAATGCTAATACCTAGTCCATTTTCAATCATAGACAGAATAGAGTAATCATCATGAACGCAGAGCTTTATGTTAGGTTCTATGTGTTGTTGATGGAACGCTTCTAATGGTTCACTTAAAGCCCCTTCTTCTAGTAGCAAAAATGGATCATGGATTAAATCTATCAAAGTTACATAGGCACTATTTGCCAACGGGTGGTCAGCTGGGAGTATTGCCCTCAATTCTCCTTCTTTAATAAATTGTGTTCTCATGCCTGTAACAGCATCGGGATTCACAAATCCAAAATCTGCCTCACCTGTCCGTACCCATTCTGGAATTGTAGTGTAATCACCTTGATGAAGTACAAATTGAACCTTAGGATAAAATTTACTAAATTCTTTAATTAGTGCTGGCAGCCAGTGACAGGAGATACTTGATATTGTTCCAATACGGATAATGCCAGTTTCCAGACCTTTGATTTCTTTTGCTATTTCTTGCATTGACTGATATTGAGAAATAGTCCTTAGGATGAATGGGAATAATTTTTCACCTTCCAAGGTTAGCTGTATTCCATAGCGAGAACGATATAGTAGTTTTATCGATAATTCCTTTTCCAAAGAAGAAATCATCTGACTCATAGCGGGTTGGGTGTAGCCGAGAACATCGGCTGCTTTTGTAAAACTGCCTAACTCTACAACTTTTTGAAATGCAATGTAACGGTTCATATTCAAATAACCTTTCTGTATATTTGCATTACAACTATTTATTTTACTTATTTTTAATCAAAGTATATAATGAAGTTAAAAAAGATACAAGGATTAGATTGGAGTGATAGATATGAAATGTTATGTTGTTGATGCTTTTACAGATACAGTTTTCAAGGGCAATCCGGCTGCTGTGTGCGTTCTGGAGAAGTGGCTCCCCGATGTGCTCATGCAGGACATCGCTATGGAAAATAATCTTTCTGAAACAGCTTTTACCGTGCGAAATGGTGAGGTTTTTGATTTGCGTTGGTTTACACCCGGGGGAGAAATCGACCTATGCGGTCATGCGACACTCGCCACGGCCTATGTCCTGATGTGCTTTGTGGTGCCGGATTGGAATACAGTTTCTTTCCAAACCCAGAGCGGGCTTCTAAAAGTTCAAAAGAAGCAAAATTTATATGAAATGGATATGCCCGCTTACCAACTTAATTCGGTGCAAGTCACCTCCGAAATGGAGCAGGCCATTGGCTTTTGTCCTGTGGAGGCATGGATGAGCCGGGATTTGGTCTGTGTACTGGAAAATGAAGAACAAGTCTTTCAGGCTACACCTGATGAGGAAAAGTTAAAAAAATGGATGGGCTGCTTTTACAACTAACTGCCCAGGGAAAAACATATGATTGTGTAACACGCAGTTTCGCCCCAAAGCTAAATGTGTCGGAAGATCCTGTCTGTGGCTCCGGCCACTGTCATGTGATCCCTTTATGGGCTGACAAGCTGAAAAAATCGGACTTGTGTGCTTTTCAGGCTTCCCGCCGCAGCGGTGTCCTCTATTGCCGCATGGAGCATGACCGGGTTTTGATTGCAGGACAGGCCGCGCTCTATTCCATCGCAGAAGTTTTTTTGCCGGAGAATTGGGGAGGCATTGAATAGCAGAAAATGGAATGGCCAAACAACAGTTCATTATGCGATTAAGCACCCGGACACAAAGTCAGGAGTGAATATATGGAAGGAAAGGGAACTCCCTGTCTGATTGCTGTTGAACAGGATTAACCTACAATCTCACAGGCAGACGCTTTGACCATCAATGCACCAATCATCAAATCCGCACCGTAGTCTTGCGAGAACTCGTCCTTGAAGCTATTAAATCGGTGAGCGGCTTTGTGAAAACCAATGAAGCGGAGTTTGTGAAACAAGTCCGCGAAACAACGGAGATTCAGCAGGAAGAAGCGGCGAAATCCAAAGACTTGCTATAGCTATTGAACTAAATTATCTATTATTACGACTATACCAGCAGCGAGAGCAGCGGCAATGATTGCAATTATAGTTCCTTTGCAGGCTCCCTTAATATGGTGAATAGGATTTTTATATTCCTTTACCATATCTTCCGTACCGGGAATAATCACCTTTTTGCTATGAGCAAAAACGATAAAGTCAAAAATAATCAGGTCATATATATTCACCACAAAAAACAGAATGAATACATGAGTAAAGGCATGAATAAAAGTTGTCTTTCCAGAAAAGAAAGCGAGAAAAGCCAGTGCAACTACAGCTATAAGCGTCCCAATGATTTTTCGTGCGATATTCTTTTTCTTAGTACCGTCAAGTATATCCTTATATTGCGGCAGACTTGCTACCCTTTCACGAATAGCAGGAGGATAAGAGGTTATCTGTGACAATGGATTTTTGAATTGTGGTGGCAAAATTAGAAAAGTAAAAAATACACATAATACAATGCACTGAATAAAAGGTACCATGTTTTTCTCCCTTTCTCGTTAAATATATCCGGCTTCTATTCCAAAAGCCAACTTAATGAGGTTCTTTACAGCTGGAATCATTCGGTTGATAAATTACTGGATCAGTAATTCATGATTATCTGAGGGTGAGTATCAAAAATACAAAAGAGCCAACTGGACCTACCGGCTAAAGCAAATTAATAGGGCAACTGTTTATTCGATCCCGGCGGAGGTTTTGCGAAAGTCTTTGGGGGAGCAGTTCATTTCAGCCCGAAACATTTTTGAAAAATAGCAGGGACTGGAAAATCCCACCTTCAGTGAAATGTCCGTAATGGTATCAGCGGAATGCCGTAAAAGCGGCAGGCTCCTTTCAATTCGGTATCGGATCAGGTAATCAAAAATTGACTGCTTCATATGTTTTTTGAAAAAGCGGCAGCATTCTCCGGGACAGATATTAATCTGGGCGGCAATATCGGCAAGCTTGATTTTTTCAGAATAATGATCATGCAGATAAGATAATACTGCCAGAATTCTTTCCCGGTCACGGCTGGCGGAGGGGATGACATCTGTACCGGTCACGGCATGTTCATACAACAATAGCCAGATCTGAGCCAATAATATCTGGATCTGAAATTCATAAGTTCCGGCAGCATGCTGGTTCAGATCCCAGATCTCCTGCAGGTGCATCAGAACCTGACGCTGCCAGGGCACAGCCGACTGGAAAACGACCGAGTCCAGCTCGCTGTTCTGGGTCAGCGGGACGACGTATTTCGTATGAAGAGTACTGGCTTCAAAACCATAGATGATCTTTGGATCAAAGGTAATGGAAATATAAATACAGTCGGCACTGTGGCTTTTTATTCCAGTATGAGGCATATTGGAATTGCAAAACAGACCGTCACCGGCCTTCAGGTGATGGGTTTTATCATTGACCTGATACTTAATGTCACCTTCCAGAATAAGAGTCAGTTCAACTTCAGGATGCCAGTGCCAGAAAAATGATCCCCGCTCATAGGCTGACAGCACTTCATAACTGACTCTGACAGGATAAGAAAACGTACCATGCTCCTTAATTTCCCGATTTTCATGATTAATTTGCAGCTGCATAGAATACCTCAATATAATTATAGTTTTTATCATAATATTAGTAGAATACCCATTATAATCTCATTATACTAAAAGTAACAGATTTGTCAAAGGAAAGAGAGTGTGTGGGATGACTTTTTATGAAAATATTAAGCACCTGATTCAATATGGCAGAGAGACAGGCCTGCTTCCTGAGGAAGACCGGATTTATGCGGTGAATCAGCTGATGGAGCTGTTTCAGGAAGATGATTACATAGAACCGGAGCTGGCTGCAGCTGAGCTATGCCTGGAATCAATCCTGCAGGAATTGCTGGATTATGCTGCGCAGAAAGGGCTGTTAAAAGAGAATAATATCATTTACCGTGACTTATTTGATACCCGTATCATGAACTGTCTGGTGCCAAGGCCCTCAGAGACAGTCAGGATGTTTCGGGAAGCTTATCAGGAATCCCCTAAGGCAGCCACTGATTTCTATTATAAATTCAGTCAGGATTCCGATTATATCAGGCGTTACCGGATTGCCAGAGATATTCGCTGGAAGGTAGGCAGCCAATATGGTAACATTGATATTTCAATCAATCTGGCTAAACCGGAAAAAGATCCCAAAGCAATAGCATCAGCATTTACCAGCAAGCAGAGCGGCTATCCCCAATGTCAGCTGTGCATGGAAAATGAGGGTTATGCAGGCCGGGTGGACTATCCGGCCAGGCAGAATCACCGCATCATACCGATTACCATCAACGGATCACGCTGGGGTTTTCAGTATTCTCCGTATGTATATTATAATGAACATTGTATAGTGCTGAATGGTCAGCATATACCAATGAAAATAGAGCGGGATACCTTTGTGAAGCTGTTTGATTTTATCCGGCTGTTTCCTCATTATTTCCTTGGGTCGAATACCGATCTTCCGATTGTCGGCGGATCTATTTTATCCCATAATCACTATCAGGGCGGCAATTATTCATTTGCCATGGCAAAAGCTCCGATTGAGACTTATGTAACAATTGCCGGTTATGAAGATGTTGAGGCTGGGATAGTTAAATGGCCGCTGTCGGTATTGCGAATCAGATGCAGAGATGAAAAACGGCTGATTGACCTGGCAGACCATGTACTTGATGTATGGCATGGGTATCAGGATGAGATGGTCCAAATATTCGCCGATACAGACGGTGTGCCCCATAATGCAATCACACCGATTGCCAGAAAAAAAGACGATTGGTTCGAACTTGATCTGGCGCTGCGCAACAACCGCACCGATTCGGAACATCCGCTGGGGATCTTTCATCCGCATGCAGATAAACATCATATTAAAAAAGAGAATATTGGTCTGATTGAAGTCATGGGACTGGCTATTTTACCGGCCCGATTGAAGATGGAACTGGATCTGCTGGCAGAATATATCCTGGCAGGTAAGGATATCCGCAGTTGTGTTAAAATCGAAAAACATGCGGACTGGGCTGAAGCATTTCTGCCGCATTATCCGGAGCTTAATCGTGATAATATTTTAGAAATCCTACAACAGGAAGTAGGGCATGTATTTGTAAAGGTACTGGAAGATGCCGGGGTTTATAAATGTACCGAAGAGGGAAGAACTGCGTTTTTACGTTTTATCAGAGCATTGTCCTGAAAAGGTATAGAACAATGAACCTGACAGACACATCAATGATTGTGTTTGGCAGGATTTTTTGGTATAGTAATAATAATAAAAAGAATAGAGGTGGGCAGATGAAAAAGATCAGAATTGTAATAATCGGTTTTGGCAATATGGGTAAAAAATATTCAGAATATCTGTTGCATGGCGATATAGAAGGCATGGAGCTTGCCGGGATCTGCTGTCGGAATCAACCCGGTCAACAGTACATCAGAGCAAACTATCCAGACTCAGTTAAAGTGTATCAGAATACAAAAGAGTTATTTGCCCATTCCGATGAAATTGACAGTGTTTTGATTGCGGTACCGCATAAGCAGCATGTTGCTATTGCGATAGAGGCATTTCGCCATAACCTGCATGTGCTGTGCGAGAAACCCGCCGGTATTTCCGTAGGTGAAGTTGAATTGCTTAACCAGATGGCAGCCAGATCGTCAAAAAGTTTTGCGATGATTTTCCCTCAGAGAGCGATGCAGATTTATCAGAAACTGAAGGCGATGTTAACCGCCAATGAACTGGGGAATATATACCGGATTGTCTGGGTCTGCAATCAGCATTACCTTACCCAGGCTTATCACAACAGTGCCCCCTGGCGCAGTTCTTGGCTGGAAGAAGGCGGTGGCCTGCTGCTGAATCCCTGTCATCACATGCTGGATCTGTGGCAACATTTTTTTGGAATGCCTGATACCATGAGAGCCTATGTAGACTTTGGAAAATACAATAATTTCACTGTTGATGACAGCTTTACCCTGCTCTTTTTCTATCAGGATGGAGCACGCGGAATTATGACCGGAGCAAGCGGTGAATATCCCGGAGTAAACCGGCTGGAGATTTTTGCTGATAATGGGACTGTGTGTGTGGAAGAAGATAAGCTGACATTCCGGCGCGCCAACGTTCCGGTTGCGGAATTTGCCAGAACAAACCAGGAATATAGCGGCAGACCGGGGTATGAGACGATCGAATACAGCTTTGCAGATGATGGCGACCCATATATTCGTATTATACAGAATTTCAGGAACAATATTGTAGATGGAGAACCGTTGCTGGCACCGGGAGAAGAAGGACTTAATGCTATGGAACTGGCGAATGGTGCTTACTTTTCAGCATTGAAGGAACAGGCGACATCGTTTCCGATTGATGCACAGGAATATGAACGGTTGTTGGATAAATGTCAGGAAGAGGAGTGGAGAATGGGAGAGAGATAGTCGCGACATTCCTAAGCCCATAAAAAGGGATTTGCAGCGGAGGTTTTCTGATCGGAATTCAGAAAACCTCCGCTGCAAATCCCGTTTTGTTATGCTTTATCAAGTAGTTTTACAATATCAGGAAATAGTTCTATACTTCGGCGCAGAATTCCCTGTGTGTGTGCAATTAAAATCCCATAATTTGTGATTGGAATGTTCTGGTCTTTTGCCTGGGCGATTCGGTATTTCATTTCTCTGGTGTTTACCATGCAGCCGCCGCAGTGAACGATGAGACGGTAGGGGCTTAAATCTTCGGGATAGCCGGTGCCGCTGGAGAAGATATATTCCAGTTGTTTTCCGGTATATTGGCTGATCCAGCGGGGGAGTTTGACGGTTCCGATATCATCGCACTGACGGTGGTGGGTACATCCTTCGGCAATCAGGATTTTATCGCCGTCCTGAAGGCGGGACAGTACTGCTAATCCGGCAACGGCTTCTGTCAGACTGCCCTTGCTTCGGGCGAACAGGATGGAGAAGCTGGTCAGGGCAATGTCGTCGGGGGTATCGGCTGAGACCTGGGCAAAGGCCTGGCTGTCTGTAATGACCAGTGAGGGTCGTTTGCCGATCTGGGCCAGGGTTTGTTTAAGCTCATGATCACGGACTACGATGGATGCGGCACCGGCTTCAAGCAGTTCGCGGATTGTCTGCTGCTGGGGGAGGATCAGCCGGCCTTTTGGTGCAGCTTTATCAATGGGGACGACCAGGATGACAAAGTCCAGCGGAGCAACCAGATCACGAACCAGACTGACAGATTCTTCCTGGGGCAGCAGCTGCCCCAGGCGTTCTTTCAGTTCATGGATATTGTGACCGGTGCTGGTGCTGACCCAGATCGTCTGAGGATCTGCTGGTTCGGGTATTGTTTCCAGCAAATCGCTTTTGGTCATTACCGTCAGGAACGGAATTTTCTTCTCTGTCAGGAGCAGCTGGAGGGCCTGGTCATCAGCCAAGAGGCCGGCTTCACCGTCGACAACCAGCAGAGCCAGGTCGGTCTTGTTCATTACCTGGCGGGCTTTTTTTACTCGTTGTAATCCCAGTTCTCCGTTGTCATCCAATCCCGGTGTGTCAATTACGACGACCGGGCCAAGCGGCAGAAGCTCCATCGATTTATAAACCGGATCGGTCGTGGTGCCTTCTACGGGAGATACGATTGCGAGATTTTGTCCGGTGACTGCATTCAGCAGACTGGATTTACCGGCATTTCTGCGGCCAAAGAAGGCGATATGAATGCGATCGGAACGTGGTGTGTCATTTAAACTCATACGATATTCACCTCAGTTTCTGCTGTTGCCAGCGTTGGTTAAATTCTGAAATCTCTGACTCCGGCAGAAACCTGGCTGATATAGCCGGAGGTGAGATTTTTTACTTTAGGGTTGGTGATATGCTCCATTTCCCGGAGAATTACCGGATTACCAAGCTTGCGGGTAGGTACCGAAGCATAATCTTCCATATACTCTTTTAGGGTAATCAGGGCATTTGGCTGACAGCAGTTGCAGATCTGACCGGATTTAGCCAGCTGCATAAAGCGGTCACCGGTCCGTCCTTCCCGGTAGCAGGCGGTACAGAAGCTGGGGACATATCCCAGCTTCAGCAGCCAACCGACAACTTCATCCAGCGTGCGGGTATCATTGACATCAAACTGAGCAGTATTTTCAGCTTCCTGATCCTCATAGCCGCCGACGGTTGTCTTTGATCCGCCGCTGATCTGGGAGATCCCCAGTTTGAGAGCCTGCGCGCGTGAGGCGACCGATTCTCTGGTAGACATGATCATGCCGGTATAAGGTACGGCGATCCGCAGCACCGCTACAATTTTTTCGAAGATATGATCAGGAACGGAATCCGGGAAATCAGCGGTATCGATATCGTCAGCCGGACGGATACGCGGGACACTGATAGTATGCGGACCGACACCCTGAGCTGCTTCGAGGTGTTCAGCATGCATCAGCAGGCCGATGAAATCATACAGATAATTGTCAAGCCCGAACAGTACCCCTAAACCGACATCATCGATTCCGCCCATCATGGCACGGTCCATTGCCTCCGTGTGCCATGCATAATCGTGCTTTGGCCCGGTAGGATGAAGCCGCTCATAATTCTCTTTATGGTAGGTTTCCTGAAAGAGAATATAAGTGCCGATACCGGCATCCCTAAGCCTTGTGTAGTCTTCTATGGTAGTGGCGGCAATATTGACATTTACCCGACGGATGGCACCATTGCGGTGGTGGATACTGTAGATGGTTTCAATACTTTCCAGAATATATTCCAGTGGATTCAGCCGCGGGTGCTCACCGGCTTCCAGGGCCAGGCGTTTGTGTCCCTGATCCTGCAGGGCGATAACTTCCCGGCGGATTTCATCCTGAGTCAGTTTTTTTCTGGTGATGTGTTTATTCTGGCCATGGTAGGGACAGTAAGTACAGCCGTTGATACAGTAGTTTGACAGATAAAGCGGAGCAAACATAACGATTCGGTTACCGTAGATTTTTTGTTTGATTTCTGCGGCCAGCAGGCGGATACTTAAGTCTGCTTCCGGAATATCACAATGAAGCAGAAGGGCTGCTTCGCGATGGTTCAGTCCCTGACAGTCTTTCGCACGCTCCAGCAGTTCCAGCACCAGGGCTTGATTGGAAGCATTTTTTTTGACATATTCTATAGTATCAAGAATTTCTTCGTGGCTGATAAATTCTTCAGCTTTCAAGGATTTTGGATTGTATGACATGACTTTTGACCCCTTTCTTTGATTGGCTGCCAGTCGCCACGGTCGGTGACCAGCCGATATCCGATACCTGACATTCGTCTTTCCAGACATCCACGGCATTCCGCCGCTTCATCACCGGTACAGATTTTGTTATCATATAGCAGGTAGCTGCTTCGCACGTTTGTGGGAGATAAATTTGGCATTACCACATTGGCACCGGCCAGAATTCCCATTTCCCGGCCCTTGGGATGAATCGTACCCAGGGCAGTCGTGGCAGGAAGAAGAACGTTTTTACACATGATCCGGATCAGGCTTAATAAAAATAATGTAAATTCCAGAGATCCTGCCGGTTCATCATGAAAGACCGTATCATGATGCGGTATAAACGGACCGATTCCAACCATATGAGGGGACAGGCCTCGGATAAATAAGAAATCCTCAGCCAGGCATTCCGGTGTCTGGCCGGGTGAACCGACCATAAAACCGCAGCCAACCTGAAAACCGATGTCTTTCAGGTCATGCAGGCATTGTTTTCTGACACTCAGCGACATCCGCTCCGGATGCAGAAGCTGATAATGGGCGGGGGAGGCGGTTTCGTGCCGCAGCAAATAGCGGTCAGCTCCCGCATTGTAAAATTCCTGATAGTCAGCCCGGCATCGTTCCCCCAGTGAAAGGGTAAGGGCGCAGTCAGGGTAATCCGCTTTGATGGACTGAATAATTGCTGTTATTTTGTCAGTAGTAAAGAAGGGATCTTCTCCACCCTGAAGTACAAAGGTACGGAAACCGAGCTGATAGCCGGTCTGACAGCAAGAGAGGATTTCTTCTGCTGTCAGACGATAGCGCGAGGCATGTCCGTTGCCATTTCGAATGCCGCAATAAAAACAGTCATTTCGGCAATAACTGGAGAATTCAATCAGGCCGCGGGTAAAGATGCGGTTGCCGAACTGTTCTCTGGCGATGTCAGCTGCTTTTTTACCGGCATAGATCCGGTCACTTTCTGTCCAGCTGGACAGAAGCTGCATCCATTGAGCCTTATCCAGATATTCCTGTTGTTCTAGCTTGTTAATGAGATCCTTATTTGTCATAATGTTCACACCTTCGAATAGATTGTTTTTACCTGGACATTCTGGACCATTCCCAGTTTGCCGGACAGTGCACCGATAATTTCAGCTGGTGCATTGATGATGATACTGATAACTGACACGGCTTTTTCCCGGTACGGGATTCCCATCCGTCCGACAATGTATCCGCTGTATTCATGCAGCAGGTCGTTAATACGGTTGGCCGCTTCGCCATCATATACGAAAATACCGATAATTGCTGTTCTGGTTTCCATTTTGATAACCTCCTCATTTGTTTTATGGAATAAAAAATCTCCCGCCTATAAGCGGGAGAATAGAATACATCAAAAAACTACCATAAATCATTTGGCAGTATGATTTCCACTATATACCCGCCCTTTGGATCGGAACGAATCCTTACCATTGGTACGCAGATCTTTTAGTTATGCTTGCAGTCGGGAAGAACCCTTCTGCTTGCATGGTCTATTGTAACATACAATGGGGTTAATGGTCAATTTTTTTCAATTAGAAAAGAGAAAAAGAGAAAGAGGCAGAGCTTTTGGTTGTTGCGCTAAAAGATGCCCTGCTTTATAATAAAGCAAAGGAGCAAAGTTATGAAAAAAAGAAAATTGATAATAACTGCTGTGGGAGCAGCAGCGATTATAGCCAGTGGTTTTTATGCGGTGAAGTACAAAATGGATACGAATCAGGCGGTTGTGCGGCTTCCTGTGCTGAGAACTCTGGCCTGGGAAGAGGAAATCCGTAAAATCAAAGAATTATCAAAAGAAATTATCGACATGCTTGATGCCGTTAATGATGAAGTGCCTGTGGAGATTGAAGACGAGGAATATAAAGCCCCTCAGGAACTGCTGAATCTGATGGAAAGCAATGAGAATGTGATTGGCTGGCTGACAATCGCTGGTACAAATATTGATTATCCGTTAATGCAGAAGATCGAAGATAATGAATATTTTCTTCACCGTGATATTGATGGGAATGAAAGTTATCCGGGTTCTATCTATATGGACAGTAATCATCGGATCGATAAGAACGGCTTACATATTCTGTACGGTCATAATATGAAAAATGGTTCGATGTTCAAAGATGTGATCAGATTCATGGATAAGCAATATAGGAACAGCCATCAGGACATTAAGATTTATACAAAAGAAAAAGTGTTTGTACTCGAACCGGTATTCTGTTATGCTGCCAGGGCTGACGGAACTTATCGCAGTATCATTGAACAGCAGGAAGAACTGGAAGCATTCTTACTCAAAAAGACCGGAACCAAGATCACGGCAGATAATATTTTCGTATTAATCACCTGTTCTTATGGATCAGAGGATGAGCGGACTTATTTAATCGCGCGAGAGATGATGGATATTTACTAAATTTATGGAGAATATTTGTATGAAGATGGGAATTGCCGGAGCCGGTATGATTGCAGCAGAACTGCTGAATTTCGCACACGAGGTGGAAGGACTGGAGATTACTGCAATATGTGCAACTCCAAAGAGTGAAGACAAGCTGAAAGGTCTGTGCAGCCGTTATGGGATACCGGTTTATTACCTGGATTATGAGCAGATGGCAGCCGATGAGATGGTTGAGGTAGTCTATTTAGCAACCCCGAATTGCATGCACTATGATATGTGTAAGACTGCCATAGCAGCCGGTAAACATATTATTTGTGAAAAGCCGTTCACATCAAATGCAGCAGAGGCAAGGGAGCTGATCCGGCTGGCGAAAGAGAAGGATGTGATTATTCTGGAAGCTGTGACTACCAATTACCTGCCGAATATGCTGGCTGTAAAAAAACATCTGCCTGAACTGGGCGATATTAAGGTGGTGACGGCTAATTATTCCCAGTATTCATCACGGTATGATGCATGGAAAGCCGGACAGATCATGCCGGCTTTCAATCCGGAGATGTCCGGCGGTGCGTTGATGGATTTGAATGTTTATAATATCAATCTGATGGTTTTTCTGTTTGGCCGTCCGCTTAGTGTGAATTATATGGCGAATATTGAGCGGGGGATTGATACGTCAGGAATCCTGACGATGGATTATGGAAGTTTCAAATGCATATGTATCGGGGCGAAAGACTGTAAAGCACCGGTAACGTCAAATATTCAAGGTATCAGCGGATGCCTGACCATACCATTTCCGACGAATACCGTGGATGGCTTTACAGTCTTATCGAATCAGGGCGATACCGTATCTTATGATTATAACGATGGCAGGCACAGGATGTACCATGAATTCGTGAAGTTCGTCGATGTGATCGAGAACGGTGATTCTGAGTTTGCCCGGGATATGCTGGCTATAACGGAAATTGTTATGGATATCCTGACTGAAGCCAGGGATAAAGCAGGTATTATATTCCCGGCAGACCGTCTTGGCTGATCGATTCGGGGGTATTTCGGCAAAGCATCAGATTTTTGAACAGTTCCAGTTCGGCTGAGGCAAAGTCTGCTTTCCAGACGAGTTCAACGGAGCGTTTCGTACGATTAAACAGTGTAAATCCAAGCTCTGTTTCCAGGGCGGTGATCTGCTTGCTCAGTGTTGGCTGTGAGATATAGAGCATATGCGATGTCTCTGTAAAGCTTAGCGTCTGAGCCAGCGTAAGAAAATAATAGATCTGATGAAAGCTGATATGATACATGACAGAACTCCTTTCTGATTATTTGCTTGTTTTAAGAAAAGCCAGCAGGTGAAATGAAAATTCATAAGCAAACAGCAGTGATTCATCCTCCAGATCCAGTCCCGTCAGGGACTGGATTTTTCCGATCCGGTAGAAGAATGTACTTTTATGAATGTGCAGAGCCGTGGCTGTCTTCAGGGCATTTCTGTGGTTGGCAAAGTATGATTTAAGGGTTGCGATGTAATCGGTACCATGGTCGGCATCATAATGAAGAAGGGCAATGATGTCCGGATGCAGCATAGCTTTCAGCTGGAACTGGTTGGAGACCAGGCTGAACAGATGGCAGGGATAAATATCCTTATAAAAAATGATATTATCTTTTTCCGTAGGAACAGCTTTCTTTAGCAGAAACAAGGCCTGACGGTAATAAAGATAAGTATTAAGTATTTCCTCATAGCGATAGCTGACAGCAACATTCAACTGGTTGAGCCGCAGAAAATTTTCGAATTTGGTACGGTCTGTTTTATAAAATGGATCGGGATACAGACTTGTCAGCAGAAGAACCAGCTTTCCTTTGTAAGCAAAGCAGATACTGCTGCGCAGGATTCCGATCAGCTGATCGATGTAATACTGGGCATTCAGCTTATTAATAGAATCATCCGGAAATGAAAAAACCAGCACCCAGAAATAAGGGCATGACAGGCGCCCGAACTGCTCCATACGGTGCAGGGCAAATTCCGTACTGGTAATATTCTGTTCAATCAGGTCACGCATAAAATATTCATAAGTGATTCCGGTCTGGTGATTATAGAATTCATCTTTTTGCATTTCAATCGACAGTATTTTGGCAACATCGGTCAGAAAGGTCAGATCTTCAGCGGTATAGGGGCGGACCGAGCAGCGCAGACACAGGTATCCGACCGCAGCACGGTTGATACGAATACTGCAGAAAACGAAGTTCGTACCGATCACATCATCAAAACTGGTAATAATCGGACTGGTTGATTGATACAACCGTTCGATCACTCTGTTTTTTGTCATATGTTCTAAAGACTGCTTTCGCAGATATGATTTTCCATTATACATTTCGAAGCTTTCATGGGTATCATCCTTCGGGCTGACGGCAATTACAGAAAAGCTGGTGGTACACATGGTCAACGGATTCTCCAGAATCATATTGGCGGTATCCAGAATCGACTGGACGCCATACCCGGCATGAAGAATCTGAAACATTTCCTCTTTCCGCATATTGGCCAGATGACTTTGATAGAGCAGATTCTGAACTGCATTCAACAGTGCCGGGATATCCATGGAATGATGGATATAGGCGGCATGTACGGCAGGCAGCACATCCGGTGGTGTGTCAAGGAACAGAAAGGCGCCGTCCGGAGACAGTGATGAAAATTCCTGATAATCGCCGATATACAGAGTCAGCGGCTGCAGTATCACTGAGTTGACAGTTCCCGGGATCAGATACTGCGTGTTTTCAATCCGGATATCTTCATTCAAAACATCTTCAATATAAATTGAAAAATTAATTTTTAAGTGCTTGATAATACTTTTTAAGTATGCCATAAAGCCACTCCTTATGTATCCGACAAATGTCTGAAAATATGTTAAATATCATTCCGATCATTCAACGAATGTTTGGTGTAAAGTACCAGCGCTGCTGATATAATTTTAACAAAGTATAACACTTCATTTGTCGAAAAGCAACAATAGAATTGGCGAATGGAGTGAAAATCAAGGAGGATATTATGGCATTTAAAGTAATGGGGGTTACAGCCGGAAGAAAGAACAGCAACAGTGAAATTTTACTGAAAGAAGCGCTGATGTATTGTGAAGAGGCCGGTGCCGATGTCACCATGATCAATCTGAAGGATTACCATCTGCTGGATTGTATCGGCTGCACATCCTGTACCCAGGGGATGGCGCAGGGAAAGAATACCGGTTGTGTTCTGGATGAGAAGGATGACAAAAAGAAAATTATGGAAGTAATGCTGGAACAGGATGCCGTGATATTTTCAGCTCCGACTTATGATCTGATGCCAAATGCACAGTATCTGAGATTCGGACAGCGCAGCCTTAGCTATGAGACTGCATTCCTCGAGACGATTGGGGCAATTGAGCACAAAGACAGGATTGCGGCTCTGATTGCAGTCGGCGGTTCGACCAGATCCTGGCAGTCGATGGCTCTGGAGGCAATGCAGGCGACCATGTTTACCGTAGACATGAAGGTGATCGATATGTATCTGGCCACCAGAGTACCGGCAGCAGCGCAGTGCCTGCTTCATGATGAGATGATTGAACGGGCCAGAGGCGTAGGGCAGAATATTATGAAATCTTTGAATACGGTACCGGCCAAGCGGACCTGGCTGGGGGATGAGGATATGGGCTGGTGTCCTAACTGCCATTCCAATGCCCTGATTCTGGGGGAAGTGCAGTGGGACGGTCTGCATTTTCCGGTGGAGTGCCAGGTCTGCGGTGCCGGCGGTACTCTGGAACAGGCGGGAACCGGAAGCTGGAAGTTCGTAATTCAGGAGGATGGATTGTGCCGCGATCGGACAACTGTGGAGGGACGTGCCCATCATTTAAGAGAGATCGGCCATACAGAAGGTGGATTCTATGCAAATCCAGCTAACCGTGAAGTGGTGGCAAAGAAGATTGAGCGTTATAAAAGCAAACAATTTAAGGGGATTTAAAATCAGAAGCCAATTTATTACGTTTTGGAATATATGAATTTCGAATTGATCATTAGACGCAGGTGTATGATCTGAAATAAAATATAGTTAATAAAATAACAGGAGGTATTTTGATATGAAGCATATGGAAACAGATGTTATTGTAGTGGCAGCGGGGTTATCTGGTCTGGCTGCCAGCATCGCAGCAGCAGAGAATGGGGCAGGGGTCATTACGTTTGAGAAATCAAATACCACCGGTGGTGCGGCTAATATGGGCATGGGGCCATTGGGGGTAGGTTCCAGAATCCAGCGGGAACAGATGGTATCAATTACACCAGGCGAAGCATTCCGTAAGCATATGTATTACACACACTATCGGGTGGACGCCAGAATGGTCAGGGATTATTATTTTAAATCCGGTGATACCATTGACTGGCTGTGTGATATGGGGGTTGAGTTCCTGGGAGTGCAGCGGGCATTCAGCGCTCCTGAAACGACCAGACCATATTCAGATGGGGAATTTACCTGGCATGTGGTGAAGCCAGAGGGCGGCGGGATGCCCGGGCCGCGCTGTGCGACTGCAATGATCAAGAAAATGACCGAACGTGCGATGGAATTGGGCGTAGAGTTCTTAATGGAAACCCCGGTGACTAAAGTTATTATGGAAGATGGCAAAGCTGTGGGAGTACTGGCAAAAGGTGCTGACGGTGAAGAGATTGAGGCAAGAGCAGCTTCGGTAATCCTCGCAACGGGCGGATTTGGTGATAATCCTCAGATGATTAAAGAACAAACCGGATATGAATTTGGTAAAACGATCTTTAATTTTGCAATACCCGGAATGAAAGGTGACGGCCTGAACATGGCCTGGGAAGCTGGTGCTGGAAAAGTGCCTTGCGGAATGGAATTGATGTATCAGCTTCCGGATAATATGAATCATTTTATTCTGGACGGTGCCTTCCGCCAGCCCTGCCTCTGGGTCAACCGAAACGGCCAGCGTTTCATGCCTGAGGATCAGATTGCCAATACCACATTTACGGGAAATGCGATCACTGCCCAGCCAGGCTGTGTGGCGTATTCCATTTTTGACAGCAGGTTGCTGAAGCGTTATAAGAAGAAAGGTCCGGATATTATATCTCATGTCCATCCCCATGATTTATATGATCATTTTGATGAGCAGTGGGAACGGGATCTGGCAGACGGCTATGAACCGGTTTTTCAGGCTGATACGATTGAGGAACTGGCACAAAAGGCGGGGATTGATCCGGAAGGATTGCTGGCTCAGGTAGATGAATATAATGAGATGTGTGATGCCGGTTTTGATGAATTATTTGAAAAGGACAGGCATTATATGCAGCCGATTGAGAAAGGGCCGTTCTATTGCTGCCGTCAGAATGTCGGTGCATATGGATCGCTGGGTGGTGTTCTGATTAATCATAAGACAGAAGTAATGACTCAGGAGGCCAGAGTAATTCCGGGCTTATATTGTGTCGGAACCGATGCCTGCAATATCTTTGGCGACAGCTATCCATTTATTCTGGCTGGAAATACCATGGGCTTCTGTTTGAACAGCGGCCGTATTGCAGGTGAAAATGCAGCAGAAATGTTAAATGATTTTTAAGAAATAATCAGGTGAAGAGCATGAGAATAACAATAGACGGGAAGGGAATTGAGGCAGCCGAAGGCAGCTCTATCTTGGAAGCAGCTTTGCACGGCGGGGTATATATTCCACATTTGTGCAGTCACCCGGATCTGGAAGCCAGGGGCGGATGCCGGTTGTGTTCCGTTGAGATAGAAGGTATCGAGGAGCCGGTTTTAGCCTGCATGACCAAGGCGGCAGAGGGAATGAACATCAGCGTATCCGGAGAAAAAGCAGACAGAATCAGAAAGACTTCCATGGAGTTGATTCTGGCAACCCACCCTTCCGAATGTACCGGCTGCCCCAAATACGGGAAATGTGAATTGCAGTCGATGTATCAGTTTATGGGGGTCAGCCCTGAACGGTGGCGGAAACAATCCCGAACACTGTCGAATGACAGCAGCAATCCGCTGATCCAGCATCTGTTTACCAGATGTGTCAGATGCGGCAGATGCATTCGTGCCTGCCAGGATCTGCGTGGTGTTAAAGTATTGGATTACATTAAGGACCAGTCCGGTATTCATGCGGGAATCCCGGACGGTAAATCTTTAAAAGAAGCCGGCTGCCGCTTTTGCGGAGCCTGTATTGAAGTATGTCCGACCGGCTCTATCGTCGATGCCCTCGGACAGATAAAAGAAGACTGTTCTTATGCAGAATCGGTTGTTCCCTGCAAAGCAGCCTGTCCGGCTCATATCGATATTCCCCGGTATATCCGCCATATTAAGGATGGTGAATTTGATCAGGCCGCGGCAGTAATCAGGGAAAAGGTACCATTCCCGCTGACGCTCGGAAGTATCTGCAGCCATACCTGTGAAAGCAGCTGTAAACGAGGGCAGTTAGGGGCGCCGGTTTCGATCTGCAAACTTAAACTGGCGGCAGCTTCTCGGGACAATGAAGGCTGGAAGCAGCAGACCACGAGAAAGCCTCTGACTGGAAAGAAGACAGCGATAATCGGAGCCGGACCTGCCGGTCTGACTGCAGCATATTATCTTGCCAGACTTGGACATGAGGTTACGGTATATGAAGAAAATGAAAAAGCAGGTGGACAATGCCGTTATGGAATTCCGGCTTACCGCCTGCCCGATGAACTGCTGGATAAGGAAATCGCCGACATATTAGCATCAGGCGTTGTCTTAAAGACTTCTGAAGGCCGCAAAACGCCACAGGAACTGCTGGATAAGGGCTATCATGCAGTATTGGCAGCAACCGGGACACATCAGGGAATTAAACTGCCACTGGAAGGAAATGAGCTGGATGGTGTCCTTCTCAATACCGACTTTCTAAAATCCGTCAGAATGGGAAGTCTGAATTCAACCGGTGACAGGGTTATGGTGTTAGGCGGCGGAAATGTAGCTTTCGACTGTGCCCGGACGGCACTTCGTCTGGGGGCGAAGGAAGTACATATCACCTGTCTTGAAGGACGTGATGCCATGACTGCAGATCAGGATGAAATCCGGGAAGGGGAAGAGGAAGGAATTATTCTGCATGACGGGCATTCATTTCTCCGAATTACCGGTGATCAGCATGTCAATGGTGTCGAAATTCAGCAGATCGAGCGATTTTATTTTGATGACAGCAGAAAGGCCGTAATTGATCTGAAAGAAGGAACAAAAGAAGTAATAGCTGTTGATCAGGTTATTTTCGCAGTTGGCCAGAAACCAGCGCATACGGATCAGATGGGCCTGGAACTGACTCACGGGTCATGTATTCAGGTTGACGGGAAGCAGGCAACCAGTATGAATGGAGTATATGCTGCCGGTGATGTCGTGACAGGCACCCGTTCCGTGATCGAAGCAATTGCAGCAGGTCGGAAAAGCGCCGCTGAAATTGATTTATTTTTAGGCGGAGACGGTGTGATTGATGAAAATCTGACAGATGTCAGACCACACAACCCCTATCTTGGGACCTTCCCCGGTTTTGCCGACCTGGAACGGAATCATCCCGATATCAAAACAGTGAAGGAACGAATCTGCAGTTTTGAAGCCTGCGAACAGCCTTTTTCCGAAGCAAATGCAAAAAATGAAGCATCCCGCTGCCTCCAGTGTGATCTGCGCCTGGATATCACCAAACCTAAGCTTTGGAACGAATATTAAGGAGGATATCACATGGATACAATGGAAAAAATCAGAAATCTCAAAGAAACAGAATGCATTGCTGATATCCTTCTGAAAGAAGTAGCTGCAAACGGCTGCAATGACTGCGGTAAATGTGTGTTTGGATACGAAGGAATTACACAGCTCAGGTTAATTCTTCATGATATCATAGAAAAAAAGGCAAAAAGCAGCGATATCGCATTACTGGAAGAACTCTGCAGCATGATGAAGACCCAGTCTCTCTGTGAGACAGGCATTGAAATCGCTGCAGCCATTCTATATGCGATCGATTATCATAATGAAGAACTGGTCAGCCATATTACAAAACGGATCTGTAAAGCCGGAGTCTGCCGCAAATTCATGACCTTTCATATCCTTCCGGATAAGTGCACCGGCTGTAATGACTGTGTCGATGAATGCGAAGAAGAAGCAATCCTTGGCAAAAGTAGATTTATACATGTAATTGATCAGGACGAATGCATACAATGCGGTGCCTGCCTGGAGATCTGCGAAGAAGAGGCAATAGTCAGAGCCGGAGCAGTCAAACCGAGATGCCCGAAAAAACCAATTCTGTGTAAAAGATAAATGCTTAGTGGTACGTGTGGGGCTGTCGCACTAAAAAATCCTGTGGACGCTGGCGGTGGCTGTGCTGCCTGTCCGTATTTTCTGCGGTTTCGAGCCGCAAGAGGCTCTAAAAGTAGAGAACTGACACTAAATGCAATGCCAGAAACGCCAAAACTCGCTACGCTCAAACATTGGCCGTTTCTGGCATTAACGTGTCAGTTCTCTGCTTTAAGAGACTCTAGCGGCCCTGCAAAGGCAGTAAATACGGACAGGCCGCACCGCCACCGCCAGCGTCCACAGGATTTTTTAGTGCGACAGCCCCCAGCGACATATTCGCTCCCATATATGTCGGTACAGTACAATATCTCTATTGTAACTATCATATTTTCTTAAGTATACATCCGCTTTTGTTTTTTTATCTGATGGGAGATGAATATGTAGCTGGGGGATGTAGCGCAAAACAAGTCTGCGGGTCTGGGCGGCGGTGGTTCCGGTCCGTATTTCCTGCCTTTGCAGGGTCGATAGAGTATCTTAGAGCAGAGCAATGACGCGTTAATGCCAGATACGGCCATTGTTTGAGCGTAGCGAGTTATGGCGTTTCTGGTATTGCTTTTAGCGTCATTGCTCTGCTCTTAGATACTCTTACGATCCGAAACCGCAGGAAATACGGACCGGAACCACCGCCGCCCAGACCCGCAGACTTGTTTTGCGCCACATCCCTATCTTGATTATAATCCCCCAGTTATGTATAATTAAAACTGAATGTGGAAAAATATAAACAATAATTACTATGAGGGCAAGTTAATGACAATTGGAATTCTAAAGTTAACATTTTATGCACCGTGGGTTCACTCCCTGAAAGAAAAACGGATGGAAGTACGCAAGATCACAAAAAGGGCCGAGAACAAATTCAATATTTCCATAGCCGAGACTGATTTCCAGGATATGCATCAAAAAATCGGTATCGGTATTGTATTTATTGCCGGGGACATCAGAATGGCCGACAGTGTTATTGATCATGTCCTGACATTTATCAATGAAACAACCGAAGCAGAACTGATTGATGTAGATCGTAATGTAGAAAACTGGAATTAATAATTTTACATGCATTTTACATAAATTACAATTTTATTTAACAAATGTTATTTAAAATAAATTGAATTATGTTTTTTATGAGATGAATTTTGCGGAGGAAATGGAATGGGACTACAGAATCTGGAATTACTTTTTAAGTTTATCGGGGGCCTCGGGCTGTTTTTATTTGGAATGAATTCGATGGCGGAAGGCTTGCAGAAGTCTTCTGGTGACAAATTAAAACATATGTTGGGGGTTCTGACGAATAACCGTTTCCTTGGGGTACTGATGGGGGCAGCAGTTACTGCGATTATTCAGAGCAGTTCGGCAACTACCGTTATTATTGTTGGATTTGTAAATGCGGGAATTATGAATCTGACTCAGGCAGTCGGTGTTATCATGGGTGCGAACATCGGTACGACGGTAACCAGCTGGATCGTTTCCATGGGAGAGTGGAGCCAGGCATTGAAGCCGGAGTTTATTGCACCGCTGTTTATCGGAATCGGTGCGTTCCTTCTGATGTTTACCAAAACAGAACGGAAACGTGATATCGGGCAGATTATTCTTGGCTTTGGTGTATTGTTTATCGGACTTACCTTTATGTCTGATTCGATTATACCATATAAGGATTCACCAATATTTACAACGGTATTTTCTACGCTGGGCAAGAGTCCGATCCTGGGTATTCTGGCCGGTACTGTTGTAACCGGTATTATTCAGAGTTCTTCTGCTTCGGTCGGTATTCTTCAGACCCTTGCGGCTAATGGTGTGGTAAACTGGAGCTCGGCTATCTATATTACTTTGGGACAGAACATCGGTACCTGTGTGACAGCACTGATTTCCAGTACCGGAGCGAAACGCAATGGAAGAAGAGCGGCGGTCATCCACCTGCTGTTCAACAGTATCGGTGCGGTCTGGTATGGAGTGGTAATGTACATACTGTTCCGGTTAAATACCCAGTGGGCACAGTCCAATATAAACAGTATTCAGATTTCTATGTTCCATACTATTTTTAACATCACAAATACGATAGTGTTGTTTCCGTTTGCTAATAAGCTGGTTCAGCTGTCATCTCTGCTGGTGAAAGAGAAACCTGGTGACCGGGAAGAAGATGAGTTTATGATCAATCTGGAAGACAGATTTCTGGAAAGTCCTTCTTTTGCTATTGAGGCAGCGGTTGCAGAAGTAGTTCAGATGGGTAACCTTGCGCTGGATAACTATAAACTGGGTATTCGTGCTGTTCTGGAGGATAATGAAGCAGATGTTAAGCAGGTGATTATCAATGAAAAGCGAATCAATCTCTATGAGGAAGCGCTGGCTGAATATCTGGTCAAAGTAAATGAACTGCCTCTGAATGAGAACCAGTATAAGCTGGTGAAGAATCTGCTTTATTCCATCAGTGATCTGGAGCGCATCGGTGATCACAGTGAGAACCTGGCCGAGATTGCAACAGAGAAAAAATCAAAGAATATCGAATTTTCAACCGACGCGAAAGAAGAGCTGCTGCAGATGTCGGATTATGTAAGCAAATCGCTTGAAGCTGCGTTGGTGGCAAGAAGCAGTGACAGTCTTGAAAGCGTCAGACTTGTTTCAAAATACGAGGATATTGTCGATGAACTGGAAACCGACCTGCGGGAGAAACATATCCAGCGTCTGGCAGACCGGCTCTGTACAGCCGGAAGTGGTGTAATCTATCTGGATATCATCAGCAATCTGGAACGAATATCGGATCATGCCCATAACATTGCCGGATATGTGAAGTCAGAAATATAATATCGCTGCAGCTATTGACAGCAGTAACCAATCATGCTATATTGTCATTTGTCCGGACTTCCGTGACGACTAAAATATCATAAGCAGAGTAGGATTTTGCGCGTATACGACAGTATGTAGTGCCTTCTGAACGGGGAGTTGTCAGAAGGACGAAAGGCTTTTCAGCCTGCGGTGCAAGGTCCGCATCCCGCTGTTACATAACCGGAGCAAGGCGGCTTTTATTTGCCGTACCCTGACACCTCCAATTATGTAGCTGTGTGCTGCATAATTGGAGGTGTTTTCAGATATGAATGATTATCTGCGCGATGGGTAACAAAAAGTCCTCAAATTAACAACCGATGATAACGAAAAATGGGAGGACACATAATGAATTATAATTTTAATAAAAGCCAGAAACTGGTATCAATTTCCCTGCTGATTGCTCTGGAAATCATCCTGGGAAGATTTTTCGGAATTAAAACCATGATAGCAACTATTAATTTTTCATTCCTGCCGCTGGTGATTAATGCAATCCTGTTCGGGCCGGTCAGTGCAGCCTGCAGTGCGGCGATTGCTGATATCCTGGGAACCTTTTTTTTCTCAAACGGGATGGCTTATTTTCCGGGGTTTACGGTATCAGCCGCACTCACCGGAATGGTGTACGGCCTGTTGTTTTACCGTAAGCCCAAAAAGATGTGGCGGATTGGTTTATCCTGCGTTTTTATCAATCTGTTTATCAGTCTGGGATTGAGCACTTATTGGGTATACCTGATGACCGGCAAAGGTTTTATGGCGATTCTGCCGACACGAATCTTGCAAAATGTAATTATGGTACCGGTCAAGGTTTTTACAATCAGTACGTTTGTCTATCGCCTGATTCCATTTCTGGCCAGTGATAAAGCACCAAAAACGGTCGTAGACTGACAGGAATGGAGCGAAACATATGAACTATTCACAGGCAAAAGAATTTATCCTGGGAGCATCCTCTTTTGGCAGTGTCATGGGACTTGACCGTGTCAGAGAATTGCTGCGGCGCCTGTCCAATCCGCAGGATGATCTGAAATTTATCCATATCGCCGGAACCAATGGTAAAGGGTCGGTACTGGCCTATCTGGCCGCGGTGCTGGAACAGGCCGGGTACACAATCGGCTGTTACAGTTCCCCGCCGATTCATTCTTATCGGGAAGTAATCCGGATCAATGGAGAAAACATAGACAGAGATGCCGTAGCACGGCATCTGACCACGATCCGGACGGTGGCCAGGAGCATGTTGGAAGACGGCTTTATGCATCCGACCAGATTCGAAATGGAAGTGGCACTGGCATTCCTGTTCTACAAAGAACATAAATGTGATCTGGTGCTGCTGGAAACTGGCATGGGCGGTTTAGAGGATGCTACCAATATCGTACAGACCAGCATACTGGAGATCATTACCTCCGTCAGTATGGATCACATGACGGTACTGGGCAATACTCTGGAAGACATTGCCCGACAGAAGGCCGGTATCATTAAAGAACATACAGATGTGCTGTCAATCCGTCAAGATCCCGTTACCGAAAAGGTACTGGAGCAGATCAGCGGGGACAGGCATTGTACCTTGATCTTTGCCAGACCGGACAAGATTAGAATACAGGAATATGGCCTGGAACGGCAGGTGTTTCACTACACCGATGCTGGTGGTGAGGAATATTTAGATATTACGATTCCGCTGGCAGGTATCCATCAGTTTAGAAATGCGGCGATTGCCATTGAAGCGGTGAAAATTCTCAGTCAGCATGGTTTTATGGTTACCCGGCAGCAGCTGGCCGATGGTCTTTTGGCTACCCGGTGGGATGGCCGGATGTCCATAGTCCACCACAATCCGCTGGTCTTGATTGATGGAGCCCACAATGAAGATGCCGCCCGGCAGCTGGCAGATAGTATTGAGCTGTATTTCGGCGGCAGGCGCATCATCTATTTACTGGGGATTTTCCGTGACAAGGAATATGAAAAGATAATCCGCCTGACGGCGCGATATGCAGATGAAATTATTACGGTTAACGTCCCCCGGCTGGAGCGGCTGCTGCCAGCCGCAGAACTGGCTGAAATTGTCCGCCTCTATCATGACCGCGTCATATCGTCAGCAAGTATCGGAGAAGCTGTTAATCTGGCATTTGAACGGGCAGGGACTGAGGAAATCATTATTGCTTTTGGCTCGCTGTCATTTTTGGGGGAGGTGGAAAAGGTGTGCAAAGACCGGGCAAGGTAATCGATCAATGCATATTCCTCCGCAGAAAGATTTCTTGTTCCGGAACAATGTGCTGATTAACCAGTATTTCAGAAAGACAGGACTGAACTGAACCAAGCAGTTCAGTCTTTTTTTTGCCCAAAAGTCCCTGTTTATGACCTTTGAAATGTTCTGATGAGAGAACAGAGCAGCTTCCGGCACGAGCTTCCCACTTTCCCTGGAACACAATTTCCCCTGCATCCCTTGAGCACCCAATCATACTTCCAAACATAGATTATTATATGCATTCTTACAAGGAGGATTTCATGACAGGAATAGATAACCATCTTCCGGTCAGTATCGCTGTGCTGGGAGCAGATGAACGTCAACAGCAGCTGGCAAAAGAATTAAAGCATCGATTTCATCCTGCTGCAGTTATATATGAAGCGTTGCCCGAAAAATTATCAAAACCAGTTGATTATATTGTATTACCGATCAGAGGCTTAGAATTGACAGATTCGGCGAATTGGCTGGGCCGACTTGATAAAAGAACGAAAATTTTAGCCGGAAAAATTGATGCAGACTTTACAGCACAATGTGAGAATCACCAGATTGAATTGTTTTCTTATACAGACCGCACCGGTTTTAAAATAGCCAATGCAGTTCCGACCGCCGAAGGTGCCATGAAGCTGTATATGGAATTGTCGAAACAGACAATTGCCGATATGCGGATGCTTGTACTTGGATTTGGACACTGCGGAAAGGCACTGGCCGTCCGACTGAAGGCATTGGGTGCTGATGTGACAGTATTTGCCAGAAGCTCAGAGGACCGTATTTACGGTAAAACTATGGGACTTGATATGCGTGAATATAAGCAGCTTCCCAAGCTGGTCAGGCAGAAAACCTGCATTTTCAATACGGTACCATACCGGATTCTGGATGCGTCGATTCTTAAGTATATGCCTAAGAGCAGCATTATCATCGATCTGGCCAGTATACCGGGCGGCACCGATTTTGAATTATGTGAAAAGCTTCAACTAAATGGGGTTCATGCACTGAGCCTGCCGGGGCGCTTTTTTCCGAAAACGGCAGGAAAGATTCTGGCGGATACCATCGTAAATATGATAACGGAAACGAAACATTGATCGATATTTGGATAGGGGAATATAACTATGAATTTGGAAGGTAAAAAAATAGGGTTTGCAGTTACCGGCTCGTTCTGTACACTGGCACGTGCTTTAGCTGCAGCGAAGTCCATGACAGAACAGGGCGCTGAGTTATATCCTGTATTTTCAGAAGCGGTTCAGTCTATGGATACAAAATTCGGACTGGCAAAAGATTGGGAACAGGAATTTAAAGCTGTCTGCGGACGGGACATTATCAAAACAGTGGTGGACGCGGAGCCGATCGGACCCGGGAATTTTCTCGACTGTATGGTGGTAGTTCCATGCAGCGGAAACACTTTGAGCAAGCTGGCCGGCGGAATTACCGATGGGCCGGTGCTGATGGCGGTGAAAGCCCATCTGCGCAATGGCCGTCCGGCCGTTCTGGCCATTTCTACCAATGACGGTTTGAGCAAAAATCTGCAGAATATTGCTACGGTAATCAACAGCAAGAACATTTACCTGGTTCCTTTTTCTCAGGATGATCCGGTGAAAAAACCATATTCCCTGGTGGCTCAGATTGAGATGACGAAGGAAACGGCAGAACTGGCACTGGAAGGCATACAGATCCAGCCGGTTCTGACAAAATAACTGAGACGATCGGAGGATAATATGAATTTCGGAACATTATTAACAGCAATGATTACTCCGTTTGATGAGAATCTGGAAGTGGATTATGAGCAGGCCGAAAGGCTGGCCCGCCATCTGGTTCAAACCGGCAGTGAGGGCATCGTTATTGCCGGAACGACCGGAGAATCACCGGCTCTGACCCGGCAGGAAAAGCAGCTGCTGCTTGCCGCTGTCAAGGCAGCAGTGGGGAATCAGACCCAGATTGTGATGGGAGCCGGAACCAATACAACCAGAACAACAATTGAAGAAATTGAAGCGGCCGGCGAGGGTGGTGCTGACGCCGTGATGCTGGTGGTGCCATATTATAATAAGCCGTCCCAGGAAGGTTTATATGAACATTTTAAGCAGGCCGCTGAAAGCTCCAGGCTGCCTGTGATTTTATATAATATTCCCGGCCGGACCGGTTCCAATCTACTTCCTGAAACAGTCAAACGGCTGGCGCATATCGAACAGATAGCCGGAATCAAAGAGTCCTCCGGAAATCTGGGTCAAATTACCGAAATCCGGATGCAGACACCAGATGATTTTCTGATTTACAGCGGCGATGATGCAATGACACTTCCGATTCTGTCCGTCGGCGGAACTGGTATCATCAGTGTCGCCGGGCATATTGCAGGAGCAGATATAGCGGCTATGATCCAGTTGTGGAAGCAAGGACAAAACAGTCAGGCGGCTCAGCTGCATACTAAATTATATCCGTTATTTAAGTCCCTGTTTCTGGCGCCAAACCCGGGGCCGGTCAAATACGCACTGGGACGCTATGGATTTAATGTAAACCGGCTAAGACTGCCGATGAAGGCGGTTACCAGTCAGGAACAGATATGGATTGATCAGATCCTGGATCGTTATGATAGTGAAAAATAATAGGCAATGGGGCTGTCGTACCTGAAACTTCCGAGGCTCCCGGACGGCGGCGGTGGTCCCCGTCGGTATTTGCTGCGGTTTCGGACTGAAAGAGTATCTAAGAACAGAACAATGACGCTAAAGACAATGCCAGAAACGCCAAAACTCGCTGCGCTCAGACATTGGCCGTTTCTGGCATTAACGCATCATTGTTCTGCTCTAAGATACTCTAACAGTCCTGCAAAGGCAGCAAATACCGACGGGGACCACCGCCGCCGTCCGGGAGCCTCGGAAGTTCCAGGTACGACAGCCCAGCTACTTATTTCTCTTGCATAAGAAAAAACAAAAGCAAGAGCATATGATTTTTCGCATTGCTCTTGTTCTTTTTCTTATCTGGAGGGATCGATAAATTTGCTGGGGTGTCGCGTTAAACAAAGCCTGCGGGGGCTGGCGGGGGCGGTACCAGTCCGTATTTTCAGCCTTTGCAGGATCATTAGTGTCTCTTAGTGCAGAGCAATGACGTGTTAATGCCAGAAATGACAATGTTTGAGCGTAGCGAGTTTTGTCATTTCTAGTACATCGTTGCTTAAGTTTTGGTGCATAGAGTGCCTGATATCTGCATCAGAAGTGTGTCTGCGAATCGACGGCGTAGTGGACCCTACGGCTAGATTCGCAGGCGCAGTTCTGGTGTGGATAGCGGGTGCTATATGTACCAGAACTTAAGCAACGATGTACTAGCATTGCTTTTAGCGTCATTGCTCTGCACTTAGAGACAGTTATGATCCGAAACCGATGGAAATACGGACTGGTACCGCCCCCGCCAGCCCCCGCAGGCTTTGTTTAGCGCGACACCCCTTTCCCGCAACTTTATGAATAAATTTACAGGTACTGACAAATGATAACAACATGAAAAACAAAGGAGAGTGACCATGTTTAATCGAAGCAAAAGCAGCGAAACGAAGCAGAATATTGACCCGATTCAACAACTGGATGCTTACTGGCGGGCCGCGAATTATCTGTCGGCTGCCCAATTGTACTTACTGGATAACCCATTATTGAAAAAGCCACTTACCCTGGAGCATGTGAAAAAGAAAATTGTCGGACACTGGGGAACAGTACCGGGACAAAATTTTGTCTATACCCATCTGAACCGGATTATCAGGAAATATGATCAGGATATGATTCTGATCTCAGGACCGGGTCATGGCGGCAATTTTTTTGTAGCAAATACGTATCTGGAGGGTACTTACAGTGAAGTATACCCAAATATCGGTCAGGATTTGGATGGCCTTAAAAAGTTATGCAAGCAATTTTCATTTCCGGGCGGGATATCTAGTCATGTGGCTCCAGAAACCCCCGGATCCATTAATGAAGGTGGAGAGTTGGGGTATTCTCTGGCTCATGCATTCGGTGCCGTATTTGATAATCCTGACTTAATTGCTGCATGTATTGTCGGAGATGGCGAGGCTGAGACAGGACCGCTGGCAACATCCTGGCACAGCAACAAATTTCTCAGTGCCAAAAAAGACGGGGCAGTTTTGCCGATTCTGCATCTGAATGGTTATAAAATCAGCAATCCAACGATATTATCCAGAATTCCCGAAGATGAGCTCAAAGCATTTTTTAAGGGATGCGGATGGAAGCCTTGTATCGTAGCCGGCAATGAGCCAATGGATATGCATCATAAAATGACGGCAGCACTTGATTCAGCGATCAGGGATATTAAGAAAAATCAGAAAAATGCCAGAGAATACAATGTTCAAAGCCGTCCGGTCTGGCCGATGATAATCCTGCGTACACCAAAAGGGTGGACCGGACCTAAATTTGTCGACGGCAAACAGATTGAGGATTCCTTCCGCGCCCATCAGGTTCCGATTACGATGGAAGAAAACGGACATCTGGAACTGCTGGAGCAGTGGCTGAAAAGTTATCATCCCGAAGAATTATTTGACGAAGAAGGAAAATTAATACCCGAACTTCAGGCTCTGACACCAACCGGAGACCGCCGGATCGGAGCCAATCCTCATGCCAACGGCGGAAAACTGCTGCGTGACCTGCGCCTGCCGGATTTCCGTAACTATGGTGTGGAAGTACCGGCTCCTGGTTCAGTACAGGCACAGGATATGGTAGCGCTTGGTGATTTTGCCCGGGATATTTTCATGCTGAATGAAAAAGAGAAGAACTTCCGTATCTTTGGTCCGGATGAAACCATGTCGAACCGTCTGACAAAGGTATTCGAAGTGACATCAAGAGACTGGAACGCTGAAATCCTGGATACCGATGAGTATCTTTCCGGCAGCGGCCGGGTCATGGATGGTATGCTGAGCGAGCATATGTGCGAAGGTTGGCTGGAAGGCTACCTTCTGACCGGACGCCATGGCTTCTTCGCCAGCTACGAAGCCTTTATCCGGGTCGTTGATTCCATGTGTGCACAGCATGCAAAATGGCTGAAGGTATGCAGTGAGCTGCCATGGCGGCAATCGATTGCTTCACTTAATCTGATTCTCTCATCCAACGTATGGCAGCAGGATCATAACGGCTTCACGCATCAGGATCCCGGTTTCCTTGATCATATTGCCAATAAGAAAGCAGATGTTGTACGCCTGTATCTGCCGCCTGATGCCAACTGCCTGTTATCGGTATTTAATCACTGCATTAAAAGCAGAGACTATGTCAATGTCATGGTAACATCAAAGCACCCGACCAAGCAGTGGCTGACGATGGATCAGGCTGTTAATCACTGTACCCAGGGAATCGGCATCTGGGAGTGGGCCAGCAACGATCAGGGTCAGGAACCAGACATCGTCATGGCATGCTGCGGTGACACCCCGACGCTGGAAACCCTGGCGGCCGTAACCTTGCTGCGTGCCAGCCTGCCCGAATTAAAAATCCGGGTGGTCAACGTGGTCGATCTAATGAAACTGGAATCCCGATCCAAGCATCCTCATGGTTTGGATGATGCCGCCTTCGATGCTTTATTTACAAAAGAAAGACCGGTTATCTTCGCATTCCACGGTTATCACACCCTGATTCATGAACTGACCTACCGCAGAATCAACCGCAACATCCATGTATATGGCTATAAAGAAGAAGGAACCATTACAACCCCGTTCGATATGCGTGTTCAGAACGAGATCGACCGCTTCCACCTGGTACAGAGCGCTGTCAAATATCTGCCACAGCTTGGCAACCGCGGCAGTTATCTGGTCCAGCAAATGAATGACAAACTTGTTGAGCATAAACAATTCATTCACGAATACGGAGTAGACATGCCCGAAATCCGCGAATGGGAATGGTGCCAGTGATCCCGCACTGAAAACTGCCCAAAAAACTGCATGAAATTGACAGGATATCCGATTGATTGTGAGTAACACTAATAGGGAAACCAATTGTTACTTTCTTAAGGAAGGGGATTCTGGAAATGAATCAGATGAATGATCCATATAGTTTACCAATGCAGTCATTGAATGAAATACCGACTCCAAATGCAGATGCCAAAAAGATTATCGCACTGGTTAAAGAAAGTGGAAAAGTAACCGGGTATCAACTTTCTGACGGCCAGACGATCAGCAAGGCAGAAGGTGTGAGCATGGCAAAAAGTGGGGAAATCGAAGGGGTTGGCGTGGCAACAAACCAGGGTACGGAATATTTGAAGTCCCTGCCTGACGGCGACGAGAACAATAATCTGGGCAATCTGCCGTCGATCTCATAAAAGTGAGAAATTTGTTATTAGACATGGAAAGTACTGATAAAACATGATACAATACAAAGCATAGAATAAAATCAGACTCATTGTCCTCTTGATGCCCGTTCGTACGCAGATAATACAGGGCGTTTTTGAAAGCCCTGCAGGAATCAATGCGGGCGGGTAACAAGAGGATTCGTTACTTGTGGCACCTTCAGTTGTGATTAATTACCCAAGCCGTTACCGGAAGATCTGAATCAGCGCTTTGACAATTTGCAGGTGGAGGGTTTTACGGCAGTACATAAAGAAACGTCTGGTGATAGAAGAAAGTGAAGCACTCATTCAGCGGCAGCCGCTATGAATTTGAACGCCGGCTTGAAGCCAGTATGAGCCTGGCTAATTTGATCAATAAATACGATTGATAATATCCTGATTTTACATTATAATAGAACGGTATATGATGACACCGTGATTCAATGTAAATCGAAAGGAATCGCCATGAAGAAACTGTTAATCCAAATCAGCCAAATAATAGGTATTCTGATGATCGCCGCCGGGATTTTTCTGTGGTTCAGACCATTTCATGCATTCTCGGTTCCGGCAGCAGTTACGATAATAGGCCGGGCCGATGGGCCAACCGCTATTTTCTTAGCCGGAAAATCAGGAGGCGGAGAGATCGTATGGCTTATTCTTCCGGGAATCCTTCTGACCGGGATTGCCGGCGGTTATCGGATAAAAGAATATATGAATAAAAGGAAGCAGAGGTAACAGGCAATGGATTTTCAGGAAGTGATCAATTATCGCAACAAAGAAAATCAGTTTATGGGACTGGTTGGAATAAAACTCACGCAAATGGAGGAAGGATATGCAGTTGGCGAAATTGAGCTTAAAGCTCATCATAAAAATCTGATTGGTTCCGTTCATGGCGGATGTATCTTTTCATTAGCAGATTCCATCGCAGGAGCAGCAGCTATGTCCAGAGGAGACCGTGCAACAACATTATCCAGTGATTTCCACTACCTGTCACCGGCACTGACCTGCGAAAAGCTGATTGCATCTGCAAAAGAAATCAAAAACGGCAAGACAATAACCGTTATTGAAGTGGACGTAAAAGACGAAAAAGAAATATTATTGGCCAAAGGCACATTTTCTTATTTCAGTCTGGGAAAAATATAACAGAAATAGAAAGGAAATAAACTTATGGATATCATATCATGCATTGAAACAAGAAGAAGTGTCCGTTCTTACGAGGATAAAATAATTTCCAAAGAAGTACTGAAACAACTGATTGAACTGGGAACCAAGGCCGCGACCGGATCAAACAAGCAGCCATGGGCCTTCTTGTGTATCGAAGGCAAAGAGAAATTAATCGCCATGTCAGAACAGATTAAAATGGAACTTAATACCAACATAGATCAGTATCCACATCTGCAACAGTACCAGAAGTGGATGACTAATCCCAAATTCAATGTATTTAACGGAGCTAGTAACGCAATGGTAATCTATGGAGATACCAGCAGCTATTACTACAAAGAAGACTGCAGCCTGGCAGCAGCCAATATTATGCTCGCAGCCCACAGTATGGCCATCGGAACCTGCTGGTTAGGCTTCGCCGAATTCCACATGAACACCCCCGAATTCAAAAAAGAACATAACATCCCAGATAATTTTGAGCTTGTCTGCGCGATGTCAATAGGCTATTCCAATACAGAACTAGACCCTCCCAAGAGAAAAGAACCAATTATTTTCGGAATGAAATAGGTTCTTTGATATTAGCATCAGAAACGCGTCTGCGAAGCGACGGCGTAGTGGATCTACGACTAGCTTCGCAGACGCGTTTCTGGTGTGAATAAACGAACCAACATAATATAAATTAACGAAAGACAGGTAATGATAGATGATGGGATATATGGAAATAGCCTTAAGGATCCTGCTGGCAATTGGGCTGGGTGGAGTGATCGGGATGGAGCGGCAGTTTAAGCACCGCCCGGCCGGGTTTAAAACACACATTCTGGTATGCGTAGGTTCGGCGACTATTATGGTTTTATCTGAGTATATGTTTCGCAAATACCATGCGGAATTCGGCATGCTTTCAGATCCGGCGCGTCTGGGTGCACAGGTAATCAGCGGTGTTGGTTTTCTGGGAGCCGGTACGATTATTCATCATGGCCCGAATGTCAGAGGGCTGACGACTGCTGCGAGCTTGTGGGTCGTTGCGGCGATCGGACTTGCATGTGGAGCCGGATTTTACTTTCTGGCAATTATTGTAACCGTTAATATCTGCCTGATTTTGTTTATCTTCAATAAGATTTACAAGGGACTTCGCTATGTGTCGGAAGTCACCAACCTGAGTGTTGAGTCAATGAATAAACCCAAGGTAATCGGTGCGATAAATCTTTTGCTGGCCAGTCATAATATCAAGATTCTGGATATGGAATTTATTAATATGACAGCTCAGGCAGGAGGCTCTGTGGAAGAAGCCGAGGTGGTTTATCTGAATCTGATGCTGAAGCTGACTCCGGAGGTCAGTGTCTATACCCTGATACAGGAACTGGAACGAATTAATGGTGTGATAAAAGTGGAGCACATATAGCGCTATGTGGAGAATTGGTAGAGCAGATGAATAACGAAATTACCGGGCATAAATGCACCGGTCATGCAGAAACGCAGCTGGCTGAACGTGCGTCCATGCTGTATGATAAAGATTTCCTCTGGGACTGCACGATGTATACGGCCGCAGAGCCATGCGCGATGTGCACCGGTGCTGTATACTGGGCAAATATTGGAATAAATAAGACAAAGAATAAGGCGAAAATAATTGACAAATTGCAGTAAGGGAATTAGGATTATTTTATGGATAAAACCAAAAGAAGAAGGTGACTGATATTATAGAAATGGAATATTTGCAGGATCTGATTAAACAAATCGCAGATAAGGCTGGCATTTCAAAGGAAGAGGCACAGAAAAGCATTGATATGCTGCCGGTAATCTCGGAACAGGAATTTAATAATCTGGTAAAATTTCTGGAGACGTTGACCAAAACAATCACGGATTTGCTGGAACTGAATTACAGCCTGACGAATAAGACTGAAGAACTTGAGCGGACAGCGCGCAGCCTGGACGATTCCCTGAAGGCATTTCAGAATTTTATAGACATTACGGAAATCGGTGCTTTTCTGACGGATTTTTATAGCGATGAATTACTGATCAATAATAATGAATACCGGGAGTTTATGAATGACAGCAGCCATTCATGGGAACAGTGGAAAGAGATCGATAAAAACAAATTATTGGATGACAATGGTGATCCTCATGGCAGTCAGACCGTGGAGCTTTATAATAAAAAGACGGAATGCTGGTACATGCTGAAGCTGCGGGCACTTCGCTGGATTGAGAATCGACTGGCTGTTATGACAACGATTGCCGATATTACGGAACGTAAGAATGAAGAACAAAAAATGCAGTATCTGGCATACTACGATCAAAAACTGAAAATTCCCAATGGCATGAAGTTACAGCGTGACCTTCAGAAATACAGCAGTGAAAATCTTTTTATTATCTGCTTTGATACCAGAAGCCTGCGGGAAATCAATAATGTCTATGGCCGCGATATCGGTGATTTGCTGCTGAAAAGCATTGCCGACTGGATATCCGGCCTGACTGGTCCCGATGTTCGACTGTATCGCTTCAAGGGTAATGAATTCGCTCTTTTGATGAAGAATCACCGGCAGAACCAGGTCGAGGCAATGGCCGCAGATATCTACCGCCGCTTTGACCAGGCGTGGATGGTCGATGTGGGCGGGATCAGACAGCGTGTATTCTCCGGAACACGAATCGGAGTACTGCAGATGGTGGAAGAACCAGATTCCTATGAGAATCTGATCAACCTGATGGAACGGGTTTTGATTGCTGCATCCAAGGCGGAAGGACCGATCTTTTATGATGGTGAGAAAAATGAAGAATTCCAAAGAGATATCCGTCTGCAGGTATCGCTGAAAGCCTGTGTACTGAATAATATGGAAGGTTTCTCGCTGAACTACCAGCCGGTTGTGGATACGTGTACCGGAAAATGGGTGGCAATGGAAGCCTTATGCCGCTGGAACAGTCCACAACTGGGCAATATACCGCCCGGTATCTTTATTGAAAAGGCGGAACAGCTGGGTTATATTACGGCAATCAGCCAATGGGTGTTTGAAGAAGCAATCAGCCAGACCAAAAAATGGAAGCTGGATGAGGCGGATAATTTTCGTCATATTTCGATCAACCTTTCACCCATTCAGCTGCGTGACCGCGAACTTCTGCCAAAGTTTATCAAAGTGCTTGAAGCATATGATTTCCCGGTAAGTAAGCTGGTTCTTGAAATTACCGAGACTGCCGAAGTGAGTTTTGATAAGCAGACGATTGAACTGCTCAAAGCGATCAAGCAGGCCGGCATTTCTCTGGCAATCGACGATTTTGGCAATGGCTATTCAAGCTTTTTAAATCTGAAACATCTGCCGGTTGACATGCTGAAGACGGATCGTTCGTTTGTTGATGGGATTGAGCAGGATGAGTTTCTTCAGAAAACCATGCGTATTATTGTTGAGTATGCCCATGCGGTAGGTCTTTCAGTAACGGTTGAAGGGGTGGAGAATGAAAAACAGCGCGATATTATTGAACAGAATCAGGCAAATCTGATCCAGGGCTATTTTTTTTCGCATCCATTATCGGTGGCGGCATTATCAGAAAAAATACATAAATTCTGGAATTAGTCTGGATTTTTTTGCCTTTTCAAATGTTGTCGGATGTGGTATGATAAACCCATCGATTTACAACATGAAGGAGACACAGGGATGAAGATGAAACGGGTTTTGCTCAAATTGAGCGGCGAAGCGTTAGCGGGTCCAAAGAAAACCGGATATGATGAAGATACGGTGAAGGCAGTAGCCAGACAGGTCAGGGCCTCGGTCGATGCAGGTGTAGAGCTTGGCATTGTGATCGGCGGCGGCAACTTCTGGCGGGGGCGTACAAGCAATGCCATGGATCGTACGAAAGCTGATCAGATTGGAATGCTTGCAACCATTATGAATTGTATTTATGTTTCGGAGATATTCCGAGGTGTCGGGATGGAGACCGAGATTCTGACTCCATTTGCCTGTGGTTCCATGACCCAGCTCTTTTCCAAGGATCTGGCGAATCAGTATATGAAGCAGGGCAAAGTGGTTTTCTTTGCCGGGGGAACCGGGCATCCATATTTTTCCACCGATACCGGGATTGTCCTTCGCGCTGTTGAGATGGAAGCGGACTGTATCTTACTGGCGAAGTCAATTGACGGTGTTTATGACAGTGATCCGGCCAAGAACCCGGAAGCAAAACGATATGATACAATTACGATAGAAGCTGTGATCGAACAGCAGCTGGCAGTTGTGGATCTGACCGCATCGATTATGTGCATGGAGAACCGGATGCCGATGGCCGTGTTTGATCTGAATGAGAAAGACAGCATAGCCAATGCAATGCAGGGCAAAATAAATGGTACGCTAGTTACCGTATAACAGGAGGATATTATGCAGGATAAATTAAAAGTATATGAAGACAAAATGAATAAATCACTGGATTCTTTGATGGGAGAACTGGCAACGATCCGTGCCGGCCGTGCGAATCCGCACGTACTGGACCGTATTAAGATTGATTACTACGGAACCCCGACCCCGATCCAGCAGGTCGGTAATATTTCCATTCCGGAAGCGCGGATGATCGTCATTCAGCCATGGGAGAAAAATCTGCTCAAAGAGATCGAGAAGGCACTGCTGACATCAGATCTGGGTATTAATCCTACCAATGACGGCAATGTTATCCGTCTGGTATTCCCGGAACTGACCGAGGAACGCAGAAAAGGGCTGGCCAAGGATGTAAAGAAAAAGGGCGAAGGCGCTAAAGTGGCTATCCGCAATATCCGCCGTGATGCCAACGATGCGATCAAGAAGATGGAAAAAACCAACGAGATTTCTGAAGATGAGCTGAAAACCAGCGAGGATAAAATTCAGAAGATTACCGATAAGATGATCGAAAAGATCGATGGCGTTGTAGATAACAAAACCAAAGAGATTATGACTGTATAAAGAACAGGAACAATACGGGGGCGGGGGATATTCCTGTCCCATTGTTGTTTACGGAGGTAATTATGGAACAAAACCTGAATGATATGGTGATACCCGGGCATGTGGCTATTATTTTGGACGGCAACGGGCGATGGGCAAAAAGGCGCGGGCTTCCGCGGACGATGGGGCATAAAGAAGGCTGTATTACGGTCGAAAAGACGGTAGAGACTGCCGCCCGTATGGGTATTGAATATCTGACTGTATATGGTTTTTCTACCGAGAACTGGAAGCGTTCCACGGACGAGGTTGGGGCGCTGATGCAGCTGTTTCGCTATTATATGGTCCGTCTGCTGAAAGTCGCTTCGGCTAATAATGTCAGAGTGCGGATGATCGGGGATAAGAGCCGTTTTGCTCAGGATATTATCGATGGGATTACCCGCCTGGAAGATCAAACAAAAGATAATACCGGCCTGACTTTTGTGATTGCTGTAAATTATGGTTCTCGTGATGAAATTACCAGAGCTGTCCGGCAGCTCGTACAGGCGGGAAAAGATGGAAAGATGGATCCGGCGGATATAACAGAAAGCTTAGTGGCATCCTATCTTGATACGGCGGGAATGCCGGATCCTGATCTGCTGATTCGGACCAGCGGCGAGATTCGTCTGTCCAATTATCTGCTATGGCAGCTTGCTTACACCGAGATCTATGTAACAGAATGTCTGTGGCCTGATTTCAATCAGGAAGAGCTGTCCAGGGCGATTGCAGCTTATAACAAAAGAGACCGGCGATACGGCGGGGCAAAATAAAGCAGGGGAGGCATTCCATGTTCACAACAAGATTGATCAGTGGTATTATTCTTGTGATATTGGCTTTTTTTATTGTAGGTACCGGAGGCAGCCTGCTGTTTGTGGCATCTGGCCTGATTTCTTTGGTTGGCTTGTTTGAACTTTACCGGGTTTTAAAGGTCGAAAGAACAATTTTGGGAATGATCGGATATCTGGCTGCCATATTCTATTATTGGATGCTGTGGACGGATGATCAGCAGTATCTTACGCTGATGGCCATCGCAATGCTGATGATCCTGATGAGCTTGTATGTTATTACATTTCCAAAATTTAAGACCGAAGAAGTCACAGCCGTATTCTTTGGTGTGTATTATATTGCAGTGATGTTATCATACTTATATCAGGTCCGTGTTATGACAGATGGAAAATATCTGGTCTGGCTGATCTTCTTCAGTTCATGGGGCTGTGATACCTGTGCTTACTGTGCGGGGATGCTTCTTGGCAAACATAAACTGGCACCGGTATTAAGTCCGAAGAAATCCATCGAAGGAGCGGTCGGAGGAGTCATCGGTGCGGCGCTGCTGGGGTATCTGTATGCGGTTTTGTTTGGCGTAAATATGCACGAAGTAACCAATCCGCAGGCGGCCTGTTCCATTGCCTGTGCAATCGCTGCAGTTATTTCCCAGATCGGCGATCTGGCGGCTTCCGCCATCAAACGAAATCATGACATCAAGGACTACGGTCACCTGATACCTGGCCACGGCGGTATTCTGGACCGTTTTGACAGTATGCTGTTTACAGCTCCTGCAATTTATTTTGCAGTGACATTCTTAAGATAATGGAGGGCTGCATATGAAGCACATTGCAATTCTTGGGTCAACTGGTTCGATAGGGACCCAGACGCTGGAAGTTGTCGAACACCAGCAGGATATCAAGGTTACCGCACTTGCAGCAGGAAGTAATATCCGTCTGCTGGAAGAACAGATTCGAAAATTTCATCCCCGGATTGTTTGTGTATGGGATGAGCAGAAAGCGAAAGAACTGGCATGTGCCATCGCTGATCTGGATGTCCGGGTGACATCCGGAATGGATGGGCTTTTAGAAGTGGCCACAGAAGCAGCTGCGCAGCTGGTAGTTACCGCGCTGGTCGGAATGATTGGGATCCGTCCCACGATTGCCGCGATGGAAGCCGGAAAAGATATTGCACTGGCGAATAAAGAGACGTTGGTTACGGCAGGCCATATTATCATGCCGCTGGCCAGACAGCAGGGAGTCAATATTTTGCCGGTAGACAGCGAACACAGTGCTATTTTCCAGTGCCTGAATGGCGAAGATCAGAAGCAGGTCCACAAGCTTTTACTGACTGCTTCCGGCGGTCCATTCCGTGGCTGGACGAAGGAACAACTGCAGCATGTCCGGCTTGAAGATGCCTTAAAACATCCCAACTGGTCGATGGGGCAAAAGATTACCATTGATTCCTCTACCATGGTCAATAAGGGGCTGGAGGTCATGGAAGCCAAATGGCTGTTTCAGGTAGAGCTGGATCAGATTCAGGTGGTGGTACAGCCGCAGAGTATCATTCATTCGATGGTGGAATTTGAAGATGGTGCCGTTATGGCGCAGCTGGGGACTCCTGATATGAAATTGCCGATCCAGTATGCGATGTATTATCCGGAACGAAGATTTTTGCCGGGCGAACGTCTGGATTTTTCAAAATTGGGAAGCATAACATTTGAAGCCCCGGATCAGGAAGTATTTTGCGGACTAAAACTGGCTTATGATGCCGGCCGAAGCGGGGGAACGCTTCCGACCGTATACAATGCCGCCAATGAATATGCAGTAAGCAAATTTTTACAGCGGAAAATCTCTTATCCGGATATTACGGAGATGATCTGTCAGGCGATGGAGCATCACCAGATTGTTGCAGATCCAACGGTTAGTCAGATTTTAGATGCAGAACAGGAAACTTATGAATATATAGAAAGCAGGTGGTAAATTGCTGAATATTCTTGCAGCAATTCTCTTATTTGGATTTATCGTTTTAATTCACGAATTTGGTCATTTTTTATTTGCTAAGCTGAACGGCATTTGCGTGGTGGAATTTTCGATCGGCATGGGGCCGCGGCTGATTAGCTTTGAAAAGGGTGAAACTCGTTATTCTTTAAAAATACTGCCGTTTGGTGGTTCCTGTATGATGCTGGGAGAAGATGATGCCCAGTCAGATCCCAGAGCCTTTAACAACAAGTCGGTTTGGGCCAGGATTTCGGTTATTGCTGCCGGGCCGGTTTTTAATTTTATTCTGGCATTTCTGTTTGCAATGGTCATTGTGTCCCATATCGGGCATGATTCCGCGGTTCTTCAGGATGTTATGGAAGGATACCCGGCGGCTGAAGCAGGCTTACAGACCGGTGATAAAATAGTAAAAATCGACAATCGCAAGGTGACGGCAAACCGTGATATTTCGTTGTATCTTTTTTCCCACCCGGGCAAACCGGTGACGATTCAGTATGAACGGGAAGGAAGCGGCCGGCAGTCCGTGACGATTCAGCCGCAATATGCACAAGAATATGGATCTTACATGATTGGCGTACAGTTCCCCGGCTATGAGAAAATCACTTCACCGGTCAGTCTTTTGTATTACAGTGCCTATGAGGTGAAGTATTGTATTGTTTCCACCTTTGACAGTCTGGGAATGATGTTCAGACAGCAGGTACAGGTGGATGAGGCAGTCGCAGGTCCCGTCCGGATTGTAACGATGGTTGGTGAAACGGTGGGAGAAGGCCGGGAAGCCGGTGCCAGTGCCGTGATTATGATTATTTCGTACTGGATATTGATTCTGAGTGCCAGTCTGGGTATTATGAATCTGCTTCCGATACCGGCCCTGGACGGCGGCAGGCTGGTCTTTCTGATCCTGGAACTGCTGCGGGGCAAGCCGATCGATCAGCAGAAAGAAGGTATGGTTCATCTGGCCGGCATGATGGTTTTGATGGCTATCATGGTTCTGATCTTATTTAATGATATCAGAAACCTGTTATAAATGGAGAGGTTATTAGTATGAGTATCCGCATGAAATCAAAAGAAGTTCATATCGGCGGCAAGACAATTGGCGGCATTCATCCGATTCTGATCCAGTCTATGTGTAATACCAGGACCGAGGATGTCAAAGCGACCACAGAGCAGATTCTCAGACTGGAAGAAGCTGGCTGTGATATTATCCGTGTGGCAGTGCCAACTGTTGAAGCAGCCATTGCATTAAAAGAAATAAAGAAACATATTCATATTCCACTGGTTGCCGATATTCACTTCGACTATCGGCTGGCAATTGCAGCAATCGAACATGGCGCCGATAAGATCAGAATTAATCCCGGCAACATCGGCAATACCGAGCGGGTTCAGGCGGTTGTAGACAAAGCAAAGGAATACCGGATACCGATCCGGGTCGGTGTCAACAGCGGTTCACTGGAGCGTCATCTGATAGAAACGTACGGCGGTGTCACAGCGCAGGGGATTGTCGAAAGTGCCCTGGATAAGACCCGGATGATTGAAGATATGGGTTATGATAACCTGGTGATCAGTATCAAGTCTTCCGATGTCATGATGTGTGTGAAAGCACACGAAGAAATCAGGGATAAGACCAGTTATCCGCTGCATGTCGGCATTACTGAATCGGGGACCATAACTTCCGGTAATATCAAATCATCGGTTGGTCTGGGGATTATCCTCAACCAGGGCATCGGCGATACGATCCGGGTGTCTCTGACCGGTGATCCGGTCGAAGAAATAAAGACAGCAAAGCTGATCCTGAAAACACTGGGGATCAGAACCGGCGGCATCGAAGTAGTTTCATGTCCGACATGCGGAAGGACCCAACTGGATCTCATTGGCCTGGCCAACCAGGTGGAGAATCTGGTCAGTGAGTTTGATACACTGGATATTAAGGTAGCGGTAATGGGCTGCGTAGTGAACGGACCGGGAGAGGCCAGAGAAGCCGATCTGGGGATTGCCGGAGGCTGCGGTGAAGGCCTGTTATTTCGGAAAGGTGTAGTGATCCGCAAGGTTCCGGAGGAAGAGCTGCTGGACTCTTTGCGGCAGGAACTTCAGCGCATAGCAAAAGTGCAATAAGGGGAACATATGAAACAATTTTTGGAAGTATTTCCGGGATTACATATGACCGAACAGATGCAGGAGCTTTTAAACCTGGTTGAAGTAGAGAAAGTCTCTATGAGCAGGAATAGAAGCTCTATTCGCATTGTCATAACCAGTCCCAGACTGATACATAAAAAAAACATTCTGGATTTGGAAGCAGGGATCAAAGCACAGCTGTTTCCAAAGAAACAGATTACGATAAAAATTACCGAGAAATTCCGTCTGTCAGGCCAATATACACCGGAAAAACTGCTTAAGATATACCGGGACAGTCTGCTGCTGGAACTTAAAAATTACAGCATCGTCGAGTACAGTATGCTCCGCAAGGCAACGTGTACGTTCCCAAAACCGGATATCCTTCATATGACGGTGGAAGACACGATGGTGAATAAAGAAAAGACCGGAGAACTAAAGCGGATTCTGGAGAAGATTTTCCATGAAAGATGCGGGCTTCCGGTTGAAGTTGAATTCGAATATATCAAACCTGTCAGGGATAAGGCATCCGTACAGCGGGAGCAGTTTGCCAGACAAGAGCTGGAGCGGAAACAGGCAGCCGCGTTCCAGACGGTTCACCCGAAAGCCAAGCCAGAACCCGCAGCCGCAGCTGGGGAAGATAAAAAAACAGCTGCAGCGGCAAAAAAGACCGACTGGAGCAGCGGTGGTTACCGCAAAAAGCCGGATAATCCTGATCTTTTATATGGCAAGGACTTTGAAGATGATTTCACCGAAATTGACAAAATAGAAGGTGAGATCGGAGAACTGTCAGTACGCGGAAAGATCCTGAAGAAGGACAGCAGGATATTGAGAAGCGGCAAAACATTAATTATTTTTGATATTACTGATTTTACCGATACGATCACCGTTAAATTATTTGCCAACGAAGATGTGGCCGGAGAACTGGAGGCAGCGACGAAGCCGGGGACTTTTATTCGTCTCCACGGCATGCCGACGGTTGACAAATTTGATGGGGAACTGACGATTGGTGCTGTGCGCGGAATTAAGCGGGCAGAGGATTTTTCGAGTAAAAGAGTGGATAACAGCCCGCTAAAAAGGGTGGAGCTTCACTGCCATACTAAAATGAGCGACATGGATGGCGTGACAGATGTCAAATCCCTGGTAAAACGTGCTAAAGCGTGGGGAATGCCGGCACTGGCGATCACCGACCATGGTTGTGTGCAGGCGTTTCCGGATGCGAGCCATGCCCTCGACCGGAATGATGATTTCAAGGTTATCTACGGGGTTGAGGGATACCTGGTCGATGATATGAAGGATCTGGTTGAAAATCCGCGCGGCCAGAGCCTGTCTGATACCTATGTCGTATTCGATATAGAGACGACCGGCTTTAGTCCGGAAAAAAACAGAATTATTGAAATCGGTGCTGTTAAGGTAACAGATGGCAAAATTACAGATAAATTCAGTACCTTTGTCAATCCGGATGTGCCGATTCCCTTTGAAATTGAACAGCTGACAGGAATCAATGACAATATGGTTCTGCCTGCGCCCCGGATTGATGCGGCTCTCCCCGATTTCCTGGAATTCTGTCAGGATAGTGTGCTGGTAGCCCATAATGCATCGTTTGATATCAGTTTTATTTCGCACAATGCTATCCGGCTGAATCTTGAATTTGCTCCGACGGTTCTGGATACGGTAGCGCTGGCTCGGCATCTGCTGCCGAACCTGAACCGGTTTAAGCTGGATACCGTGGCGAAGGCTCTTCATATCACCCTGGAAAGTCATCACCGGGCTGTGGATGATGCCGGTGCTACCGCAGAAATATTCGCCAGATTTGTAACGATGCTGCGGGAACGTGGGGTTGAAGATCTGAAGCGGCTCAATGAAATGAGTGCCATGTCAGCGGATATGATTAAAAAGCTGCCAACTTATCATGTCATCATTCTCGCCAAGAATGAAGTCGGGCGCATTAATTTATACCGGCTGATTTCCTGGTCCCATATAGATTATTATGCCAGACGGCCCAGGATTCCCAAAAGTGTCCTGAGCCAGTATCGGGAAGGGCTGATCATTGGCTCGGCCTGTGAGGCAGGAGAGTTGTATCAGGCCGTGTTGCGCGGTGCATCACAGACCGATCTGCTGAAAACTGCAAAATTTTATGATTTTCTGGAGATTCAGCCGCTGGGCAACAATGAATTTATGCTCCGGGATCCAAAGAGTGCCGTAAAAGGCTGGGACGATTTGAAAGATATCAATAAAAGAATTATCGAACTGGGAGATACCGTTGGAAGGCTGACCTGTGCCACCTGTGATGTTCATTTTATGAATCCGGAAGATGAAGTTTACCGCCGGATTATCATGGCTGGTAAAGGCTTTTCCGACAGCGATATGCAGGCGCCGCTGTATCTGCGGACAACCGAAGAGATGCTCAAAGAGTTTGCATATCTCGGACCGGATCGTGCAGAAGAGGTTGTTATTACCAATACCCGCAAAATTGCCGATATGTGCGAGAAAATTGCCCCGGTACGGCCGGATAAGTGTCCTCCGGTCATTGAAAACTCGGACGAAACATTACGTAAAATCTGCTATGAAAAAGCTTATGAAATGTATGGAGAAAACCTGCCTGAGATTGTTGTGGAACGTCTCGAACGGGAGTTGAACTCTATTATTTCGAATGGTTTTGCCGTTATGTATATTATTTCCCAAAAGTTGGTATGGAAGTCAAATGAAGACGGCTATCTGGTTGGTTCGCGAGGTTCCGTCGGTTCCTCCTTTGTCGCAACCATGTCGGGAATTACGGAGGTTAACCCGCTTAGTCCGCATTATTACTGTACCAACTGTCATTTTAATGATTTTGACTCGGAAGAAGTGAAGCAGTTCTCGGGTATGGCAGGCTGCGATATGCCGGACAGGGTCTGTCCTGTCTGCAAAACAGAACTGACAAAAGACGGATTCGATATTCCTTTTGAGACATTCCTTGGCTTTAAGGGCGACAAAGAACCTGATATCGATTTAAATTTCTCGGGTGAATATCAGAGTAAGGCTCATGATTATACCGAGGTTATCTTCGGGAAAGGGCAGACTTACCGGGCTGGAACAATCGGTACCCTGGCAGACAAAACAGCATTCGGTTATGTGAAGAAATATTACGAGGAGCGCGGCGTACATAAGCGCAACTGTGAAATAGACCGGATTGTCCAGGGGTGTGTCGGAATCCGCAGGACTACCGGGCAGCATCCGGGCGGTATCGTGGTACTTCCGATCGGGGAGGAGATTTATTCCTTTACACCGGTACAGCGGCCGGCTAATGATATGACGACCAAGACGGTCACGACTCATTTTGATTATCACTCGATTGACCATAACCTGCTGAAGCTGGATATTCTGGGGCACGACGATCCGACCATGATCCGGATGCTTCAGGATTTGACGGGATTGGATCCGGTTAACGATATACCGCTTGACAATCAAGAGGTCATGACGTTGTTTCAGAATACCTCGGCACTGGGGATTTCGCCGTCAGATATTGGCGGCTGCAAACTGGGGGCGCTGGGTATCCCGGAGTTTGGTACTGACTTTGCGATGCAGATGTTGATTGATGCCAAGCCGAAATATTTTTCCGATCTGGTCAGAATTGCCGGACTGGCCCATGGTACGGACGTATGGCTTGGCAATGCCAAGGATTTGATTCTGAGTGGTCAGGCAACGATTCAGACCGCGATCTGCTGTCGTGACGATATTATGGTGTATCTGATTCAGAAAGGCGTTGATGAGAGTCTTTCCTTTACGATTATGGAATCGGTCAGAAAGGGCAAAGGACTGAGTCCTGAATGGATTGATGCAATGACGGCTCAGGATGTCCCGGACTGGTATATTGAATCCTGTCAGAAGATTAAGTACATGTTCCCCAAAGCGCATGCGGCGGCCTATGTCATGATGGCCTGGCGGGTGGCCTATTGCAAAGTGTTTTATCCGCTCGCTTACTATGCCTCATATTTCAGTATCCGGGCCAGCGGTTTTTCCTATGAACTGATGTGTCAGGGGATGGATAAACTCGAGTTTTATCTGGAAGATTATAAAAAGAGGCAGGATACTCTGTCTAAAAAAGAACAGGATACGTATCGTGATATGAGGATTGTTCAGGAGATGTATGCCCGCGGCTATGAATTCTGCCCGCTGGATATTTACCGGGCCAAAGCCAATCACTTTCAGATTATTGACGGCAAACTGATGCCTTCCTTAAGCAGTATAGACGGCATGGGAGAGAAGGCGGCCGAAGGTGTCGTGGAAGCAGCAAAAAATGGAATCTTCTTATCACGTGAGGATTTCAGAAACCGTTCCAAGGTGAGTAAAACACTGTGTGACCTGATGGGAGATATGGGGTTGATGCACAATTTGCCGGAATCCAATCAGCTTTCACTCTTTGACTTTTGAGCGAGGGGCTGTCGTACTAAAAAAGCCTGTGGACGCTGGCGGCGGCTGTGCTGCCTGTCCGTATTTCCTGCGGTTTCGGACTGAAAGAGTCTCTAAAAGCAGAGAACTGATGCTAAATACAATGCCAGAAACGCCATAACTCGCTGCGCTCAAACAATGGCCGTTTCTGGCATTAACGCATCAGTTCTCTGCTTTAAGAGACTCTAACAGTCCTGCAAAGGCAGAAAATACGGACAGGCAGCACAGCCGCCGCCAGCGTCCACAGGCTTTTTTAGTACGACAGCCCCCAGCTACATATTCGCTCCCATTAATGCCGGTGTAGTTATATGTTATCTCACATTGCAGATGCTATTTCACCAGTAGATTGACCAATATAAAGCTCTTCATCCATGATAGAATAATAGCAAAAAAGATTAATTGTAACGAGAATGTTGACACTTCCTGTATTATTTTATATAATCAAGATACCCCATGGGGGTATTGAAAGAGGTGAAAAGATGAGAACAGAAGTATATAATATTACTGGCATGTCATGTGCTGCATGTTCCAGCGCGGTAGAACGTGTGACGTGCAAGCTGGAAGGAGTTCAGGAAAGCAGTGTTAATCTTACTACAGCGAAGATGACAATTACTTATGATGAAGCCGCTGTCACTCCGGAACTGATTATCCAGAAGGTGGATAAGGCTGGATTTGGCGCCTCCCTGGTAGAAGAGGATAAAAGTCTGAGAGAACAGGATGAGGCGATTTTTCAGGAGCAGGAGGAGCAGTTGGGAGTTGCTAAGAAGCGCCTGATTATCGCGGCATGTTTTGCCGTCCCGCTGTTTTATATTTCAATGGGACATATGGTGCCGTTTACACTGCCGCTGCCAGGATTTTTAGATATGCATACCCATCCGCTGAATTTTTCCGTAGCGCAGCTGCTGCTGACGATCCCGGTTCTGATCTGCGGGAAGAAGTTTTATGTGGGCGGTTTGAAGGCATTGTTTAAAGGGAATCCCAATATGGATTCACTGGTTGCGATCGGTACGGGAAGTGCCTTTCTCTACAGCCTGGTAATGACGGTTACCATTCCGGCCGATCCAATGAATGCGCATCAGCTCTACTATGAATCGGCGGCAGTCGTTGTTACCCTGGTCATGCTCGGCAAGTATATGGAGAGTCGGAGTAAAGGCAAGACCTCAGAAGCGATCCGCAAGCTGATGGAACTGGCCCCGGATACGGCCATTTTGCTGGAAGCTGGTGTTGAACGGGAGATTGCCACGAACGAAGTCACCACCGGGCAGCATATCCTGATCAAACCGGGCAGCCGGATCCCGCTGGACGGAACCATTATTGAAGGAACCAGCAGTATTGATGAATCGATGCTGACAGGTGAAAGCATCCCGGTAGAGAAGAAACCGGGTAACCATGTGATTGGCGGCAGTATGAATTTTAATGGTGCCCTGGAAGTGGAAGTCACCCATACCGGTGAGGATACGACTCTTGCAAAAATTATCAGGCTGATTGAGGATGCACAGGGGAAGAAAGCGCCTATATCCAAACTGGCAGATCGGGTGGCCGGAGTTTTTGTACCGGTTGTAATGGGTATCGCCCTGGTTGCCGCATTGCTCTGGTGGCTGGTCGGAGGCAAGGAGCTGGCTTTTGTCCTGACTATTTTTGTGGCAGTATTAGTAATTGCCTGTCCCTGTGCACTGGGGCTGGCGACTCCGACTGCTATTATGGTAGGGACCGGTGTCGGTGCCAGTCATGGCATTCTGATTAAAAGCGGTGAGGCACTAGAAATCTGTCATAAGGCAGATGCTGTTGTTTTTGACAAGACCGGGACGATTACGGAAGGAAAGCCACAGGTCACGGACATTCTGGTTTTTCATGGCGATTGCCGCGAAGAACAGATTCTGCAGATTGCCGCAAGCTGTGAACAGATGTCTGAACATCCATTGGGGCAGGCGATTGTCAATGAAGCAAAGAACCGGAATCTGGAACTGGAGCGTCCGCGCGAGTTCCAGAGCCTGACAGGAGCCGGAATTCTTGCCGTATATCAGGAACAGCAGGCCGGGATCGGCAACAGCCGCCTGTTGAAACAGCTGGGGCTGGATCTGGATGATCAGGTAAGGGAGCAGGCTGAAAGTTTGGCCCGGCAGGGTAAGACACCAATGTATCTGGTTCTGGGCCAGACGGTGGCTGGAATTATCAGTGTGGCAGATACTATCAAAGAGACCAGTATTGCTGCAGTAGAACAGCTCAAGGGGATGGGAATCGATGTCTATATGCTGACCGGAGATAACCGGCAGACGGCAGAATACATTGGTGCCCAGGCTCATATTGATCATGTGGTAGCCCAGGTCCTTCCTGAAGATAAGGCTCAGGTTGTGGCTGACTTGCAAAAACAAGGGAAAACCGTTATGATGGTAGGCGATGGTATTAATGATGCTCCGGCCTTGGTTCAGGCTGATGTCGGTTGTGCAATCGGCAGCGGCAGTGATATTGCGCTGGAATCTGGTGATGTGGTACTGATGAAATCAGACCTGATGGATGTGTACCGGGCGATTCGTCTTAGCCGTGCCACCATCCGCAATATCAAACAGAATCTGTTCTGGGCATTTTTCTACAATACCATGGGGATTCCGGTTGCTGCCGGGGTGTTGTATCTGTTCGGAGGGCCGCTGCTGAGCCCGATGATTGGCGGATTTGCCATGTCATTAAGTTCGGTATGCGTAGTCAGCAATGCACTGCGCCTGCGGACGCTGAGGCTTTAACATTAACAATAGCGGGGGGTATATATGGCAGAAGACAATAATTGCTGCAGACATAAGTACAGAGACGGGAAAGAAGAACGAAACCTTCTTAATCGGCTGAACCGGATCGAGGGTCAGATCCGCGGCATCAGGACAATGGTAGAAGAAGACCGGTACTGCGTGGATATCCTGACACAGGTATCCGCCGTTCAGGCGGCTCTGAACAGCTTTAACAAGATCCTGCTGTCGGACCACATTAAAACATGTGTGGTAGATGATATTAAGTCGGATCATGAAGCAGCCGTTGATGAGTTATGCGGCATCATTCAGAAATTAATGAAATAGAGAAAGGGAGAAAAATATGAAAGTTTTCAAATGTGAAGAAATGATGTGTGATCACTGTGTATCCAGGATAGGTAATGCCCTTACTGAGGCCGGTTTGGATCATAAAGTGAGTCTGGCCGACAAAACAGTTACCGTTGAAGGCTGCGAGAGCTGTTTTAAAAAAGCGGCAGAAATACTGGATGATCTGGGATTTACTCCGGTAGAGATGAAGTAGAAAAATTTTCATAAAATGTTGTTGACAACTTGGAAAATTCGTATTATACTGTCAGAGGTGTCGAGGCGTGGCTCAGTTTGGTAGAGCGCTGCGTTCGGGACGCAGAGGTCGCAAGTTCGAATCTTGTCGCCTCGATTTACACTCGATACCTGAAAAGGCCTCATGGTCAAGCGGTCAAGACGACGCCCTCTCACGGCGTAAACCCGGGTTCGATTCCCGGTGAGGTCACTAAATGCGTTGGAGCCTAATCCAACGCATTTTTACTCCATAACAGGAACAACATAATATCAGATAAAACAACTATGCCGCTGTAGCTCAGTTGGCAGAGCGCTTCCCTCGTAAGGAAGAGGTCATCGGTTCGAACCCGACCAGCGGCTTGCATAGTAGTGTGAGTTTAAAACCGGACAACAGTTAATGTTGTCCGGTTTTATTTCATTTTAGTAGCAGGAAAAAGTAGTGTATACAGTTTTATAAATGGAAATTAATGGAAATATTGTATTTTTTTTCTATTAAAATTTATAACATTGTG
>JBOFYZ010000067.1:0-36359 GCA_051654925.1 Lachnospiraceae bacterium | reverse complement strand
TTTCAAAAAAATATTCAAAAAAACCAAGAATACAAAAAAGGTACGCATTTTTTAACAAAAACAAAAAACCTAGAAATGCCCTGTTCACAAGGGCTGACTAGGCTTTTTTCACGTCTCAACTGTCAAAGACAGGATTATATATGATTCTTCGACAGATTACCAGTCCCTTTTTATAAATTTTCTAAAAAGTACAGCAGGAGGGATAGTCAAGTATTTGAAAAAATACTTGATTTTAAAAATAGAATCTATTATGATTAAGTTACAGCGTGTGACTGACGGATTAGTGGGAGACCACAAGGGAGCACACTTATTAGTAAATGCCGACCGTCTGGGCGCCGCTTTTTTTGTGGTGCCGGGCGGTTTTTTGTTACCCCAAATCAGATAAAAATAAAAAGGAGTTGAAGATGAAAGTACTTTCTCTGGAACAGGAACTAAAGGGCAATGAATATCCGGGACGCGGAATCGTCCTTGGCAGAAGCGCAGACGGAACGAAGGCAGTAGCCGCATACTTTATCATGGGCAGAAGTGAAAACAGCAGAAACCGCATTTTTGTTGAGGATGGCGAAGGGATCCGCACCCAGGCTTTTGATCCATCCAAACTTACGGATCCGAGCCTGATTATCTATGCCCCCGTACGGGTACTGGGCAATAAGATCATAGTTACAAATGGCGACCAGACGGATACCATTTACGAAGGTATGGATCGTCAGCTGACTTTTGAACAGTCTCTGCGCAGCCGGGAATTTGAACCTGATGCACCGAATTATACTCCGAGAATCTCCGGTATTATGCATTTGGGTAATGGCAAATACAACTATGCCATGTCTATTTTAAAGAGCAGCAACGGCAATCCGGAATCATGCGGCCGTTTTACTTTTGCATACGAAAATCCCATTGCCGGGGAGGGACATTTCATTCACACCTATATGCATGATGGTGATCCGCTGCCAAGCTTTGCAGGAGAACCGAAGCGGGTCACCATACCAGATGATCTCGGGGCTTTCACCGAACTGCTGTGGAACAGCCTGAATGAAGAAAATAAAGTGTCACTTTTTGTACGTTATATCGATATTGCAACAGGTACTTACGATACAAAGATTATTAATAAGAATCAGTAAGAGGAGATTAGGCAAATGAAGGAATTCGAATTAAAATACGGCTGTAACCCAAATCAAAAACCGGCAAAGATATTTATGAACGAAAGGAAGGAACTGCCGATCACGGTGCTTAGCGGCAGGCCCGGATATATTAATTTCCTGGATGCCTTCAACGGCTGGCAGCTGGTAAAAGAATTGAAGCAGGCGACCGGACTTCCGGCTGCCACCTCCTTTAAGCACGTATCTCCAGCCGGAGCAGCAGTAGGGCTGCCGCTGGATGATACCCTTGCCAAAATCTACTGGGTCGATGATATGGGTGAGCTTTCACCACTGGCGTGTGCCTATGCCAGAGCCAGAGGCGCAGACCGGATGTCCTCTTTTGGTGACTTTATCGCCCTGTCCGACATCTGTGATGCCGACACCGCCGGACTGATCAAACGTGAAGTATCAGATGGTGTCATTGCCCCCGGCTATGCACCTGAGGCTCTGGAGATTCTAAAAGTCAAGAAAAACGGCAATTACTGCGTGATTCAGATGGATGAATCTTATGTTCCCGATCCAATCGAGCACAAAGAGGTGTTTGGAATTGTCTTCGAGCAGGGTCGTAATGAGCTGGATATTAACGATGATTTGCTGGCCAATGTAGTAACCGGCAACAAAGAAATGCCAGATACGGCCAAAATGGATCTGCTGATTTCTCTGATCATCCTGAAATACACCCAGTCCAACTCTGTCTGCTATGTGAAAGACGGACAGGCTATCGGTATCGGTGCAGGCCAGCAATCCCGGGTTCATTGCACCAGACTTGCCGGTGGGAAAGCTGACAACTGGTATCTGCGTCAGGCTCCGCAGATCTTAAACCTGCCATTCCGTGATGGAATTAAGCGAGCCGACCGGGATAATGCCATCGATGTCTATATCGGAGAAGAATGTATGGATGTCCTTGCCGATGGTGCCTGGGAAGTTGTATTTTCAGAGAAACCACCGGTATTTACAAAAGAAGAAAAACGAAAATGGCTCGATGGAATGAAGGACGTAGCCCTTGGCTCTGACGCCTTCTTCCCATTTGGCGACAATATCGAACGCGCGTATAAAAGTGGTGTGAAGTATATTGCCCAGCCAGGAGGATCTGTCCGTGACGACAATGTAATTGAAGTATGCAATAAATATGGCATTGCCATGGCCTTTACAGGAATTCGTCTGTTCCATCATTAAAATACCAAAATGCCCCCTGTCTATAGCATAATAAGAGAAATATAAAAACTTCAAATTTATTAGTCAACCGGAAAAGCCACCTCAGCATAAACTAGAATTAAGTAAGCTAAAGGTGGCTTTCTTTGAAGACATTTCCAAAACCCCTAGCACCCGGGGAAGAAAGTGAGTATCTCAAACGCTGCAAGGACGGCGACCAGGAGGCGCGCAATGTACTGGTAGTACGAAATATGAGACTGGTAGCTCATGTGGCGAAAAAATATCAAAATACAGATTACGATATGGAGGATTTGCTGTCCGTGGGGACGATCGGACTTATAAAGGCAGTAAATACCTTCCATCCAGATCGCGGCTCTCGTCTTGCCACTTATGCAGCTAAGTGTATCGAAAATGAGATATTGATGCTTCTTCGGGCCAGTAAAAAATTTAACCGGGAAATTTCCCTGTTTGAACCGATTGGTGTGGATAAAGACGGCGAATCTGTCAGTCTGGTAGACGTAATCGAAAAGGAAAACAAGGAAATTCTAGAAGACCTGATATTAAGCCAGGACATTCAGGAACTGTACGAAGCTTATGAGGCCTGTCTCAAGGATCAGGAAAAAACCGTAGTGCGGATGCGGTACGGGCTGTATGGCAAGAAACCATGTACACAGCGGGAAATCGCCGCATTACTGGGGATTTCCCGATCTTATGTCAGCAGGATTGAAAAACGGTCGTTGGAGAAGATCCGGACATTTTTAGAACAGAAAAAATAAGAGGTCTAGAAAAGGCTTTCCCTCAGATGAAGGGGAAGCTTTTTGTGTTTTTAAAACGCTGAACAAATGAAAAAATTATATAATATAAGAAAATCACATTGTTTTTAAAAGTCTTTCACATTATAATAAACGAGAAAGACTTTTTTTATCTCACGAAAAGGAGGATATATCGTATGGCTGCTATTTTAGTTACAGGTGGTGCCGGTTACATCGGAAGTCATACCTGCATAGAACTGATAAACGCAGGATATGAGGTTGTCGTGGTAGATAATCTATGCAATTCCAGCCGGGAATCCCTGCGAAGGGTAGAGGAAATCACAGGTAAGCTTGTAACATTTTATGAAGTGGATTTACTGGATGAACCAGCGCTAGAGCATGTCTTTAAAAATGAAACAATCGATGCCGTAATCCATTTTGCAGGACTTAAGGCAGTAGGAGAGTCCGTCTACAAACCTTTGGAATATTATCACAACAACATTACCGGAACACTGATTCTCTGTGATGTCATGCGCAGACACGGTGTCAAGAACATTGTCTTCAGTTCCTCGGCAACCGTCTACGGAGATCCTGCTTTTGTCCCAATCACCGAAGAATGTCCGATGGGCCAGATCACCAATCCTTACGGACGTACCAAAGCGATGCTTGAACAGATCCTGACCGATCTGCGTATAGCAGACCCGGAATGGAAAGTCATCCTGCTGCGTTACTTTAACCCGATCGGGGCTCATAAATCAGGCCGTATCGGTGAGAATCCCAAAGGCATACCCAACAACTTGCTGCCATACATCACTCAGGTAGCCATTGGCAAGCTGGTAAGCCTGGGCATATTCGGCAACGATTACGATACTCCCGACGGCACTTGCGTCCGCGATTACATCCATGTAGTGGATTTGGCTGAAGGTCATGTCAATGCTTTGATCAAACTGAAAGAAAAAGATGGTGGTGTCTGGATTTACAATCTCGGAAAAGGAGGTGGGTATAGTGTACTTGATGTGATTCATGCTTTTGAAGAAGTTAATGATTTGAAAATAAACTATGTATTTAAAGCGCGCAGAGCAGGCGATATTGCTGCTTGTTATGCAAATCCTGCCAAGGCTGAAAAAGAACTCGGGTGGAAGGCGAAACATAATCTGAGACAAATGTGCCAGGATTCCTGGCGTTGGCAAATACAAAATCCCAATGGATATGAGAGCTAGTACGTTTTAAAACAGTACTGAAGGAGCAACTATGACAAATACAATATATTTAGACATTATAGCCATTTTGGAAACTACCCTCAACTATGTCGACCGCCGCTTGATTGACCACGGAAAGCGGGTGTCATATTTAGTATACAAAACGCTGAAGTTACAGGGGGGATTGTCGGACGAACAGGTTCGGGATATTTGCCTTCTTGCTACTATCCATGATATTGGGGCGTATAAAACAGAAGAGATTGACAAGATGCTGCAGTTTGAAACAGAAGATGTCTGGGAGCATTCGATTTATGGATACCTGTTTGTGAACTATCTGTCGCCGATTAGCTACCTTGCACCGGCACTGCTGTTTCATCACGCGGATCTGAGAGTGCTTAAGCATCTTCATCCCTCTTACCGTAATCTTGCCCAGCTTATTTTTGTGGCGGATCGTATTGACATTGTCCATCAGAGCGGTGCTGACGGAAAAGCTGCGATCTTCTCTCAGATAGAGGCTCACGCTGGCACGCTGTTTGATCCAGCAATCATACAGTGGGTGTCAGACATTGATGTCGATTGGACAGCACAGGATTTTGGCAGCAGTCAGGATGCGGCATATCAAGAAGTTCACCAGGGTTTTAACAGCAGCTATACGCGGGAAGAACAGTATGAGCTGCTGAAGATGATTATATATTCTATGGAGTTTCGCAGTCCCCAGACAGTCAGCCATACCGTGACCTCTACCCAGGCAGGTGTGTCCATTGCCCAGCTGGCTGGTTTGCCGCCAGATCAGCAGGAAGTGGTCAGGCTGGGAAGTATGATACATGACATTGGCAAGGTTGGTATTCCAATTGCCATTTTGGAAAGCCCGAACCGCTTTACAGAAACAGAATACCAAATCATGAAAAACCATGTATCAATCAGTGTTGAGATTCTGGAGGGGAAGGTGGATCGCAATGTAATTAGTCTGGCGGCTCGCCATCATGAGCGGATGAATGGCTCAGGATATCCGAATGGCATTGCCGGAGATGATCTGACGATAGAGGAGCGCATAATTGCGGTAGCAGATGTGGTCAGTGCCCTTTGCGGTACCCGTACCTACAAGGATTCTTACCCCAAAACGAAAGTTGTACATATTCTGGAAGACAGTCGTGACCGGAATCAGCTTGATGGTGATCTTGTAGACCTGTGTATCGCTCATTATGAGGAGATTGTTCAGGGCATGAAAAAAGCTTCCCTGCCACTGCTGGAAGCTTATAGACAAATTCAATCGGGATATGTGTACCTGAAAGCGACAACTGCCATGGTTTCACAGCCAGGCAACGGGCTTGGTTTTTTGCTCGACCAGAAGCTGACGGCATTTGAGCTCTGATTATTACTCCCGCATTAAGGTCTTCATAACGAAAGAGTAGATCTCCTGGCTGCGTTCCTGCCAGCGGGAGCACATCTGTTTTGCCTGTTCCTTGTCGGGGACGGAGATGTCCAGGTCAATCAGGGTACCTTTGCCTTCCCGGACTTCGCAGTGGACGATATAATCCTGGCTGACGGATTTGTAAAAATCGGCGACGATACCGACTTCATTACGCATGCGGAAACGATTTTCCTTGAGATAGTTATCCATATCCTCGACGATGGCAGCTGAAATATTCTTTCCGAAAAAGTTGAGGGTTTCTTCGCCCTCCCTGGTGATCTCATAACGAGTACTATTGTGCGTGGATTCGGTGCGGATCAGACCCGAATCCTGAAGCTCGTTCAGAGCCTGCTGCAGCGTAAAATACGTCGCATACTCGTGCTTCAGGAAAAAATCAGTCAGCTGAGCATTGGTTAACGGGAAATTAACCTGCTTTAACATATATAGATTCATCAGTTTATATAGTGTCATGGGTTCGGATAACATAGGTTCATCTCTTTCATCAATAAGTTTTTCTTAATCATACCAATTTACTCCTTTTAAATCAAGTAAAAATATGCTAATATATATTAGATAATCAGCAATTTTAGACAGGTGATACTATGAGAGAACGAATAAACCGCCTGGCAAAAGGGATCATTGACATAGAACTGCCTGGGCTTCGGCTGGATCCGGAGTCGGTTGATGAGACGATTGCCGCCGGAGAAGTTACGAGAAGAGAAATATTCATATCGGATGCCAGCGGACTGCACATCAAGGGACTTGTGTATTCCACGAATACCCGTGTACGTGTGGGCAGCGCAGCATTTGGCGGAAATCGTAATCATGTTACATATGAAGTGGATGGTACCCACCTGAATCAGGAAGACGTGATTGAAGGGGCTTTTTTTCTGGTAACAAATGGGGGTGAGAAGAAGATTCCTTACCGTTTCCGGGTGAGCCCGGGGATTTCGGGAAGAACCCTGACGGAACTTCTGACAGCTCAGGACTTCGGTAAGATTGCGAAGCAGGATATGGATATGGCGCTTCGGTTATTTGAATATCAGGACTTTGTAGAGGCTCCGTTTATGCAGGACATGCATATCAGAGCTATTTATGATGGCTTAAAAGGACATTCCAACCGTCCGAATCTGCTGGAAGAATTTCTGGTGGCGCTGCGGGTGAAGGATGCCGTATCGTTAAGCAGTGAGGAAGAACTGATTGAATATCATGAACTACAGGCACCGTTTAACGGGGCCCTTAAAATAAAGAGCAGCATCTGGGGGTATGTGCAGTTTGAAGTGGCCGCTGATGGCGACTTTCTGGAATTGCCGAAGAAGTCGTTTACGACTCAGGACTTTAAGAATGGTGTCTGCCAGGTTGCTTACACGGTGAATCCGGCCCGCCTTCATAAGGGTAAGAATATGGGCGCACTGACGGTCTCGACGATACGTGAATCGTTTTCGGTGCGCTTTGAAGTGCAGGGAGAGGATCCGAATAAAGACAGCAGTCTGCTGCTATGGCAGGAAGAGCTGAACCGTTATTTGATGGTGCGGCTGGAATATGAGACCGGACTGTATGAAGACCGGCTGCTGCTGAATCAGATGTTTCAGGCGATTGAGCGGATGCGCCGACACTTAGGTGAGAATCCGTTGACGCAGCTTTTGTATGGGGAGCTCTGCCTGATGCAGGGACATAAGGATGAGGCTCTGACCGTTTTGGATGAATGCCGTAATCAGATCTATGATGCTCGGCAGGAACAGGTGGAATGGTATTGCTATTACCAGTATCTGCTGTTTCAGGTTCAGAAGAAGGATGGACAGCGGGATACCCTGATCCGATTGATTCGTAAATACCTGATGGAAGAGAAAGGGCATGCGTATCTGTTCTTTTTATGGCTGAAATTAGAGCCAAGCATGAAAGATGATCCGCACAATCTGCTGGTACGGCTGGAGGAATTGTTTCAGGAGCCGTGCAGCAGCCCGTTTTTATATCTGACGGTTTTCCAGCTGTTTGACCGGGATCGCTCCCTGTTCAGGAAGATTGATACGTTTGAACTGCAGGTGTTGTATTTTGCCGCCAAACGTGACCTGATTGACAAGGATCTGGCGTTTCAGGCCGCCCGGATGTCCGGTTCGATCCGTCATTCATACGGGCTGTACTACCGTATCATGAGCCGGCTGTATGAAAAATATCCCGAAAAAGAGCTGCTGGATGCGATCTGCTCTGTTTTAATTCGGGGAGATTGCCGTACACCGGAGTATTTTCACTGGTATCGGGATGCCCTGAAGCAGGGGATCAGCCTGACCAGACTATATGAGTATTTTTTGTATGCACTTCCGGCAGATTATGATATACTGCTTCCGAAGGAAGTGCTGTTGTACTTTTCCTATGAAAAAGATCTGGACGATAAGACCCGTCTGATACTGTATACCAATATTTTGAAATATATGAAGCCGGAAGCGTCTCTTTATGGTCAGTATGAGCGGGATATGGAACAGTTTGCGATGGAGCAGCTATTAGAATCACGGATTAACCGAAGACTTGTTTTGCTGTATCAGCGTATGATATATCAGGAGATGATCGATGGGAAAGTAGCCAGGGTGCTGCCAGGTATTCTGAGGTCCTATGGTGTTCGCCTGAAGAACCAGAATATCAAATATGTGGTTGTCCGCTATGAAGAACTTGAGGGTGAAGATGCCTTTCCGATTCGTGACGGGGTAGCATATGTGCCGTTGTTTTCTGAACATACGGTATTGCTGTTCCAGGATGCATACGGCAATCGCTACACCAACATTCCATACCGCAAATACCCGGCAATGGATAAAGGTAACATTCAGGAGCTGGAGGATCGGTGCTATGATCTATATCCGGGTCATCCGATGCTGCGGTTGCAGGAATGTGAGGAGATTGTCGCAGCCGGTGTGAGAAATGAGGCGGATGCAGTTACCCTCCGCCGTGCCACCGCAGAACTTGGACTTCATCCGCTTTCGAAGAAGCGGATGCTGTCAAGACTGATCGAATACTACCAGAAGCAGATCCGGTCCGATGAGCAATTGGATGTCAGTGATCTGGAGTTTCTGCTGGAACTGGACCAGTCCCGGTTAAGCCGGCAGGAACGGGCGGCAGTCTGTGAGATTCTGATCCAGAAAGATTATATTCAGGAAGCATATGACTGTATCAGGCAGTACGGTTGTGAGGGGATTCGCAGCAGCCGGCTGCTGAAACTGTGTACCAAGATGATTCTGAACCGCCTTTTTGATGAAGATGATATCCTGCTTCAGCTGGCCTGTCTGGTATTTTCCGAAGAGAAGTACGATGGGGTGGTGCTGGATTATCTGTGTGAGCATTTTAACGGTTCAACAAAACAGATGTATAAAGTTTTGAATCAGGGGATCCGCGAGCATGTGGATGTCTACGACATGCCGGAGCGTCTGCTGGCCCAGATGCTTTTTACCGGTGAGACCGGACGCATGGATCAGGTGTTTGACTGGTACGCCTCAGGGAGAACTACCAGTGATAATATCGTAAGGGCTTACTTTACCCTGAAATCAGCCGATTATTTCCTGCACGATGGTGCTACCGATGATAAAGTATTCGCATGGCTGGAAGGTGCCCTGAATGGAACTTCAGACAAAAGCCGGGTACCGACGATCTATCTGTTGGCTCTGACCCGTTACTATGCAGGCCTGAAGCAGTTAACTGCCGCCCAAAGCGAGCTGTGCCGGGATATCCTGGAGCTGCTGCTGTCGGAAGACCGGATCTTCCCCTATTTTAAACAACTGGGTCGGCTGGTACCGATACCGGATTCCATTATGGATCATGTTATGGTCGAATATAAAGGCAGCAAGGATTCTCGTCCGGAGTTGTGGGTCCGTGTTCTTCCGGAAGAGGAAGAATACACATATGAGGAAATGAAACGGGTATATCCCGGGGTATTTATCCGTCAGAAGGTGCTGTTTGAAGGTGAATTGATGGAGTATCAGATTTACGAAAAACGGGATGGGAAGCGGACTCTTCTGAAAGAAGGAAGCGTTGCCCGGGATCCTGATGAAGGCTGTCAGAAGGACAGCCGGTTTACAGTTCTCAATGACATGGGACTATGCCTTTCTCTGAAAGAAGAAGGAGCATTAAAAGATAAAATGAAGAAATACGCAGCCGACAGTGCTATTGCGGAGGAATTGTTTTCTCTTCTGTAGCAGCGGGGCTGCTATAGATAAGGGGGGCAGTTGATGGACGGGCTGATACTTGGAATTGATCTGTGTGATGAATACACACAGGTCAGCTGTGTGACAGAAGAAAAGTCATGGACGATTCCTACAGTAATCTGTAAACACAAAACCACCGACGAATGGTATATAGGCGAAGAGGCCTATGCACATACATTGATAGGGGACGGAATTATTGTCGATAAGCTGTTAAAGCTGCTGCTTAAGGACGGTACGGCAACGCTGGGAGAGATCCGCTACACCGGGCTGGAGCTGTTGGAGCTTTATATTAAAAAGGTGCTGGAGATGCCGGAACAGGAATTCGGAACCATGCACATAAAACAACTGGTATTTACAGTCAGAAAGCTTTCACCAAAGCTGCTGGAGGCACTTTATACCTGTGCCCGGAAGCTGGAGATTCCGGAAAACCGGATTCATGTACTGAGCCATACCGAAAGTTTTGTATATTATATTCTGAGCCAGAAACGAGAATTGTGGAACAATCTGGTCGGGATGTTTGACTTATCAGAAGGAGGTCTCTGTTACTATGAGATGAAAGTCAACCGCGGCATGAAGAAAACGACTGTTGTAGCAGAGTATGAGAACCTGGAAGAAGGGTTTAATCTGGATATCCTTGAGACGGTGGCCGGGGCGAGACTGGCAGATAAGATTCTGTGTTCCTGTGGTGAACGGCTGATGAGCAAAAAGTTATATTCATCGGTGTTTTTATGTGGAAAAGGGTTTCGTAAGCAGGACTGGGCCGGGGATTTTATGAAGATGGTCTGTTCCAAGCGAAGAGTTTACATGGAGTCAGAGCTGTTTGCCAAAGGTGCGGCATACAAAGCAGCCGATTATCTGAATGAAAAAACATCTTATCCGTTTACGTTTATTTGTGAAGGCCGGCTGCAGACTACGGTATCAATCCCGGTTCAGCACAAAGGGGAAGATTCTGCTGTTGTGGTGGCAGCTGCAGGCGATAACTGGTATGAGAAGAATACGCTTCTTGATGTGATCCCAGATAATCAGGATACGGTTGACCTGCTGCTGACTTCTCTCGACACCAGGAACAAACGGCTGGTCAAGATACCGCTGGAAGGATTTCCGAAGCGCCCCAACCGTACGACCAAGGTGAGAGTGAAAATTTCTTTTCTGGATGACAGAACGATGGAAGTTGTACTAAAGGATCAGGGGTTTGGCGAATTATTTCCGGCAACCGAAACACAAATAAGACAAGAGGTAATGCTATGAGTTTATGGATCTGCCGTCCAGAGACGGTAAAGCACCCATATTACATGGAATTATTGGGAATACATTTATACTCGTCTCAGGAACTGAGCTATGTCATATATCATCACCCGCTGCTGGTGCTGGATGGATTCACCGATGATAATCTGCTAAGTTTTTTGAGAGATGAACTGAACCAGGGGTTTCTGGCGCTGAAGATTGAACGATGGCTGAAAAGTAATGAAAATCCGGACGATGTCCTGATTATGATGCTGCAGGAGTTCGATTATTATACCACCGCAGAAATAACCGGATACCGGCAGCAGCTGCTGGCTCTGCGTAAGCTGCCGGCTACCGAATTCAAAAAGGAAAAGGCCGACAGTCTGTTTGCCATCCATCAGTACGGCAAGGCTCGTCAGCAGTATCAGGAATTGCTGGTATATACCGGGGTCAATGAGTCGGAAGCCGCGTTTGCCGGACGAATCTGGGCGAATATCGGGACCTGCTATGCCCGGATGTTTTACACCGAAAAGGCATTTCAGGCTTATCAGAAAGCATATCTGAAAACGAAAGACAGCAGTATGCTGGAGCGTATGTATCACCTTACCCATCTGGACAAGACACTGTCGCTTGATGAACGTGATCTGGCCCAGGTTACTCCGGAACGGAAAGAAGAATGGGATCAGCGGCTTGTGGATGCGCGGGAGAAAGCGCAGCAGTCAGAGCAGATGCAGCAGCTGAATGATTTATTTACGAAGGATCCGATTAAACGTCAGGCCGGGATGAGCCAGCTGGTTACGAAATGGAAGCGGGAATATCTCGCTATGGTATAACAGGCTTGACAAAAATGGCAGAAAACACTATGATATTATAATATAGAATGGCGATGAAGAAGAGGAGTACGTACCGTAACCTGGCAGAGATGATTATCCACTGGCTGAAAGATAATCTCAGGCGAATGTATCGGAAGGTAGCTTTGGAGCCGGAATTCTAAACTGCAGCAAAGGCAGCAAGGAGTTTCCGTTCATCCGCGTTAAGGATGTAATGAGTGATTCTGCCCGATGGCAGAATAATAAAGGTGGTACCGCGGAAACTGACATTCGCCCTTTATACAGATGGTCTGTATAAGGGGTTTTTTGCATTGAGTGCTTAGCGATTTTCAAGAAAAGAGGAGATGTCATGAAAGAGTTGGAGAAGAATTATAACCCTTCAGAAATTGAAGAAAAACTGTATCAGAAATGGCTGGACAACAAATATTTTCATGCCAAGGTAAATAAGGATAAGAAGCCGTTTACGATCGTCATGCCGCCGCCTAATATTACCGGGCAGCTTCATATGGGGCACGCCCTGGATAATGCAATGCAGGATATCCTGACCCGCTATAAGAGGATGCAGGGATATGAGGCTCTTTGGCAGCCGGGAACTGACCATGCAGCAATTGCTACAGAAGTCAAGGTAATTGATAAGCTGAAACAGGAAGGCATCGATAAACAGGACCTGGGCCGCGAAGCATTTCTGGATGCCTGCTGGGACTGGAAGCAGGAATATGGAACCCGAATTATTAAACAGCTGCACAAATTAGGCTCCTCAGCTGACTGGGACAGAGAACGGTTTACCATGGATGAAGGCTGTTCCGCTGCGGTTCTCGAAGTTTTTATCCGACTTTATGAAAAAGGATATATCTACAAGGGATCACGTATTATCAACTGGTGTCCGGTCTGCCAGACCTCGATCTCTGATGCAGAAGTTGAGCATCAGGAGCAGGATGGCTTTTTCTGGCATATCAAATACCCCATTGTCGGCGAAGACAACCGATTTGTAGAGATTGCGACAACCAGACCGGAGACAATGCTGGGGGACACTGCAGTGGCAGTTAATCCGGAGGATGAACGGTACCAGGATCTGGTTGGCAGAATGCTGAAACTGCCGCTGACCGACCGTGAGATACCGGTGGTGGCTGATGGCTATGTAGACCGGGAATTTGGAACTGGCTGTGTAAAAATTACTCCGGCCCATGATCCTAACGATTTTGAGGTAGGGAAACGCCATAATCTGCCGGAACTGTGTATCATGCATGATGATGCGACAATCGATTGCCCGGGCAGCAAATATGACGGTATGGACCGTTATGAAGCAAGAGCAATGATCGTTGAAGACCTGAAAGCACTGGGACTGCTGGTGAAAACAGAACCACACAGCCATAATGTAGGAACTCATGACCGCTGCAAGACGACTGTGGAACCTATGGTAAAACAGCAGTGGTTTGTGCGGATGGAAGAAATGGCAAAGCCTGCGATAGAAGCGTTAAAGAACGGCGAACTTAAATTTGTACCGGAAAGCTTTGGTAAAACATATCTTCACTGGCTTGAGGGTATCCGCGACTGGTGTATCTCCAGGCAGCTCTGGTGGGGACACCGGATTCCGGCTTATTACTGTCAGGACTGCGGGAAACTGGTGGTGACCAGGGAAGATGTGCAAGTCTGTCCTGATTGCGGGAAGAACCATATGAAACAGGATGAAGATACACTCGACACCTGGTTTTCCTCTGCCTTATGGCCGTTTTCAACACTGGGATGGCCGGAAAAAACAGCAGAACTGGATTATTTCTATCCAACCGATGTACTGGTTACCGGATATGATATTATCTTTTTCTGGGTTATCCGGATGGTCTTTTCAGGCATTGAGCAGACCGGTAAACTACCGTTCCATACGGTCCTGATTCACGGGCTTGTACGTGACAGTGAAGGCAAGAAAATGAGCAAATCGCTGGGCAACGGGATTGATCCGCTCGACGTTATCGACAAATATGGTGCCGATGCACTGCGGATGACATTAATAACAGGCAATGCACCTGGTAATGATATGCGTTTCTACTGGGAGCGGGTGGAGTCCAGCCGGAACTTTGCCAATAAGATCTGGAATGCATCTCGTTTTATCATGATGAATATTGAAAAAGCACCGGCCGGAAAGGCCACTTTGGATGAACTTACCTTGGCCGATCAGTGGATTCTGTCGAAAGTTAATACACTAGCTAAGGATGTAACGGAAAACCTTGATAAATATGAACTGGGGATTGCGCTTCAGAAGGTATATGATTTTATCTGGGAAGAATTCTGTGACTGGTATATTGAGATGGTAAAACCAAGACTCTGGGATGATGCTGATACGACCAAGGCAGCTGCCATCTGGACACTTAAGACCGTACTGATTCAGTCGCTGAAGCTGCTGCATCCTTATATGCCATTTATTACAGAGGAGATCTTCTGCAATCTGCAGGAGGAAGAAGAGTCAATTATGATTTCAGCATGGCCCGAGTATCAGGCTGACTGGAATTTTAATACCCAGGAGCATGCGGTTGAGACTATTAAAGAAGCGGTTCGGGCAATCCGAAATGTCCGGGCATCGATGAATGTACCGCCGAGCAAGAAGGCAAAAGTTTATGTTGTTTCAGAAGAATCCGGAGTACTTGATATTTTCGAACACGGCAAGGTGTTTTTTGCCATGCTGGGCTATGCCAGTGAGGTATTTCTGCAGGACAATAAAGACGGTATCGCCGATGATGCAGTGTCAGCAGTGATCGGACAGGCGGTCATCTACATGCCATTTGCAGAACTGGTTGATATTGAAAAGGAAAAAGAACGGCTGGGCAAAGAAAAAGAGCGTCTGTCCAAAGAGCTGGCACGTGTTAACGGGATGCTGAGTAATGATAAATTCACCAGCAAAGCACCCGCTGAAAAGATTCAGGAAGAGCGGGCCAAGCTGGATAAGTATACCCAGATGATGGCGCAGGTAGATCAGCGGCTGAAACAGTTGTCATAAGGGTCGGACTGGCAGCATATAATGTATTTAGGAGTGGAGCGCGTATGAGACCGGATGCAGAAAAATATCTGGACGAGATACCTTCGTGGTATCGAAAAAAACACACCCTGGGCCAGCTGCGAAATTGGCTGAAAGCGATGGGGCAGCCGGATCATACCCTTAAGATCATTCATGTCGCCGGTACCAACGGCAAAGGGTCGGTCTGTAATGACCTGACCTATATGCTGATGGAAGCCGGATACAGGGTGGGCACATTTATCTCTCCTCACCTCACAGACGTGCGGGAACGCTGTCTGCTCGATGGTGAAATGGTTGACAGGAAGCTGTTTCAGGCGTCTTTTGATCGGGTTTATGAGATCGTGCAGAAACGGATGGAACAGAAATCTTGTCATCCAACCTACTTTGAATTTTTATTTCTGGTTTCCATCGATGTATTTTCCCGGTGGAAACCGGATTATGTCATACTGGAGACAGGACTTGGCGGAACCTATGACACAACGAATGTGATCGAAGCGCCGCTGGCCTGTGTGATTACCTCGATCAGTATGGATCATATCCAGTATCTGGGCAGTACGTTGACCGCAATTGCCGGTCACAAGGCCGGCATTATCAAACCCGGAGTACCGGTTATCTACGATGATAACCGACCGGAAGTGTCGGCAGTCATCCGGCAGCAGGCTAAGCAGAAACATGCGCCCCGATATCCGGTATCGGAACTGGATTCGTACCGGGAACTGGCCTTTGCGGCTCCGTATCAGGCGATGAATGCAGCTATGGCTGTGAAGGTGCTGGATGTGCTCATGATACCAGGCATCACAACGGCGCGTTGCAGACAGGGGCTTGCCAAAGCGGTCTGGCCGGGGCGGATGGAACAAGCCGGGCCGGATATCTGGTTGGATGGAGCTCATAACCCGGGCGGTGTCGAGGCATTTATCCGGGCGGCAAAGAAGCTGCAGGAAGAAAGTTCTGGCAATATACAAATATTGTTTGCAGCAGTTGATGATAAGGATTATAATGAGATGATACGGATGCTGTGCCGGGAGCTTGTTGTGGACCGGGTAACGATTGCCCGGATTCAGAGTGAACGGAGCATGGAATCCGATATACTGGCAGAATGTTTCAGGCAGTCTGGATGCAGTAAGGCAGAGTGCTATCCGGATACCGGTCAGGCACTGGATGCGGCACTGATGTATAAAACTGATGTGGACAGGCTGTTTGTTATCGGTTCTCTGTATTTAATCGGAGAGATCAAAGAACAGATTAGGAGGAAAGAGAATGCTGGACTTCGAGGAAGAAATCAACCGCTTTAAACCAAGCTTGGAAGTAGGAGCAGTAGAAGATGCAATCAAACAGGAAGATCTGACCGATATGAATGATTTGATGGTAGAGCTGTTAAAAGGGACAAGAGAATAGGCGGGCAGCGGATGGATAGAACAATTAATAAAAACTACCAGATTGCCAACAGTTATTATAACCGGGGACTGGAAATGGCGCTGCAGAGAGATCTGACAGGTGCGATCCGGAATTTGAAGCGCAGCCTGTTATTTTATAAGTTTCAAACGGATGCCAGGAATCTGCTCGGATTAATTTATTATGAACTTGGAGAAGTTGGTTCGGCATTGACCCAATGGATCATCAGCCTGAATTTAAAACAGCAGGACAATCTCGCCGAAGAATATCTGCAGCGTCTGCATGCCGCCTACAGTTATCTGGAAATGACTGACCAGGCCGGCAAAAAATTCAACCAGGCGTTGATTTATGCGCAAAATGACAATCAGGATCTGGCGATTCTGCTGCTGATGCGTCTGCTCGGTGATATGCCTAATTATGTCAAGGCACAACTGCTGCTGGCATTGTTATATATGGAGCATGAGGATTATACCAAGGCCGGACGCTGTCTGTACCAGGCGCTGAAAGTGGACAAGCAGAATCCAAAGGCGCAGCGGTATATGGCAATTGTAAAAGAAAATACCGGACGGGCAGAGATCGAGCGTCGCAAGCTGAAAAATGCCTTTTCCCATCGTCAGATGCAGGATGATGATATTATCATTCCGCCGAGCTACAAAGAAAATACCGGCTGGCAGTCGATCCTGAATATTCTGGTCGGACTGTTGATAGGGGCGGCAGTGATTTTCTTTCTGGTCTTACCGGCCAATCGGGAATCCATTAACAACAAACACAATCAGGAACTTCAGCGCTATATGGAGCAGCTGAATCAAAAAAGTATCGAAATTGATGACCTGAACCGTCGGATGGAACAGGCCGGTGCGGCGCAGCAGGCAGCAGCGGATTCGCTTCAGACACTGCTGGATGAAAATGGCGGGGTACTGAGTCAGTATCAGTCATTATCCCGGATATTAAAGGCCTATCTGGATGAAGATATGCGTACGGCAGTAGTTTTGTATACCGATCTGGACGTCTCCGTACTGCAGGACGGTGTATTGGACGAAACATTAGGCTGGCTGACCCAGGAGATGCAACAGAATGGCTATCAGGTTCTGCTGCAGATGGGCGATGGAGCACTGGCACAGAATGGGGCACAGCAGGCAATTGATTATTATCAGCGAAGCCTTAAGATCTACCCCGATAACCCACAGGCCATTTACCAGATTGGTCTGGCTTATACAACACTAGACAACACAGATACAGCGAACCAGTTTTTCGGTGATATTATCATGAATCATCCTAATTCAGAATATGCCGCAAGAGCAAGGGAACAGCGGGGATACTAACGATTAAAGATACTGCAGATGATGAGGACTGTAGTATCTTTTTTTGTCAATATTTATTTAAGTTAAATCAGGAGGAATCGCATATGACACAGCAATCATTTACTTATGAAGCAAGGGGGCAGATACTGATTATTCATCTGCCGAAGGAGCTGGATAATCATAACTGCCTGAATTTAAAATATGAGACAGATCTGCTGCTGGCGGAGAACTATATTAACAAAGTGGTGTTTGATTTCAGCAATACAGAATTTATGGATTCATCGGGGATCGGCATTTTGCTGAACCGTTATAAGCAGATGGCCAGAAGCGGCGGAAAAGTGACTCTGTATGGTGCCGGAGCGCAGGTAGGGAGAATTCTGACGATCGGAGGTGTTCACAAACTGATGGAACATTTTGAATCTAAAGAGGCGGCAATTGCAGGATAATAGAAAGTAGAAAAGGCGGGAGGATACGAAAATGGAACGTTTTCGGATGGAAATTGAAAGTTTGTCAAAAAATGAAGAGTTTGCCAGGGTGGTAGTTGCAGTTTTTCTGAGCCGGTTGAATCCGACTCTGGAGGAAATCGATGATGTAAAAACTGCGGTATCGGAAGCGGTGACGAATGCAGAGATTCATGGCTACCGTGGCAAAGATGGGATTATCTGGCTGGAAGGGCAGATTGAAGAGTCACAGCTTACCATTATTATTAAAGATACAGGGGTCGGCATCGGCAATGTTAAACGCGCTATGGAGCCAATGTTTACAACGGATTCCAGCGGTGAGCGGTCAGGCATGGGGTTTTCATTTATGGAAGCTTTTATGGACGAGGTGAATGTGGAATCAGAACCGGACAAGGGCACAACGGTAACCATGAAAAAGAAAATCGGCGGGTGATTTGTGATGGACGACACCTTAAAACTGATTAGCCTTGCACACGAAGGGGATAAAAATGCAAGAGAGCAGGTCGTGCTGGATAATGTGGGTCTGGTCTGGAGTGTTGTACGTCATTTCTCTAACCGGGGATATGAGCTGGAGGATCTGTTTCAGATCGGCAGTATTGGATTATTGAAGGCAATTGATAAATTTGACCTGTCCTTTGATGTGAAATTCTCTACTTATGCGGTACCCATGATAACCGGAGAGATCAAACGTTTTCTGCGGGATGACGGCATGATCAAGGTGAGTCGTTCTGTGAAAGAACTGGGAATCAAGGTCAGAACCATCCGGGAAAAGATGAGCGGGGAACTGGGGCGGGAGCCGAATCTGGAAGAACTGGCCAGAAGTGTCGGCGCCAGCCGCGAGGAAGTGGCGGCATCACTGGAGGCTGGAGCACAGGTGGAATCACTGTATAAAACGGTGGGCAGCGAAGATCAGAATATTTGCCTGATGGATAAAATACCTGATGAAGATGAGGCCCAGGAACGGGTCATGAACCAGATTGTATTAAAAGATTTATTAATGAAACTTTCGGGAAAAGACCGGGAGATTATTATCCGCAGATATTATGAGAATCAGACCCAGAGCCAGATTGCGGCCGATCTGAATATCTCACAGGTGCAGGTATCGAGACTGGAAAAAAAGATTCTGCGGCAAATGAGAGAATATCTCAATCCATAATCAGGCATACTAAATTCCAGAAATACAAAACTTAGCTGGAGAAGGGTGTGAGACTATGGAATTCATAAAACGAAACGTTGGTATTTTAACAGTGTTACTCTGTGTACTGTTGCTGGCGGCAGTAATCTGGTTTTGTCTGGATGCAGCCACCCGCTCTTCCACACCGGATGGAACGCTGGTAGAATACCGGTCAGAGACGGCGGAGGTGTTGCTATGAGCAGTACCAACACCGTCTATTTGAATATATCTCAGAACACAGAGGTCAGAACCAAAGATGTCTTTTTGAAAGATGTAGCAAAAGTATACTGCAGTGATACCAATATACAAAATAAATGCAATGCTCTGAAGCTGCGGACAATACGCGAAGAAAAACCGCACCGGTATGTTGAAAATGTCCTTGATGTTATTAAAAAGCTGGAGAAACTGGATCCATCGATTCAGATTAATAATGTGGGAGAAGTTGATTTCATTATTGATTATATTCCCCCGGTAAAACCAAATCATGCCTGGCAATGGATAAAAGCGATATTTGTGTCCATGGTCAGTTTCTGCGGTGCGGCGTTTGCAATTATGACATTTAACAATGATTCCAATGCCAGTGATGTCTTTAGCCAGATCCATATGCTGATTACCGGTACAGAATCCAATGGTTTTACTATTATTGAATTCAGCTATTCGATCGGACTGGGAATTGGTATTATTCTGTTTTTTAATCATTTTGCTAAATGGAAACTGAATACAGATCCGTCACCATTAGAAGTAGAAATGCGGCTTTATGAAGAAAATGTCAGTAAGACGCTGATTCAGAATGATGGCAGGAAGGAGCAGGAGATCGATGTTCAATAAACTGATACTGGCTTTCATTGGTGCGAGTTCGGGCGGAATCATTGCCGCCGGTATCTTTGCCTTTCTGGCGATGATTGGTATTTTTCCAAGATTAATAGGAAAAACCAATACCGGATATCATATTGCGTTATATGAAACCATGATCATTTTGGGCGGTCTAACCGGTAATTTTATTTACCTGTATCCAATTTCCATTGGCGTGGGAGGAAAAACGGTTCTGGCAGTTTTTGGTTTTTCGGTTGGTATTTTCATCGGAACCCTGGTTATGTCCCTGGCTGAGACACTCAAGGCGGTGCCGGTGTTTAGTCGGCGTATCAACCTGGCGGTCGGAATTCAATATGTGATACTGGCATATGGTATCGGAAAAACGCTTGGCTCTCTGCTCTATTTTGCAAAGGATATGGGAGTCTGATAATGGTATGAAAATACGAAAGGAGCAATCATGGAGTTAAATAAACAAGAATACAGTGAATATGTGAAACAGATTACACCGACCCATTCCCTGCCGATGTCAATGCTCAGAGCATTTATTGTCGGCGGAATTATCTGCACATTCGGGCAGTTGATGATCAATGGGATGATGAGTCTGTGGGAAATTGAAAAGGAAGCTGCGGCAGCTTGGACCCAGCTGGAGCTGATATTGCTGAGCGTTGTATTAACCGGATTTAATATTTATCCCAAAATTGTAAAATGGGGTGGAGCAGGAGCCCTTGTTCCTATTACCGGATTTGCCAATTCGGTTGTTGCACCGGCGATTGAATATAAATCTGAGGGCCATGTCTTTGGAATTGGCTGTAAGATCTTTACCATTGCAGGACCGGTGATTCTGTTTGGATTATTTACCAGCTGGATTTTGGGATTGATTCACTATCTGACCGGAATCGGCAGCGGATTCTTTTAGAATGAGATTGTAAGGAGGACATAAGATGCAGAAAGGAAAAGCAAGCCTGGAATTCAAACACCCGGCTTTTATCACATCAACGGCATCCATCGCCGGGAAAAAAGAAGGCGAAGGACCTTTAGGAAATTACATTGACGTCATTGAACAGGACCCGATGTTCGGCGCAGACAGCTGGGAGCAGGCCGAAAGCGGAATGCAGAAACAGGCGGCCGATCTGGCTTTGGAAAAAGGTGATATTCATCGCCGTGATATCAGATATCTCTTTGCCGGAGATCTGCTGGGTCAGCTGATTGCTACATCATTCGGAACTGTAGATCTGCAGATTCCGTTGTTTGGTTTGTATGGTGCCTGCTCGACTATGGGTGAGGCCTTAAGCCTCGGTGCCATGACCATTGATGCCGGACATGCAGACAGAGTACTGGCAATTGCTTCCAGCCACTTTGCAACTGCCGAAAAACAATTCCGTTTCCCGCTTGGATACGGAAACCAGCGTCCGCAGAGTGCTACCTGGACCGTAACCGGCTGCGGTGCTGCTGTATTATCAAACAAAGGCGAAAACTCAGATGTGCGGATTACCGGAGTTACCACCGGAAAAATGGTTGACCTGGGATACAAAGATTCCATGAACATGGGTGCAGCTATGGCACCCGCTGCCTGGGATACAATCCGGCAGAATTTCGAAGATTTCGCGGCAACCCCTGACCATTACGATAAGATTATAACCGGCGACCTGGGTGAAGTGGGCAGAAAGATATTACTTGATTTTATGAAGCAGGAAGGATATGACCTCACCGACAAACACATGGACTGCGGTATTGAAATCTTTGACAAAGAATCTCAGGACACCCACTCCGGAGGCAGCGGATGCGGATGTGCAGCCGTAACATTGTGTGCATCCATCCTCCCAAAACTGAAAGACGGGACCTGGAAACGTGTATTGTATCTGCCCACCGGTGCCCTATTATCGACCGTAAGCTACAACGAGGGTCAGAGTATTCCCGGAATCGCCCATGCGGTAATTCTGGAAGGGCCTTCAGCGAAAGGAGGAAAGTAATATGGAGTATGTAAAAGCATTCCTGATAGGCGGTATTATCTGTGCGTTAATGCAGATCCTGATGGATAAAACCAAATTGATGCCCGGACGTATTATGGTTATGCTGGTAGTAAGCGGTACAATCCTCGGCTTTCTGGGAATCTATGAACCCTTCGCCGAATGGGCTGGGGCAGGAGCTACCATACCCCTGCTGGGCTTCGGGAATACATTATGGAAAGGTGTGGCAGAAGCAATCAGTGAAGACGGACTGCTGGGGATATTTAAAGGCGGCTTAACAGCAACTGCGGGAGGAATTGCCGGAGCTTTGATTTTTGGATATTTAGGGGCACTGATATTCAAACCCAAGATGAAGGCTTGATGATGGGAAAGGTGTTGTTAGCGTCCATATCAAAAAAGACCAGTTGTCTGTAACAAAATGGGCCAAAATAAGAAGAAATATAGACTCTAAGATTAGGTTCTTAGGGTCTATTTTTACGCATGCAAATCCGTCTACGATGGAGTTCGAACCTCGACCAGTCGAGTTTGCTGCCGGTCAAGAACCTGTTGCCAGAAGAGGAAGATTACGTTGACTCTGACCCTATAATAGCCACACCCAAGGCGTGGCGGCAACAGAGCTAAGCCTGCTGCCATCAAGGGCTTTGACTTTAATTAAGCAGGAAATAGTAAAAGAGAAAAGAAAATAAAGTGTGAAAAGTAGATTAAATGAGCTGTTTGAGAGGATTTTATAGGATCTTTGACTTTGTATTTGACTCTACTGGTAACTTTATTTGAGACAAAGACAGCAGCAGCCTTGATCCATCGAGACTCGAACCACACTAAAATATGTTTGCTTTGTGGGAGTTGCAGGCTCTGAACCTACCATCATATAAGCTCTGACTTTAAAAATACTATAACTAGCTTACCTTATAGGGCTCTGAAGCTGTATTTAGCCTGTGTTTGTCCTTAAAAAGGAAAAGATAATGGAGATTGCCCTGGTGAACCGGAACATCTGTATGAGGCTCTGGTGATGTAGTAAGAGACTGGTGACGTAGTTGGCTTTATGGCTGCTGGTATTATTAAGTAGAGACGGCAGCAGGATCAGAGGCAAAGACAGTCAGTAATGCCGTACCTTGATAACTGAATAAAGTAGAAATATATTGAATAAACATAAAAACTCGCCTATAATCAAGAGAAAACTTGAAAGAAGAAATCGGAGATGTTAAAATTTGATTTATTCAAAAGAAAAGAGAAAGAAAACATTAGGTCTGATTTTCGCAAATTAGGAATAGAGATAGAGGCTATGAACAAGTTGCCACTATGTAGTTGGAAAAGGATTTATAACACATTGGCTGATTTATTAAATATGTATCCGGAGGTTCAAAAAGGATTTTTGAAAAAAATTATTGTTGGAAGCGGAGAAAAAATGCCTAAATACGCATGTGTACAGCTGAGTAATGTAAGCGAGACTCCGGAAAATGAAGAATATTTAGGTATTGTTATGTGTTTAAATCAATATCAATTTAAAGGAGAAAATCTTTTTAATGTTAGCGTTGAAGAGTATGATTTGATAATACCATATAGTATTGAATTAGCAATTGCTCATGAGTTTGGACATATCATAGAGTTTTTAATGTATTTTAAAAAGCATGGGTGGTTTGAAAAAGCATACATTTCTGATAAGGAATACAAATTATTTAGAGACGAATTAACTGATGTTACTGCTATTTGCAATCCTTTAATGGCAAGGAAAAGATATGGTGATAAAGTTAATTGCTTTCATAATGATGAGGCATCTTTATATTCTTACATTTGTGATTATTTAGGCTCTTATGCTTCAGCTGACTATTCAGAAGCTTTTGCAGATTCAATAGCCCAGAATTATGGCAAGGTTGGAAACCCTTTTGCAGATGAAATTATAGATTCTTATCATAAATATTATAAAAACAATTACTAAATCCCTCATACTAATTCAAATGAAGTATAGGAGTATTAGCTATGATTTTGTTTGAAAAGTTCAAAAGAGTATCAGAACCAGAAATATTGTCAATGTTTATGGGATTTCACCATAGGGATAATTTATTTGACTCTAAAAAATTAGCAAAAAGAATAGTTGGATATAATTGGTATGTTCCTAAGGGTATACTTCCTTATGTATTTTTTGATAATGGCATTATGTGTATAAATGAAAGTGCAATGAATAAAGAGAATCGCAATGAGGAATTTGAAGCATGGACATGTGCATTCCAGACAAAATATGTGTTTAATATAGATATGAAATATTTTAGAGATAAATGTTATCCTATTGTTTTTTTCGGGCAGAAGGAGTATGATTGCAAATTCAGTTGGCTTATTTATATACAGTTACTATTGAAAATTAAGAATAAAATAAATATAGTGTTGAGCGATGATTTAAATAAATACGGAATTGATAATGTATCGGCAATAAAACTATATTAAATAACAAGTGAAAATTTAAATATCTTCTATTTTATTCAGTTATTAAGACAAAGACAGAGTATATGATCGGCTCTGTCTCTGACCTTAATAGCTGTTTTTTATTACAGAGACAAAGGCAACAGCTGGAATAATTGCAATCAAGCTCATATACCTTGCATCGAAGATGAGTCGCAATAAATTGCACCTTGATAACTGAATAGAGTAGAAGAAGAGGTTGTTAAATATCGACAAGTAAAATTTTCTATTATATAATAAAAGTAAAATTTGAAATGGAGATATTTTATGTGGACCTATGAAACCATTAACTTTCAAGATATGTTAAAACATATAAACGAAAATAAAAACATTCCATATACAATCAAATTAATTGAAAAAAACAGATATCAGAATACAATTTCTGTATATAGACATGATGCAAACTATTCTGAATTACCTTGGCACTTTGAAATTAGGATACAAAATAATTTACAAAGGGAGATAGGAAAATGTGAGTTTGAAATAATGAGAACAAATGTATGTGAGATAGTAAACATTGAGAGTGAATATAGTGGCTTAGGAAGCATCCTTTTTCATATTATGGAAGGTATTATGAGAAGAATTGAATTTGAGTTGAACATAAATATCTCTGAGATATATGGTTCATTAGTAAACAAACATAAGGAAAGTAAGGAGTGGTTAAAATCAATTCCTTTTTACTGTATGAAGGCATATGAATATTCTTATAATATTACTTTTAGTCCAAGTGATGACAAGTGTAGAATAACAAAGATAGAGGCATCCCATGACGAAAGATACCAAAATGCTTTGTTATTTGCTCAATACTTCTTAACATGTTATGATAATGGAGCTTTTTGCATCACAAGAAATTAGAAAGTTTGAATATATAATTGGTTAAGGGCGGTGTCAATTAAAGATATAGATATAACGTCAAAGGTCCAATCCTGTTCCTTTAAATTTAAATATTTTGAGTCTTTTTTGTCATAACATAGAATAGGGTTATTAGTATTTAAATCTGTTGTGACTTGATATACCCAAGAGAATGGATGAGTTACCCATAATTGATAGCCATTATTAAATTTTATAACTGAACCATTTTCAAAAAAAGGAATTGTTGGATCGCTAAGCTCATGTTGGATATCGCTATTTTTTATTTTCCATGGCTTGTCTTGATTGATTTCAGGTTCAAGACATATGTTATCTGGGAAAGCAATAAGGAAATCACCCAAAAATCCTATACGTCCACAAGATAAGTGATTCATATATATTTGTGTTGAAATGTTAATAGGTATTAATTGTTTATCGGAATCAAGAAGTTTGATGTTTCCAGGTGTTTTATAATCAGATATTTTTACCCGTTTGGCTGGGTTGTTTGACTTAAGTATTATTGAAATATGTAGTAATGATTTTCCCATAAAATACTCCTTTTATTTTTAGTATGAGTGATTATCAAAAAAACGAAAACAAAATATCTTCTATTTTATTCAGTTATTAAGCTAGATAGGGCTCTGTCCCTGTTATCACTTCATAGCTGTTTTTTTAATACGGAGTTGGTAATAAGGGAATTGATGATATGTAGTCTCTAACCCTGCTGCCACATAAGACCTTGTCTCTACTGATTAGATCAGCTGTTTAAAATAGAAAAAAAGCGTGAAAACAAACAAGAAACCCTTATGAAACCGTTGTTGTAAGGAAGTACAGGGATTGTAAGGGCTTTGGCTTTGGTTTTTAGAACAGTTGGTTAATCGGGAAAAGACAAGGACAGGGACTTTGGCTCTGCAATTGACTCCGGAATCAGAGACAGTAGTTGGAGTGGCAGCAGGAGTTGGCAGCAGGGTACTATGGCTCTGTTTTGCATTTAACAAAAGATATATGAATGGCGAAAAACAAAATGTGTCTTGTGGTCGCTTTTCAGTGGGATAAATGGACGATTTTTGTTGGGACGTTTACAGGTGTAACCGGGGGAAGGCAGGGAGTTCGTGCCGGAAGCGGCTTTGTGATGGGGTGTAGTCAGCCGCTCAATGTTCCAAAAAACATCCGACCAATCAGTGAGGGTACATTATCAAGCGGGTTCCGGTTCATCCGGCACCCGCTTATTTTGCTATTCCTTATCCCGTCACAGTTCATTCAATGTAACTTCCAACGAATCAGCCAACTTAATAGTTGTATCAACTTTGCAATTCCGATTTCTCTCGATATCCTCAATTGTACGTGTTGGAACGCCGCGATTTCCGATAGTGCACGCGTTAATCCATGTTTCTTTCTGACAGCTATAAGGCTTTTGATATTCAAATGTTACAATATAATCCATTTATGGTAACAAATGGATATAAAGCAACTAAAATATTGCTTTATCTCTATAAATTATTTATTATAACAACATACCAATCTTTAAAAAGTAATATTCAGATTTATACGCAAACATGAGAAAACAGCGGATCGATACCATTCGTTTGAAACTGCTTAAAGTTGCTGTAAAAGTCGTGCATTCGGCAAGGTATCAGATATTCAAACTTTGTAGCAGCTGCCCCTATAAGATGGCTTTTTACGAAACCCTGTCCAATATCCGGGAGCTACGACCAAAGCTGGAATAGAAGCAACTCGTGAACCGTGAACCTTGATAATCTCCGTCAAATTCCATTAGGAATTTGGGGTCGTGAATAATGCAGGTTAATTGTAGTCGTGTGGATGGATTGAGGTGAATAATGAAAAGTTTTATGTTTATGATTCTTGTATATGTAACGTTAATTTCTATTGGACTGATTATTAATTTAATATCGAAGAAAGTCATACCTGTTAAAGAACGTAGTAAACAAGAGATAAATAATATACAATTTAAATTTAATAAATGGGAAGTTGGTACTCTAGTGATTTGCGTAATTTGTTTATTTATATTATTAGCATATCACGTTACAAATAAAAATAATAATCTTGCATGGACCTTACCATATATCTTTGTATCGTTTACATGGAATGTTGTGATAATCGTATCATCTTACTTAAATAAAACATATATTAAACCAAAAGGAGACAATATACGTAAATTTAAAACTACAGTTGTCATTCCTGTTTATAATGAAGATATTGAGATGGTCAAAAGAATGCTTAAAAGTCTAGGTGATCAAACAACACCAGCTGACATAGTTTGTATGATCGAAGACGGTTCACTAGAAGAAAATAAATGTAATTCTATATTCAATGAGTGGGCTTCTACTTATCCCGGTGAGACATATTATCAATATGTACCTAATGGAGGTAAAAGAGAAGCACAAAGTTATGCATTTCGTAAGTATATGGATATTACTGATGTGTTTGTAACTGTAGATAGTGACGGTATTCTAGACAGCAGAGCAATTGAAGAAGGTATTTATCCATTTCATGATGATAATATAATGTCAGTAGGTGGAGTTATACTTGATTATAATACGAAAGCAAATTGGCTCACTAGAATAATTGGTGTATCATTTGTATCTGCATTTACAAATGGTAGAGCAGCATACTCAAGATTTAAGAGTGTAATTGTAAATTGTGGATGTTTGGCATTCTACAGAAAGGAGGTAGTAGAGAATAATCTACTTCGATATCTGAATCAGACTATACATGGACAGAAAATAAGCTCAGGTGATGATAGAATGATGACGCAGTACGCCGCTATCATGGGGGATACTGTATTTCAGAAAACATCATTTGCGTACACCCTAAATCCAGTTAAGTTTAGACATCTAGCTAATCAGAGAACTAGATGGTGGAGAAGTTTCTGGCGTTGTGGATATTGGTTTTTACAAAATCAAAGAATAAATAAAATATCATGGTGGATTCAACTATATCAAACAATATCTTCTTTCATACATATACTTATATTCATACTAACAGTATTTTATTATCCTATTAAGGGAAGTTATTTTCCTTGGCATGTATTTGGTTATTTAATTATATTAGGATATATGAGAAATTTCAGAACTGTTACAGTTGAAAGAGAAGATATGAAAAAGTCTGAGCAATTAATTTATTATATATTATTCTCTCCCTTATCAACATTATTAAACTTATTTCTATGTGCGATCCTGCAAGTATATGCTTTAGCAACTGTGTGGGTTGTTAATTGGGGTACTAGAAAGAATGTTGAGGTTTCTATTAATAATGGGGCGAATATAGAAGTAAATAATATAGCAGAAAGCGAAGTAGCAGTATCTAAACAGTAAATTAGCTATCAGGCAGTCCTCGCGCTTTGCCCTCGTGTATGGCACCAAGAACAGAAGAAAAAACCGGAGGCCTTGATTCTCAGTGAAAGTTGTAACGTTATGTTTATTATTGGATAAATTATTGATTTTTTTAAATACTAACCTATATAAACAAAAATGATCTGGAGGAACCAAGATGCCGTCAATTAAATTTATAAAAAGAAGTCCAATCCCAATTGAGATGCATAAAGTGAGAATCGTGCAGAAATTGAATCTTATCCCGATCGAAGAACGCTTCAGAAGGAATCAGGAAGCAGGTAATAATTCACATTTATTGAGAAATGAAGATGTTTTTCTCGATATGCTGACCGACAGTGGTGTCAATGCCATGAGTGACCGGCAGCAGGCGGCTATGCTGGAAGCAGATGATGCCTATGCCGGTAGTGCATCCTTTTATAAACTGGAGAAAAAGGTGCAGGAAATATTCGGCATGAAGTATTTCCTCCCTGCGCATCAGGGCAGGGCCTGTGAACACATGCTGGTGAGAGTGCTGGTTGAGGATGGTAAGATCGTCCCGATGAATTATCATTTTACCACGACCAGGGCTTTAATTGAAAAAGCCGGCGGTAAGGTCGAAGAGCTGATTACAGAGGAGGGGTTAAAAGCTGAGAGTAATGTCCCGTTTAAGGGCAATCTTAACGTGGAGCAGCTGAAGAAATTTATTAAAAAGGAGGGGGCAGAAAAGATCGCATTTGTCCGGGTTGAGGCTGGAACTAATCTGATTGGCGGTCAGCCGGTATCACTGGAAAATATGAAGGAAACGGGCAAAATCTGCCGCTATTATGGAATCCGTTCTGTGCTGGATGCCAGTCTGCTGGCGGATAATCTTTATTTTATGAAGACGCGAGAACCACAGTGCCGGCATATGTCGATCCGTGAAATTGTGAATGAGATCAGTGAGTGTTTTGATCTGATCTATTTTTCAGGTAGAAAACTGACCTGTGCCAGAGGGGGCGGCATGTGTTTCAAAGATGAACCGACCTATCTGGCAGTAAGGGATCTGATTCCTGTGTATGAAGGTTTTTCTACGTATGGGGGAATTTCTGTCCGGGAGATTGAGGCGATGGCAGTTGGTCTTGAAGAAACCATGGACGAAGACATCATATCCCAGGGACCCGCATTCATTGAAGAAATGACAGCAAGGTTGCTGGAATATAAGGTTCCGGTTGTGACTCCGGCAGGAGGACTGGGCGTACATCTTGACTGTGCCCGTTTTGTGCCTCATATCAGTCAGGGTGAATATCCGGCTGCAGCAGTCCAGGCGGCACTTTATATTATCAGCGGAATCCGAGGAACGGAGCGGGGAACCTTATCAGAGGACCGGGATCCGGATGGAAAAGAAGTATATGCCAAAATGGAACTGCTGCGCCTGGCTTTGCCGCGCAGAGTATTTACGCTGTCCCAGATTTATTATGCGGCAGACCGCATTGCCTGGCTTTACGAAAACCGTGATCTGATCGGCGGTCTTGAATTTGAAGAGGAACCTAAGATCCTGCGTTTCTTTTTCGGCAGATTAAAACCGATCGGCACATGGCAGGAGAAACTGGTAGAAAAGTTCAAAAAAGATTTTGGTGACAGTTTATAACCAGCATGGATTCCGATTGATAATCATAAGACCAGCTGATGTATATTGTTTAATACAGTGAAACAGTAAACACGCTCTAGCATTAGGCGGCCGGATATGATAGAATGAAAATACATCTTGCAGAAAAAAGGAGAAAGACCATGAGAATAGCATTAATCAACGAAAACAGCCAGGCGGCTAAAAATGAAATCATTTTCAATGCTTTAAAAACCGTCGTAGATCCGATGGGTTTTGAAGTGAAAAATTATGGAATGTATTCCGCAGAAGATGATGCCCAGCTGACTTATGTACAGATTGGTATCTTATCTGCTGTATTGCTGAATTCCGGCGCGGTGGATTATGTCATTACTGGCTGCGGAACCGGTGAAGGTGCCATGCTGGCATGCAATTCATTTCCCGGTGTTATCTGCGGACATGTAGCTGATCCGCTGGATGCATACACCTTTGCTCAGATCAACAACGGCAATGCCATTGCTCTGCCATTTGCGAAAGGCTTTGGTTGGGGCGGTGAGCTGAATCTTCAGTATATCTTTGAAAAGCTGTTTGTGGAAGAGGGCGGACAAGGATATCCGAAAGAGCGTGCCGCTATTATGAAGCGCAACCGCGAGATTCTGAACGATGTAAAGAAGGTTACATATCAGGATTTGACTACCATTCTGGAGAATCTTGATCAGGATCTGGTCAAAGGCGCATTAGGCGGTGCCAACTTTGCCGAATACTTCTTTGCTGACTGTAAATGCGATCAGCTGAGGGCAGCAGTTGAGAAGATTCTGGCATAACATACGAATATTAATGACGAGTGATAGGGCTGGAGTTTCCGCAGAGGGAATTCTGGCCCGAACAGGATTAAGGAGAATCAGATACTGAATGGATAAATATCAGGTATTAAAACAGTATTTCGGATACGACATATTCCGGGAAGGACAGGAAGCATTAATTGATGGAATATTAAACGGGAGGGATGTTTTTGGAATCATGCCGACAGGTTCAGGAAAATCTCTCTGTTTTCAGATTCCGGCCCTGATGATGAACGGAATTACATTGGTCATTTCCCCATTAATTTCTTTAATGAAGGATCAGGTGACGACCTTGAACCAGGCCGGCATCCATGCTGCATATCTCAACAGTTCCCTGACAGCAAATCAATATTATAAAGCCCTGAGTCTTGCAAAAGAAGGACGATACCCGATCATCTACGTGGCGCCTGAGCGTCTGGAGACGGATGGGTTTTTAGATTTTGCCCTGAATACGAAGATTGCGATGGTAGCAGTAGATGAAGCACACTGCGTATCCCAGTGGGGGCAGGATTTCCGCCCCAGTTATTTAAAGATTGTAGAGTTTATTAAAAAACTGCCGGTGCGTCCGGTTGTCAGCGCTTTTACAGCGACAGCAACACAGGAGGTGCGGGAGGATATCATTGATATTCTGATGCTTCAGGATCCGGCAGTCGTTACGACCGGGTATGACCGTCCCAACCTTTATCTGGGGGTTCAGGCGCCCAAAGATAAATATGCGGCACTAAAGAATTTTGTGGAAACCCATCCCGACCAGTGCGGAATTGTCTATTGCCTGACCAGAAAACTGGTGGAGGATGTCAGTGACAGGCTGAGAGCGGACGGTATTTCCGTGACCCGGTATCACGCCGGTCTTGGTGATAAAGAGCGGCGCGAGAATCAGGATGATTTTATCTATGACCGCTGTCAGGTGATGGTGGCAACCAATGCGTTTGGAATGGGTATTGACAAATCCAATGTAAGATATGTCATCCATTACAACATGCCTAAGAGCATTGAAGCGTTCTATCAGGAGATCGGGCGATGCTCCCGCGATCAGGAACCGGGAGAGTGTATCCTGTTCTACAGCGGACAGGATGTAGTCACGAATCAGCTGTTTATTGATAATAACCAGGACAACCAGGGGCTGGATCCGCTGACCCGCCAGATTGTCCAGGAGCGGGATCGTGACCGGCTGCGGAAGATGACATTTTATTGCTTTACCAATGAGTGCCTGCGGGATTATATACTGCGGTATTTCGGCGAGTATGGTTCTAATTACTGCGGCAATTGCCAGAGCTGCATTACCCAGTATGAGGATGTGGATGTGACGGAGATTGCCGCGGCATTAATTGGCTGTGTATCATCCTGCCGGCAGCGCTATGGGGTCAATGTGATTATTGATACGGTTCATGGTGCCAATACTGTCAAAATACGGCAGTATCGCATGAATGAAGATCCCCATTATGGTACTATGGCGAAGGTATCGGTACACCGGCTGCGCCAGGTGATGAATTACCTGATGCTTAAGGAGTATCTGGCAGTCACAAATGATGAATATTCGATCGTCAGGCTTACCAGAAGTTCCAGCCAGGTTCTGGATGACGGCGAGACGGTTCTGATGAAGATGGCGAAGGAACAGGAGCATCAGGCTAAGACAAAAAGTGATAAGAAAACGAAAAAAGGCAAGGTATCCGGCGCGGAGCTTTCCGAGGCCGATGAGGCATTGTTCGAAAAGCTCCGGCTGCTGCGGACAGAGATAGCCAGAGAAGAAGGGGTACCGCCATATATTGTATTTTCAGATAAAAGTCTTGTTTCGATGTGTCTTGTGAAACCGAACACAAGAACCGAAATGCTGACCGTAACCGGGGTGGGTGAGTTTAAGTTTGAAAAATATGGAGAGCGTTTCCTTGCCTGTGTAAGGACCCAAACAGGCCAGACAGAGGCCGGAGAACAGCTGCCTGATGAAACAGAGGATAGAACTGCGGATGTAACCGTTGAGGTCAGCAAGGTCAAAACGGGAAAAAGTAAAAAAGCAAAAACGGAATTTGCTATGACCGATGAACTGGCTGAACAGATTTATTATTCCGCGCGCACATTCCTCAATGATTTTGTGGGTCAGATCAATGATCTGCGGGATGAGGAGACAATGAAGCGTCTGACAATAAAATCGATTGAGCAATGGCTGATCGATGCCGGTTATTTTGAGACCTATTTGCTGAATGGGATGACGCGGAGGCGGTGTTCTGAAGCGGGTGATGCGTTTGGCATTAAGGTGGAGAAGCGGATGAGCGAAAAAGGGAACGAATACGACGTGTTCTATTATAATGAGAAGGCTCAGCGAAGTATTGTGGAGTGGTTATTACAGAAACATGCAGATATTTCATAAAAACACTTGACCCTTACGTTACGTCGTACTATATAATGCTAATATGGATAGAACCAGACAGGTACATGAATAAGGAGTGGATTGGATGAACGGGTATTATACTACAGGAGAATTTGCAAAAAAAGCGAATGTTTCCATTCGCACCATACAATATTATGATAAGCAGAATGTCCTGAAGCCGGCTCAGACAAGCGAAGCAGGGTACCGGTTATATACCGATTCTGATTTTGCCAAACTACAGAAAATTCTGTCTTTAAAGTATCTGGGATTTTCGCTTGATGAGATCCGTTCCATTACGGTCAATGATGAAGACCAGGATTATCTTAACGAATCCATAGCCATGCAGCAGCGTTTGATCAGGCGCCGTATCGAACAGCTGCAGCTGGTTGAAAAAGCGCTGGAAGAAACCCGGAATATGATCCGGGAGGATCCGGCAATTGACTGGAACCGGATCCTGCATCTGATCCATATAACCAATATGGAGAAAAGTCTGGTCGAGCAGTATAAAAATACTGCCAACATCAACATCCGGATCGATCTTCATCAAAAGTATGCAACCAATCCCGTTGGATGGTTTCCATGGCTGTATCAGATGATCAGTCCGCAGTCAGGAACAGAGATTCTGGAAATCGGCTGTGGGAACGGGGAATTATGGCGGGGCAGTCTTAAACGTCTGCCTGAAGATTTGCATATCTGCCTTACGGATATCTCAGAAGGAATGGTACAGGACGTCAGAAATCTGCTGCAGGAAGTGCCGGTATTTTCTTTTGAGGTGATGGATGGACAAGATATTGCAAAAGATGCGGAGTGTTTTGATCAGGTGATTGCCAATCATGTGCTGTTTTATCTCAAGAGCCTTGACGAAGGCCTGCAGGAAATCACCCGGGTATTAAAATCTGGCGGTACTTTTTTCTGTACTACATATGGCCGCAGCCATATGAAAGAAATCAGTCAGCTGGTCAAAGAATTTGATTCCCGGATTGCCCTGTCAGATATTAACTTATATGAGATTTTCGGCCTGGAAGATGGCGATCAGATCCTCAACCGATATTTTACTCAGGTGGAGCTGATCCCTTTTGAAGATGAACTGAAGGTGAACGATGCCGGACCGCTGATGGAATACATTTTGTCCTGTCATGGGAACCAGCAGGAGTATCTGAGCGACCACTATCCAGAATTTAAAACATTTTTAGAAAAGAAAATACAGAAAAAAGGGTATATTACCATTACCAAGCAAGCCGGCCTGTTTATCTGCCGGAAGTGAAAAAAGGAGGAACTGTCATGAAAGTGATTGTAACTGGAGGCGCAGGTTTTATTGGAGGAAACTTTGTCCATCATATGGTTCATAAATATCCGGAGTATCAGATTATCAATCTTGATCTGCTGACTTATGCCGGCAATCTGGAGACCTTAAAACCGGTAGAGGACAAGCCGAACTACCGTTTTGTGAAAGGTGATATTGCTGACCGTGCATTTATTTTTGATTTGTTTGAGAAAGAAAAGCCGGATATGGTTGTGAATTTTGCAGCCGAAAGTCATGTTGACCGTTCGATTACCGATCCGGAGAGCTTTGTCAGAACCAACGTGATGGGAACGACTACGCTGCTTGATGCCTGCCGTACTTATGGGATTACCAGATATCATCAGGTATCTACCGATGAGGTATATGGCGACCTTCCGTTAGACCGCCCGGATCTGTTCTTTACCGAAGAAACGCCGCTGCATACATCCAGCCCGTATTCATCCTCAAAGGCCAGTGCCGATCTGTTTGTGCAGGCCTATCACCGTACTTACGGTCTGCCGGTAACCATTTCCCGTTGTTCCAACAACTATGGCCCATATCACTTCCCGGAGAAGCTGATTCCGCTGATGATCAGCCGGGCGCTGGCTGATGAAGAGCTGCCGGTATATGGCAAAGGCGACAATGTCAGAGATTGGCTGCACGTGGCAGACCACTGTGAAGCAATTGATCTGATTATTCATAATGGCGTGACAGGAGAGGTATATAATGTCGGCGGACATAACGAACGAACCAACCTGGAAGTGGTAGAGACAATCTTGAAAGCACTCAACAAACCAGAAAGCCTGATCAAATTCGTGACTGACCGCCCGGGCCATGACCGGCGATATGCCATTGATCCGAAAAAGCTGGAGACAGAACTGGGATGGAAACCGCAGTATAATTTTGACACGGGGATTCAGCAGACGATTCAGTGGTATCTGGATCATGAGGACTGGTGGAAGCATATTATCAGTGGGGAGTATCAGAATTACTTTAAGGATATGTATAGTGAGCGTTTAGAATAGTATTCTTAAGACTGTGGCAAGGGGCTGTCGTACTAAAAAAGCCTGTGGACGCTGGCGGCGGCTGTGCTGCCTGTCCGTATTTTCTGCGGTTTCGGGCCGCAAGAGGCTCTAAAAGCAGAGAACTGACACTAAATACAATGCCAGAAACGCCATAACTCGCTACGCTCAAACAATGGCCGTTTCTGGCATTAACGTGTCATTTCTCTGCTTTAAGAGACTCTAGCGACCCTGCAAATGCAGAAAATACGGACAGGCAGCACAGCCGCCGCCAGCCACAGGCTTTTTTAGTACGACAGCCCCCAGCGACATATTCGCGCCCATTAATGTTGGTGCAGTATAATATCTCTATTGTAACTATCATATTTTCTTTAGTATATATAGTGGAAGATGTTGCAACGCAAACTAGTACAGTGTTATGGTCTGCTTTTGTTTTTTTATCTGATGGGAGATAATATGTAGCTGGGGGATGTGGCGCAAAATAAGTCTGCGGGCCTGGGCGGCGGTGGTTCCGGTCCGTATTTTCTGCCTTTGCAGGGTCGATAGAGTATCTTAGAACAGAGCAATGACGCGTTAATGCCAGAAACGGCCATTGTTTGAGCGTAGCGAGTTATGGCGTTTCTGG
>JBOFYZ010000066.1:0-1027 GCA_051654925.1 Lachnospiraceae bacterium | reverse complement strand
ACAGCAGATCAACCCGATCACTGGTTTGCCTTATTAAATCACAAAGGGGCTTTGGCCCCTTTTCCCGTAAAGGATGGTAGTAAATGAGACATCTCAATATTGACATAGAGACAAAAAGTAGTATCGACATCGGGAAGGCCGGGGCTTACCGGTACGCACAGTCCGAAGATTTTGAGATCATCCTGTTTGCCTATGGCTGGGACGGTGAGAATGTGCAGGTGGTTGATCTGGCTCGCGGTGAAGCAATTCCGGAGGATGTCATTGCAGCCCTGTCAGATCCGGATGTAATCAAACATGCTTACAATGCTGCATTTGAGTGGTGGTGTCTGAATCAAGCTGGGTTATCAACTCCGATTGAGCAGTGGCGTTGTACGATGTTTCACGGCCTGTACTGCGGCTATACCGCCGGTTTGGATGCCACGGGTAAAGCAATAGGCTTGCCGCAGGATAAGCAAAAGCTGACGGTTGGTAAAGCCCTGATCCGGTACTTTTGTATTCCGTGTAAGCCCACAAAGACCAATGGCGGTCGGACTTGGAATCTACCGCATCACGATATGGATCGGTGGAATCTGTTTAAAGACTACTGTGTCCAGGACGTTGTTACAGAGGCGGAGATATTAAAACGGCTGATGTTGTTCCCGGTTCCGGAAGCAGAAGAATATCAGTGGCAAATGGATGTACGGATGAATGCTTATGGGGTAAAAGTTGACCGCCGTGTGATTGATGGTGCGTTGAGTATTGATGTGGTGAGTACCGATCGGCTGACTCAAGAAGCAGTTGCTCTGACGAGGCTTAATAACCCTAACAGTAACCAACAATTAGCGGAATGGCTGCTTGAAAAGGGAATCACCCTAGATAATTTGCAGAAAGCAACCGTAGAGGAGGTTCTTAAACAGGATCTGCCGGCAGATGTGAAACGTGTGCTAAAAATCCGTCAGCAGCTCAGTAAAACATCGGTAAAGAAATACGAAGCCATGAACATCCAAAAGGGTCCAGATGACCGAATTCGAGGAATCTCTCAATTTTA
>JBOFYZ010000065.1:0-1027 GCA_051654925.1 Lachnospiraceae bacterium | reverse complement strand
ACTAGTAAATGGTGATATTGATCGGCAATGTGGCCGGTCAATATCACCATTTACTAGTTGCGCCAATTGATTTAAAACAGAGTGTGCTCCGGGAAATTCAGAGTGAGATCGGAAAAGGCAACGAAGGTCGGATCGTAATGAAGATGAATTCGTTGACCGACATTGATTTTATCAGCGCTATCGCTGAAGGATCACGGGCCGGGGTCAGAATTGATCTAATCGTGCGGGGAATCTGCTGTATTCTCCCGGGGATACCGGGGGAGACCGATAATCTTCGAGTTGCCAGTCTTGTGGGGCGGTATTTAGAACATGCTCGGGTTTTCTGTTTTGGAACCGGAACTGATCAGCGCGTCTACATCGGTTCGGCGGATATGATGACGAGAAATACCGAGAAAAGAGTCGAAGTTGCGTGTCCGGTCTATGACAGCAGTTTAAAGAAACGATTAAATGATATACTTGAAACCATGCTTTCAGATAATGTGAAAGCGCGTCGTTTGACATCGGATGGTACTTATGAGAAAATAGCAAAAGGCGATCTCGATGAGGCGATTGACTGTCAGCAGATATTTATGACCCAGGCGATGCAGGCAGAACGACCAAAAGGGAGTCAGGGCAAGACAACTTTTACAGACCGAATTAAAAGTATATTTCATAGATAAGGAGTACTATAAGAATATATGGGGAAATCTTTGTATATAGCAGAAAAACCCAGTGTAGCACAGGAGTTTGCCAAGGCGCTGAGTTTAAGGACCAGCCGCCGGGACGGGTATCTGGAATCAGATGGAGCAATTGTGACATGGTGTGTGGGACATCTGGTGACCATGAGTTATCCGGAAGTGTATGATGAAAAGTTTAAGCGGTGGAGTCTTGAGACCCTGCCCTTTATTCCGCTGGAGTTTAAGTATGAGATAATTCCGGCGGTGGGAAAGCAGTTTAAGATTGTCAGCGGCCTGCTGACCCGGGAAGATGTGGATACCATCTATGTATGTACCGACTCGGGGCGGGAAGGCGAATATATTTATCGTCT
>JBOFYZ010000064.1:0-22430 GCA_051654925.1 Lachnospiraceae bacterium | reverse complement strand
CCAGCTAGGATACATATCCATGTTGGACTATTATCTGAAAATCTGTGAAAACTAAGGAACCGCCTTGGTACCGGACGGTATGCCAGGTGGTGTGGGAGGTCGGCTAATCAACTAATGGTTAGCCTCCTACCCGATTATTATTTTGATACTAACAACCCCAACCTGTAATCATCCAGACGCTTGGACACACTGCATCAGATTCCCTGGAGCCCTATCACCGGGCAGATTTTGTACATCTGCGGGAATGTACGCTCAATGAAAACGGTCATGCTTTCACACTCTCCCCAATTTTGCATACTATACATTAACACTATAAAGAGGAGGTGATAATATGAGCAGAGAACACGATGAAAACAGAGAGGGCTGCCGCGATATCAAAGAAGGCGTCAAAGATATCAAAGAAAGCTTGAAATGCATTAAAGAAGGCATCGAAGGCATCGAAGAGGGGTTGAAAGACATCGAAGAGGGTCTTAAGGATTTAGGCTGTGAGAAATCTGAAAAGGAATGTAGCTGTAAGCGGGATTAACGAGGGCTATCATTAGCAGCATAGTGCTGACCGATGATGGAACTATAGATCGCTATATGGTAACTATAAATCTATAACAAATTGATAATATTAGAGAACGTCCTTCGGGGCGTTCTTTTTTCGAAGAATTGATTGTTATGGAAGTGGGAAGCCGCAGGGCTAAAATGATAGGAGTATCAAACCAGGCGGCAGCACCACGCCCTCTGCTATTAGGAATCAATATAAAAAAGTAAGTTAAAATTCATGTATTGTTCAAACTCCTTTGTTATAATCTGTGGTATACTATAGTAGTCACGCTCAAATATTAGAATAAGGAGTATCCATATCATATGAAATTATATAACAAAGTATTTACTGTTCTGCTGTCCGGGTTATGTGCGATATCCATGCCTGCTGCCTCATTTGCCGAAACTACGGTCAGCCAGCCCTTTAAACTGTACGTATACGGGCCTGGCGAGAAGAATCTTTCATCGGGAGATCGCTATTCCCAATATCAATGGGGGCTTAAGAATGATGCTGAATTACAATATCAGGAGCTGAAGAATCGTTTTCGTGACAGCAACCCGTCTCTGGCAGAGAATATAGACATGTCTAACTGGCTTGGTGTACCAGCGCCGGTGCCGGGACCGGGGGCTTATGAACTTGAGACTACGAATGCGGTAGAAGGTGTCGATATTAATATTCTGCCGGCTTGGGAGCTATATGACAGCAGCGAGGAGACTCATCGTCAGGTAATTGTAGCGGTTATTGATACCGGGATCGATGTTAGTCATCCGGAGCTGCAGAATGCTATGTGGGTTAATGAGGAAGAAATTCCCGGAGATGGGATTGATAATGATGGGAATGGCTATATTGATGACGTCTATGGATGGAATTTCTTTAATAATACGAATCAAATCTATGTAGGCGAAGAAGATGATCATGGAACCCACGCTGCCGGAACAATCGGAGCGGTACGGGGGAAATGGGGAATTGCCGGAATTACCGACAATAACTATGTTAAAATCATGTCGCTGAAGGCACTTGGAAGCAGTGAAGGTATAGGTGAAGAAGCAGCAGTAATTGAAGCAATCCGTTATGCAGAAGCCAAAGGTGCATCGATCTGTAACCTGAGTTTTGGAACCACCCAGTACTATCCTGGTCTTGAGCAGGCGATGAGAGAATCTAATATGCTCTTTATTATAGCTGCCGGTAATGGTGATTCGAAGGCAGTTGGGATGAATATTGATAACATTCCTGATTATCCATCTTCCTACCGTCTGCCAAATGCGATATCGGTAGCAAACCTTATGTTTGATGGAAATCTGGCAGAGAGCTCCAATTATGGAGTTAATACTGTGGATATTGCCGCTCCGGGAACCTATATTGTCAGTACCGTAACCAATAACGGTTATGGCTTTATGAGCGGAACGTCGATGTCGGCTCCCATGGTAACAGGGGTGGCGGCAATGGTTTATTCTTATCGGACGGATCTCAGCCTGCAGGATATAAAGACAGTGATTGTTAACTCTGCCCGCAGAATGGCAGGTCTGAACGGGAAAGTGGCCAGCGGCGGGATGCTGAACGCTTATGCAGCAATGACCTATGGCAGATAGACGGAGGGAAAACTGATGTGAAAGAGCAGCAATTTCGTAATAAGACAACGTGGTTTACATTTGTATTCAGCCTTCTGGTAGTCTGGGTGCATTCTTATAATGCGGAATTGTATTTGGGACGGACACCTGAGGGTGAACTCCTTTATCAGATAGAGCATTGGATTGGTGAGACAATCAGCCAGTTTGCGGTACCGGGCTTCTTTGTGATTTCAGCCTATCTGTTTTACCGTAATTTTACCTGGGATAAACTGGGCAATAAATGGAATTCAAGAATCCGTAGTATTCTGGTACCGTTTATTGTGTGGAATTTTATCTATTATATTTGCTATGTAATCGGGAGCAGGCTGCCATGGATGACTGATGTAGTGGGGAAGGGAATCATCCCCTTTTCTTTGACGGCGGCAGTAGATGCGGTTCTGCATTATACTTATAATTATGTATTCTGGTATTTGTATCAGCTGATTTTACTGATCCTATTAACCCCGGCAATCTATCTGCTTCTGAAGCAGAAGTATCAGGGAATCTGTTTTCAATTATTTTTGTGGGGGCTGCTCCTGGGTGGTTTCCAGCTGCCGCAATTGAATCTGGATGCGCTTATTTACTATTGTTTTGCTGCGTATGCTGCGCAGCACGGCAGACGATTGGCAGAACATCCGGGGAGCGTCTTACTTACGGCTAACGGGGCTGTAATCATGTTACTGGGAGGTTTTGCTTATTATGCTGGTCTGCGGCTGGCATACCCGCCGCTGTTTGTGATATGCAGGCTTTTTGTAGTAACAGGCTTGTGGATATCCATTCCAGGAAGGTATCTGCCGGAACCCAGACAATGGATCAAATATAACTTTTTTCTTTATGCAACGCATTTTGCGGTGGTACGGTTCATTAATAAGGCCGGAGCCAGAGTTTTCCCAGCCGTGCTGCCGGTTCCGATGATATTATTTTTGCTGATGCCGATAGTTACATTGGTGTTCAGTTGTCTGGCAGGAGGATTCCTGCGTCGTCGTACTCCCTGGATTTGGGAACTGTTAAATGGTGGTCGTTAGCTGACCATCATTTTTTTATGCAAAAAGCAAATAAAGAAAAGGGAAAACTTTGAATAATATGAATAATGCACAAATAGATTTTAGAAAAAATAATAAACAAGTTCAGAATATTCAAAGAAAAGTTAGAATAATGCATGGATTTTGTGATAATTTAAAATTATAATTATACTAACAAGCAAGCAATTCCTAAGGCGTGACAAACAAGCATAAAAGGAGAGGTGTATTATGAGAAAAGTACTGGGAGTATCATTAGCAGCAATGATGGCATTGAGTCTGGCAGCGTGTGGAGGTAAATCGGCAGGAACCGAAGCACCGGCAGCAGAACCGGCCAAGACAGAAGCACCCGCCGAACAGCCGGAGTCTGAACAGTCAGAAGCCGGTGATACCGGCGAGAAGGCTCCGGAAGACTATTCTGGCACGGTTGTGGTATATTCTCCCCATGATGCGGATCCGCTGAATGCCGGTGTGAACCTGTTTATGGAGAAGTATCCGAATGTTAAGGTGGAGATCGTAGCAGCCGGTACCGGAGAATTGTGCAACCGTATCGCGGCCGAGTCAGCCAATCCAATTGCAGACGTACTGTGGGGCGGCGGTGCTGACTCACTGGCAGCATTTAAAGAGTATTTTGCACCATATGTATGTGCAAATGACGATGTGATCGATGAGGCTTACAAAGATCCGGACGGATACTGGATTGGTGAGAGCCCTCTGCCAATGGTAATATTCTATAATAAAGATCTGATTGAAAAAGATGGAATGACCATTCCTGAATCATGGGAAGATCTGCTGGCTCCTGAATGGAAAGGAAAGATTGCATATTGTCTTCCTTCTAAATCAGGTTCGTCTTATACGCAGTTGTGCACCATGCTGCTGGGACATGGCGGCAAGGAAGATGGCTGGGAATTCATCAAGAACCTGTACATTAACCTGGATGGAAAAATCGTTGATTCCTCAGGCAAATGTCACAAGATGGTAGCCGACGGTGAGTTTTACGCTGGTCTTACGCTCGAGAAATCAGCTGTAAAATACGCAGAGGATCCTTCCGTAGGATTTGTATATCCAAAGGATGGTACATCGGCAGTGCCGGATGGAGTTGCACTGGTAAAAGGATGTCCAAATGAAGAAAACGCAAAACTGTTTATTGATTTTGTCACCTCTAAAGAGTGTCAGACTGAGCAGAGTGAAAATTGGGGACGTCGTCCGGTCAGAAGTGATATGGAAGTCAGTGAAGGAATGGCGAAGTTAAGTGATCTTGTGTTGGTAGATTACGATTTTGACTGGGCAGCAAACGATAAAGAAGAGGTTATTGAGCAGTTTAATGATATCATGGTAGAAAACTAATTTACACATTGCAGCAACGAAGAGACGATGAATTGAGGGACAGGGACCGGTAACGGTTGCTGTCCCTAATTAAAAACAAAGGGGGTATTGGCATGAGCCATGCAGTAGTAGTAAAAGAGGCCGTCAAAAAATATGGTGATTTTGTGGCATTAAACGGAGTGGATCTGGAGATGAAGCCGGGAGAATTCTATACCCTGCTGGGACCTTCCGGCTGTGGAAAAACCACCTTGCTGCGTATGATTGCTGGATTCAACAGTGTTGATGGCGGTGAAATATATTTTGATGACACATTAATTAATCATGTGGAAGCCCATAAAAGAGATATCGGCATGGTATTCCAAAATTATGCAATATTTCCGCACCTGACCGTAGCAGAGAATGTGGCTTATGGTCTTAAGGCCAAAAAAGTACCAAAGAACGAGATCGACAAGCGGGTTGACGAGGCTCTGGAACTGGTACAGATCAAGCAGCTGAAAAACAGAAAACCGAATGAACTGTCGGGAGGGCAGCAGCAGCGCGTGGCTCTTGCCAGAGCGTTTGTAATAGAACCAAGTGTGCTGCTGATGGATGAACCATTATCGAATCTGGATGCCAAACTTAGAGTTCAGATGCGTACTGTAATTAAGAAGCTTCAGCGCCGTCTCGGAATCACGACCATTTATGTTACCCATGATCAGGAGGAGGCTTTAGCTATCTCAGACCGGATTGCCGTTATGAAGGACGGTAATATTATGCAGGTGGGAAGTCCGGAACAGATTTATAAAAAACCGGAAAATACATTTGTAGCAGGATTTATTGGAGTTTCCAATTTTATTGACTGTGATGTGGTAAGGGGCAGCGGCGGTGACTTTGAACTGAAGATAGTCGGAGGCCATTCCCTGAATACAAAGCTTCGTAAACCATACTCCGGTAAGGCTATTATTTCGGCAAGACCGGAGCAGTTGTTCTTTGATGAACAGGCAGGTCTGGCAGGCACTATCACAATTTCCACATTCCTGGGAGATTTCATTGAGTATGAAATCGAACTGGATAACGGCCAGACATTGCAGCTCAATGAATATACCAAGGATGCCAATCAGGTCCATCTGGACGGATCCAGAGTTCATGTTAATTTTGATATTGAAGCGGTCAGTGTATATAATGCCGATACTCTGGAGGTGATTTCATGTTAAAACAAAAGAAGCTTGATTTCTGGTTCTGGATTAAGGCACTCGTATTGCTGTTTATGCTGGTGTTCCTGATCTATCCGTTTTGTACCTTGATTACAAGGAGCTTCTTTTCATCCAAAGAACCGGGATTTACGCTTGCTAACTATGTTCGTTTTTTTACTAAGAAATATTACTATGCGGCGTTGGGGCGAAGCCTGCAGGTTTCTATTATAACGACATGTACGACGATGATAGTAGGTGTACCGATGGCCTATTTAATGACACGTTATAATATCTGGGGGAAAAAGCTGGTTCATATATTTATTATTATGAGCCTGATGAGTCCGCCATTTATCGGTGCATACAGCTGGATTACCTTGTTCGGCCGGGCCGGTCTGGTAACACGCTTTTTTGAATCAAGTCTGGGAATTGTGCTGCCGAGTATTTACGGTAAGCTCGGAATTATATTGGTATTTACCTTTAAGCTGTTTCCCTATGTCTATCTGTACACTTCCGGTGCGATGGGAAGTATCGATGCCAGTCTGGAGGAAGCAGCCGAGAATCTGGGCAGTAATAAACTGCGCCGGTTATTTACAGTAACCATTCCGGTTATTATCCCGTCGATCATGGCAGGGGCAATCATGGTATTTATGACCAGTCTGGCGGATTTTGGTACGCCGATGCTGATCGGTGAAGGGTTTATGGTACTGCCAGTACTTGTTTATAACGAATATATGAGTGAAATGGGTGGTAATGCCCATCTGGCCAGTGCGTTATCGGTAATCGTGGTACTTTGTTCCACCACCGTTTTACTGGTGCAGAAATATTATGTTTCCAGAAAGAATTATGTAATGACAGCGATGCGCCCGCCACAGGAAGTTCAGTTAAAAGGCGGGAAGCGTTTTCTGGCTACACTGCCGGTATGCCTGGTAACCTTTATCGGTATCCTGCCGCAGATCGTGGTTGTTGTCAGCAGTTTTGTTAAGAGTGATTTTACTGGATTTCAGAAAGGGTTCAGCCTGGAAAGCTACCAGACCATTTTCAACCGTCTGGGAACCAATATCCGCAATACCTTTACTTTCTCGACCATTGCGATTGTCTTTATTGTCATTATCGGGATGCTGATTTCTTACATCGTTGTACGGCAAAAAGGCTGGTTTGCACAGGTTATGGACTTGCTGATTATGTTCCCGTTTGTTATTCCGGGTGCCGTACTTGGTATCAGCCTGATTGTGGCATTTAACAAGAAACCGGTTATCCTGACCGGAACTGCGTTTATCATGGTAATTGCATTTATTGTCAGGAAGCTGCCCTATACCGTGCGGTCAGGCAGTGCCTTCCTGCACCAGATGGATCCGAGTGTTGAAGAGGCATCCATCAATCTCGGTGTCTCACCAATGAAAACATTCTTTAAAGTGACGGCCCGTCTGATGGCACCAGGGGTATTGTCCGGTGCAATCTTAAGCTGGATTACCTGTATCAATGAGCTGTCATCCAGTGTAATGTTATATAGTGGAAAGACCAGTACCATCTCAGTCGCAATCTATACGGAGGTAGTGCGCAACAGCTATGGAACAGCAGCAGCCCTTGCATCCATTCTGACAGTCAGTACGGTAGTTTCGCTGCTGATCTTTTTGAAGGTCAGCAAAGGCAAGGTATCAATTGTTTAACCGGATTGCGGATATCAGCTTGATTATATAGGATAAGGGGGATACACATGATACAGTTCGGTACAGGTGGCTGGAGAGCCATTATTGGAGAAGAGTTTACGAAAGAAAATATCCAGAAGCTGGCACTGGCACTCTGTATGAAAATGAAAGCAGAAGGTGTAGCTGAAGAAGGGATTGCCGCCGGTTACGACCGGCGCTTCCTTTCCAAAGAGGCCGTGATCTGGGCATGCGAAATATTTACAAAGCAGCGAATCAAGGTGCAATTTATCGACCGGAGTTCACCGACGCCCCTAATTATGTTTTATGCAATGAAGCATAAACTGCATTACGGATTCATGATTACGGCCAGTCATAATCCGGCGATATATAATGGCGTAAAGGTATTTACTTACGGTGGACGCGATGCAGACGAAGAGCAGACCCGCGATATTGAGCGGTATCTGGAGCGGGCAGAACAGGAATACATCTGTGATGACAGTGAGAGAGGCAAGATGCCGACCTCATTCTATCAAGAGTCTGTGACTTGTGGGATGGTAGAGGAGATTCATCCGCTGAATGAATATCTGGACAATATCCTTTCCAAAATTAATACCGAGGCGATCCGCAACTGCGATATGAGAGTAGCCATAGATCCAATGTATGGTGTAAGTCTGATTGCCCTGAATACAATTCTGTCAGAAGCCAGATGCACAATCGAAACCATCAATGCTCAGCATGACACCCTGTTTGGCGGGAAAATGCCTGCCCCAACAGAAGATACATTAAGAAATCTGCAGAATTATGTGCTCGACCGCTTTTGTGATATCGGAATAGCCACAGACGGAGATGCCGACCGGCTGGGAGTAATTGACGATAAAGGCCATTTCCTGCATCCCAATGAAATTCTTGTAATGCTCTACTATTACCTGCTGAAATATAAAGGCATGAGAGGGCCGGTAGTACGAAATATTTCCACCACCCACATGCTGGATAAAGTGGCAGAAAGCTTCGGTCAGGAATGCTATGAAGTCCCGGTAGGATTCAAGCATATCTCCGCCAAGATGCAGGAAACCGGAGCGATTATCGGCGGAGAATCATCCGGCGGTCTGACAGTAGAAGGCCATATTCATGGCAAAGACGGCATTTATGCGGCAGCACTTCTAGTCGAAATGATTGCCATTTCCGGCAAACAGCTATCAGAGATTTCCGCAGATATCACCCGGGAATATGGCGCCATCTACATGGAAGAACGCGCATACCGTTTCACCAACGAAAAGCGCGATCAGATCCACCATCAACTGTTGGAAGCCAGATCATTACCAGAATTCCCATACCCCGTCAGCCATGTCAGCTACCTCGACGGCTGCAAAGTATATCTGGGAAACGGCGGATGGATCAGCGCCAGATTTTCCGGCACCGAACCACTGCTACGCATTTTCTGTGAAATGAAAAAAAGAGAAGCCACAGTACAGATGTGTCAGGCGATGGAAACATTTCTGAAACTATAAGAAAGGAAACACCGATTTGGAAACAATAACAATCAAACCACATCACCTGCTCGACATATACAAACTACACGGAGCCGGAATCCAACATTTCGCCCCAAATAAAAAATACCGCCACGATTTCTACCGGATCGGAAACCAAATCCTGAATCATCAGGTAAAGTATATTCAATTCACCGCCGATGCCGACATCATCTGCATCCCATGCCGATTCTGCCAGGAAGGTATCTGCACAGACACTTTCCTCCATTACGGCACAGAAACCATTAAAGACGGATACAACCGTCAGCTCGATCAAAAAATAATAAAACTATTAAATCTAAAAGAAAGCACAACATACAACTATCAACACCTCCTCCCCCTCCTGTCCACCCACCTAACCGAACCCTTCATCAACCAGGTATGGACCCAAAACACCAAACAAGACAACCAAGCTCGCTACCAAAAAACAATAGCCGGAATCAACAAGCTAATATAAAAATGGAAATTTGTTAAAACGAAGGTTTGCTCTTGCTCTTTTCTTTTTTTGCTAGAGGAGGTTATACGGTGGCTGGGGAAAGTGGGATGGTTGGGCCGGAAGCGGCGACTTTGAACGAGGAGTTGACAGTCCTTAGAGCATAACAAGGGATTTGCAGCGGAGGATTTCTGAATTCCGATCAGAAATCCAGGCGACGAAGCGGGAAAGTCATGAAGAGTTTCCCAGCGCCTGTCGCCGGTGCCGCTGCAAATCCCTTGTTATGCTCTTAGGAATGTCACACCGAGAGAACGGAGCCGCTTCCGGCCCAACCATCCCACTTTCCCTCGCGACTCCTATCACCGACTCTTATCCTGATACTCAGACGGTGATATCCCCACAATCTTTTTAAACTGAGCACTGAAATAAGTAGTATCGGAATACCCAACCTCATACGCAACCTCATAAACCTTCAACCGGTAATCCTTCAGCAAATTCATCGCCAGTTTAATCCGGTAATAAATCAAATAATTTGTAAAGGTATAATCCGTCTCTTTTTTAAACATCCGGCTCAGATATCCTTCGCTGATGCCCAGATTCCCTGCAACCGTACTGATATTGATATCATCGCTATAATGATTGTGAATATAATCAAGAGCGTCCTGAACATATTTACTCAATGCATGCGGCTCAGCGTTAAGCAGCTGCGACAGTTCAGGCGGGACAGAAGCAGCTTTGGCCGTATCGGCCAGGTGTCCAATAATATTTTGCACGGCTGTCTCCAGATCACCGTCTTTTAGTGGTTTCAGGAGGTAATCACTGACCCCGAGACGTAATGCACTCTGAGCGTATCTGAAATCACCGTAGGCGGTCAGGATAATAAATCTGGATTTGCATCCGGATGTCCGGAGTTTCTGGATCATTTCAACGCCATCCATACGAGGCATCTTTACATCCGTAACAATAATGTCAGGATTCAGACGGAGGGCGAGACTGAGACCCTCTTCGCCGTTCGCTGCTTCGCCTAATACCGCACATCCAAGTGCGTTCCAGTCAAGTGTCAGAACAATACCGCGGCGGACGGTTGTCTCATCTTCTACAATAATAACACGGTACATCGCTTACCTCCTTTCGATCGGAAGGGAAATGGTAACGGTAGTGCCGCCTTCAGGATTCAGTACGGCATGCAGTCCATATTCCTGTCCATAGCGTAATTTCAGTATCTGAATGATATTGTACAGTCCCAGATGGCCATCGTGTTTTTGCGCATCGGCACGATTGACCCATTCGAGCATTTCCTGATTCATGCCACAGCCATTGTCGGTCACCGAGATTTGCAGGATTTCTTTTTCTGCCATTTCGAAGCCGTCTTTCTGAAGCGCGTAAATGCAGATATATCCATGTTCACAGCCATCCAGACCATGAAGAATAGCATTTTCTACCAGTGGCTGCAGAATCATCTTCGGAACAAGACAGTCTTCGAGCTGATAAGGAATTTCCACCTCATACAGGAACCGTCCGGTAAAACGTATTTTCTGAATTTCGATATAGCTGAAAATATTTTTCAGTTCTTCATACAGCTGGATAAATGGGGAGGAGGATATGCTGTAACGAAGGATTTGAGCGAGATTTTCGGCTAAAATCGGAATCTCCGGGTTTTGATTTATTTTTGCACTCCATTTGATTGTATCCAGTGTATTGTAGAGAAAATGGGGATTCAATTGAGTCTGATAGAGTTTCAGGTTGGTCTCATTGAGATCCTTTTGCTTCTGGACGGTGGTTTCCAGATATTCACTTAATTCTCCGGTCATGCGGTTGAAGCTTTCGCTCAGGCGTCCAAGTTCATCCTTGCGGTTGGTGTAGATACGAATGGATAAGTCTCCCTGCTGGATTTTTTTCATGGCCTGATCCAGCTGGCTGATTGGTTGCGAAATACTGCGGCTTAATGCCAGCGAGATCATCAGGCACAGCCATAATACAAGTACCGTGATCATCAGGCTGGTGGTGTTCATGGTACGAATGGCAGGATCGCTGATCTGAGCATTTTTCTGAAGCAGGATGGTATATCCATAATCCGGATTCTGGGAAGCATGGTATAAAAAACGGCCGTTTTCATGATCTGAGAGGGCTTGATCCATGATCTGGGACACCTCTGTTTCGCTGTATTCGGGGCGCGAGCAGTAAACCACTTCGCTATATTCATCCAGGAGTACCATTACATCCTGATCAGTATAGTGGCTGCTGAACAGCCGGTTGAAACTGTCGCTGGTAAAATTCATTACAATATATCCGCTCCGTGCGCCCCTGGTATTCTCAACCGGCCATGCTGCTCTTAACAGGGTGTCTGAATCCGGTTCGATATAGGGATCTGTACGGTAATAAGCCAGCCCCTGATTCTGAGAAGCTTTACGCAAAACACCCCAGTGGGTAGGCAGCGAATCGCTGACGGAAACACCGCTGTCAGTGGTAAAACGCAGCATGCCGCCAACATCGTAAACACTGAACTGGGCATAACTATATGTTTCCTGAACCGCCTGGTAGAGTAACAGATACAGGTCTTTCTGCTCGTCTACGGCGGAATGATCGATTAATACGTGGTAAGCATTGTTGCCGGAAGTGAGCTTTTCGCTGGCAGACTCACAAGATAAAAATAACTGGTTCAGGCGTTCGTGCAGATCATCAAGCTGACTGTTCAGTTCCAGTTCTGACTGGCGCTGCAGCGAAGCATCAAATATCCGTACCATAAAAACGCCTGAAAAGAGAATCGGGATCAGTGCTACCAGCAGGCACCCAAAGAAAATGCGGAACTTAAATGGCAGGTTACGGATCAGATCCCTCATTGGCTCACCGTCCTTCCTGCGAATAGCGATCGATTAAGGCATGCCATTTTTTCAGTGTCGGTGTCAGTGCATCGGACAACTGCCCGGGCTGAATGGAATACACATTGAGCTGGCTGATGGGTTTTAATCCGGACGGCGGGGCGATATCGCTTCTGACAGAACGGCGGCCCAGATCAGTCACCAGGATGTTCTGCGTATCGGTGTTAACCGTAAAATCCAGAAAGGACCGGGCGGCAGCCGGATTATTACATCCTGATATCACAGCCGAGCCGTCAAGAAACACACATGTCCCGCTTTCCGGATAGATATAGTCAATGTCATTGTCTTCCCGGCGCAGTGATTCTGCTGTTTTCTCCAGGGTAACACCAATAGAGCAGCGGCCGTCGGATACGGCATGGTTGACTTCAGGAAGAGTACCATAGGTCTGGTATTCCAGATTAGCAGCCAGGTTCTCGAGATAGCTGTCCGGTTCACCGGAGGCATACATGGCGACAACCAGGGAAGTGGCATAGATATCGGATACTTCAGGATCCATAAAGGCAATGCGGCCCCGCCAGCGTGGTTCCAGAAGGCTGCTCCAGTCCTCCGGAAGTTCCCGGTAGGTAACTACTTTTGTATTATACATAATAACAAGGGGAACGGTCGAGAAGGGGGTCCAGGTGTTGTATTTGGGAACCAGTTCAGAATCAAGGGCAGCCGCAGATGAACTGGAATAAGCTTCCCAGTGTTCACGATTGCTTTCAAGAGTAGCAGCATTTATACCGAATACGACATCACAGGTTTGGGCGAGGGTGCCTTCCTCGAGCATCAGCTGCAAATCCTGAAAGGTACCGCTGATAATCCGGATATTCAGACCAGAACGTTCCTGGTATTCTTTCAGGACAGGTTTATAGACCGTTTCTTCCTGGCTGGTGAAGACGACCAGATCAGGCTGAGCGGGTGTTATGGCAGGTTCTGTCTGATGCTGGCAGCCGGCAGTCAGAAAGATCGCCAATGTCAGCGGAAAAATATATGTTATAAACCGGTTTAATGACATAGAATCATCCTTTCTGCGATACCGACATTGATAAACTTAGCATACCATAAAACGACAAAATCGGAAAGCTTTCCCAGCTCTGTCTTGAAAAGAATGAAGTATCTGTGTTAAAATTTGAAAATAAAGCAAGAAGAGGAGGAATCATCCATGGATCAGAGCGAAAAGTGGCTGCAGTGGGCAATCGAATTGCAGGCAATTGCACAGAATGCATTGACATATTGTGAGAATCCGTTTGACCGGGAACGTTTTGAACAGGTTCGGGAAATATCGGCGGATATGATCTGCCATAAATCAGATATATCGGCAGAGAAAGTGAAAGAATTATTCTGCAGCGAAATCGGGTACCAGACGCCCAAGCTGGACACCCGGGCAGCCATATTTAAAGACGGGAAGATCCTGCTGGTGAAGGAACGGGACGGGAGATGGTCGCTGCCGGGCGGCTGGGTGGATGTAAACCAGTCGGTCAGGGAAAATACCATCAAGGAAGTAAAAGAAGAAGCCGGGCTGGATGTGACAACAGAACGGGTGATTGCAGTTCAGGACAGAGATAAGCATAATAAACCGATCTATGCATACCGTATCTGCAAAATATTTATTCTGTGTATGGTAACTGGAGGCAAGTTTGAGGCTAATATCGAAACGACAGAAAGTGATTATTTTGCCATCGATCAGCTGCCGCTTCTGGCAACAGAAAAAAATAATGAAGAACAAATTAGGATGTGCTTTGATGCCTTACGGGCAGAGCATTGGGAAACACTGTTTGATTAAGGATATGAAGATTATGGAAGCAGAAAACAATAAAATATCATACCGGCTGGTCAGAAGCGCCAGAAAAACGATTGCTATTCATATTAAGCCGGACGGTGAAGTTGTTGTCCGGGCACCGCTGCGCTGCAGCCAATCGGCCGTGGAACAACTAATCAGGGAAAAGCAGACCTGGATTTTAAAGCATCTGGATCAATTAAAGATGCGCAAGACGATGCAGGCAGAAGCAGTCAGCCGGGGGAGGATACGCCCGCTGCCGCAGAATGATGGAGAATTACAGGAATATCTCAGGCAGGCCAGAACAGTTTTCGCCGGGCGAACAGAGCATTATGCCAGGCTGATGCAGGTGAGCTATCACCAGATTACTATTCGGGATCAAAAGACCAGGTGGGGCAGCTGCAGCAGCAAAGGAAATCTCAATTTTAACTGGCGTCTGGTGATGGCTCCGGAACAGGTGCTGGATTATGTAGTAGTTCATGAACTCGCCCATCGCCGGGAAATGAATCATTCCCCGCGGTTCTGGCAGCTGGTAGCAGAATTTATGCCCGATTATCAGGTCTGTCGTACCTGGCTTCGGGAGTATGGAGCTTGTCTTTATCAATAATAAATGTCTGTTGCAATACCTTTTCGCAGACCGGAATATATGCTACAATTCAAAAAGATGGAGGAATCTGCAATGATAAAGAATATTGTGTTTGATATGGGAAAAGTGCTGGTCAATTATGACGCAATGTATGCCTGTGAAGCACTGGTAGCCGATCCGGCCGACCGGGAACAGGTCTGCACGGCCGTCTTCATTTCGCCGGAATGGATATTGCTGGATCTGGGTGTCATTTCTGAGGAGCGGGCGCTGAAGCAGATGTGTGACAGACTGCCGGAGCGTCTTCATGAAGAAGCCCGGGCCTGTCTGGAACAGTGGCATCTTTACTGCATGAGACCCCGCGCAGATATGGGCGAACTGGTCAGAATGCTGAAAGGAAAGGGCTATGGGATTTACCTGCTGTCGAATGCATCGAATCGCCTGCCGGCGATGTACAAGGATGTGATACCAGCGGTTGAATGCTTTGATGGAGTGATGTTCTCAGCTGCTGAAAAATGCATGAAGCCACAAAAAGAAATATATCAACGATTCTTTGAGCGATTTCATGTAAAACCGGAAGAGAGTTTTTTTGTTGATGACCTGGAATCGAATATTGAAGGTGCCAAAGACTGCGGAATGGATGGATACTGTTTTGCAGACGGAGACATTGATAAATTAAGAACTAAGCTGGAAGAATTTGATCAGTAAGGAGATATATAGATGGTAGAGCAGAAAGATATACAGCTAAGCAGAGAACTGCTTGATTTTTTAGACCGGAGCCCCAGCAGCTTTCATGCTGTTGCTAATATGTCAAAGGAACTGGATAAGGCAGGATTTGACCGTCTGATGGAAGGCTGCAGCTGGAAGTTAAAAGCTGGCGGAAGATATTATGTTACCCGGAATGGATCGGCCCTGATTGCCTTTTGTATTCCACGGTGTGATTTTACTGGTTTTCAGATTATGGCAAGCCATAGCGATTCTCCGACATTTAAAATAAAAACCAATGCAGAAATAGAAACGGACAAAAAATATATCAAACTGAACGTAGAAAAATATGGCAGCATGATTTGTGCACCCTGGATGGATCGGCCGCTGTCAGTGGCTGGAAGGGTGGTGGTACGTACTGAGGCTGGTGTGGAAACCCGGCTGATCTGCATTGACAGAGATCTGCTGATGATTCCTAATCTGGCCATTCATATGAACCGGAATGTCAATGACGGATATACCTTTAATGCCCAAAAAGATATGCTGCCGCTGCTGGGGGATTTGGAGGCGCAGGGGGAATTCATGAAGCTGGTAGCAGCAGAAGCCGGTGTTCCCGAGGCAGATATTCTGGATACTGATTTATTCCTGTACAACCGGATGAAGGGCACCTTGTACGGTTTGCAGCAGGAATATGTGGCGGCGCCAAGGCTGGATGATCTGCAATGTGCATTTGCATCGCTGAAAGGCTTTCTGGCAGCCGAGCCGCATGACAGTATTGCGGTGCACTGTGTATTGGATAATGAAGAAGTCGGCAGCGGAACCAAACAGGGGGCGGCCTCAACCTTTTTAAAAGATACGCTCTGCCGGATTGTCGCGGCATTGGGGCATTCAGATGAGACTTACAGGATGGCACTGGCCTCCAGCTTTATGGTATCTGCTGACAATGCTCACAGTGTCCATCCCAACCAGGCTGAAAAGGCAGACCCGACCAATCGTCCTTTTATGAATGATGGAATTGTGATCAAATACAGTGCCAATCAGAAATATACCACCGATGCCATATCCGGAGCCCTATTCCGCACGATCTGTGATAAAGCCGGGGTACCGTATCAGACCTTTACCAACCGTTCCGATATGCTGGGCGGATCAACTCTGGGGAATATCTCCAGTACTCAGGTGGCGCTGAATACCGTAGATATTGGACTGCCCCAGCTGGCTATGCACTCTCCATATGAGACGGCTGGTACGAAGGATACCGGTTATCTGGTGGCAGCGGCGAAAGTATTATTTTCGTCGAGTATTAAGGAGGATGAGAACGGGAATTATCAATTACAACTTTCTTTTTAATGAAAATTGCGTTATACTGTCCGCATATGGCTGTCAGGGACTGGCAGCAAACAAAGCAAGGGAGATTGGGAACTATGAACAAGATCAGAACAAGATATGCACCAAGCCCAACCGGGCGTATGCATGTGGGGAATTTAAGAACAGCATTATATGCTTATTTAATTACAAAGCACGATGGCGGAGATTTCCTCCTTCGTATCGAAGATACAGATCAGGAACGTTTTGTGGAAGGTGCAACCGAGATTATCTACCGTACTCTGGAGAAGACCGGTCTGATTCATGATGAAGGGCCGGACAAGGATGGTGGCGTAGGCCCCTACGTTCAGAGTGAGCGCCAGGCATCCGGAATCTATCTTGAATATGCGCAGAAACTGATCGATAAAGGGGAAGCTTACTACTGTTTCTGTACCCAGGAACGCCTGGATTCCCTGAAGACAACGGTTGAAGGTCAGGAGATCATGAGTTACGATAAGCATTGTCTGCACCTGGCTAAAGAAGAAGTGGAGGCCAACCTGGAGGCAGGCATGCCTTATGTCATCCGTCAGAACAATCCTGTCGAAGGAACCACAACGTTCCATGATGAGATATATGGGGATATCAGCGTGGATAACAGTGAACTTGATGATATGGTACTGATGAAATCTGACGGATATCCAACTTATAATTTTGCCAATGTTGTCGATGATCATCTGATGGGGATCACTCATGTGGTAAGAGGAAATGAATACCTTTCATCTTCGCCCAAGTATAACCGTCTGTATGAAGCCTTTGGATGGGAAGTACCGGTCTACGTACACTGCCCGCTGATCACCAATGAAGAACATAAAAAGTTAAGCAAGCGCAGCGGACATGCATCCTATGAAGATCTGATCGGGCAGGGATTTATATCAGAAGCAGTAGTGAATTATGTCGCCCTGCTTGGCTGGTCCCCGGAAGACAACCGCGAAATCTTTTCCCTGGAAGAATTAATTCAGGCCTTTGATTACCGCCACCTCAGTAAATCCCCGGCAGTATTCGATATGACAAAGCTGAAATGGATGAATGGCGAATACATGAAAGCCATGAATGTAGAGACCTTCTTTGAGATGGCAGAGCCGTATCTTCGCCAGACAATCAAAAAAGACCTCAATCTGGAAAAGATTGCTGCAATGGTCAAAACCCGTATCGAGACCTTTGTCGATATTGCAGACCACATTGATTTCTTCGAAGAAATGCTGGAATATGATACAGCAATGTACGCTCATAAAAAAATGAAGTGTACACCGGAGACTTCGCTGGAAGTATTAAATGACCTGCTCCCTGTATTGGAAGCTCACGAAGATTATACCAATGATGCCCTGTATTCCCTGCTTTCCAAATATGTAGAAGAAAAGGGCTGCAAGACCGGTTTTGTTATGTGGCCGATTCGTACTGCCGTATCCGGCAAACAGATGACACCGGCGGGTGCTACCGAGATTATGGAAGTACTTGGAAAAGAAGAGTCACTCAAGCGGATTCAAAAAGGGATTGAGATGTTAAATTATGGCAGACCTTAGATCATAAACCTGGGCTTTACAGCGGAGATTTTCTGAATTCCGATCAGAAAATCAGGCGGCGAAGCGGCGAAATCATCAAGATTTCGGCGCGCCTGGAGCCGGTACCGCTGCAAAGCCCTGTTTATATCTTAGGTCTGGCCCAACGAGTGAACGGAATCGATTCCGGCACAAACACCCCACTTCCCCCTGCGTTTTTATGCAACACCAGGAAGAAGGATTGAAGGAGAAGGGAGTCAAAGCAATGAAAAAATTAGGTTTTGGCACAATGCGGATGCCACTGATCAATGCTGACGATCCTGCATCGGTTAATATCGAACAGGTCAAAAAGATGGTTGATCTGTTTTTGGAACGGGGTTTTACTTATTTTGATACGGCTTATATGTATCACAACTATGCCAGTGAGACCAGTGTAAAAGCGGCTCTGACGGAACGTTATCCGCGAGAAGCATATGTATTGGCTGATAAACTGCCGCTTAGCCATTTGAAAAAGACGGAAGATAACGAGCGGATTTTTAATGAACAGCTGGAAAAATGCGGCGTGGAATACTTCGACTATTATTTGCTGCATTGTATTACCAATGCCCTTTATGAGACAGCTGTGAAGCTGGACTGTTTTGCTTTTATCAGCCGTCTGAAGGCGGAAGGACGAGTGAAAAAGATAGGTTTCTCGTTTCATGGCGGTGCCGAATTACTGGAGACAATTCTGAAGAAGCATCTGGAAGTGGAGTTTGTTCAGCTTCAGATCAACTATATTGACTGGGACAGCCCTAATATTCAGTCACGGGAATGTTATGAATTATGCCGAAAATACGGCAAAGAGATTCTGGTTATGGAGCCGGTCAAAGGCGGGACACTGGCAAATGTACCGGAGCAGGCCCGGCAGCTGATGAAAGCCGCTGAACCGGATTTATCACCGGCATCCTGGGCGATCCGCTTTGCTGCGAGTCAGGAAGGCGTCTCGATTGTATTATCAGGGATGTCGAAGGAAGAGCAGTTGTTGGATAATACCGCTTATATGGCGGATTTTAAACCGCTGTATAAGGAAGAACAGAAGCTGATTGACCAGGTCAAAGACATTATCAACAGCAGTATTGCGATTCCCTGTACCACCTGTGGATACTGCGTGGAGTCCTGCCCTAAGAAAATTCCGATTCCACAGTACTTTTCATTGTTCAATCAATTCAAGCAGTTTGGCGAGGGCTCGGGTTCAAGATTTTACTACAAGACATATCAGGACAGTGATCATGGTACGGCCGGGGAATGCATCCGGTGCCGCCGCTGTGAAAAAGCCTGTCCGCAGCATCTTGATGTAGCAGATTATCTGAAACAGGTATCAGGGGAATTTGACCGAGCACAATAAAGTAAGAGGATAATCTATGTCATTTCATGAGACACAATTGCAGGCGATCCGGCATCGCCAGGGCCCGATGATGGTTCTGGCAGGACCCGGATCGGGCAAAACCACAGTGATTACCCATCGGGTAAAGTATCTGGTGGAGCAATACAATGAGGAGCCGGGAAGTATTCTGGTAATTACGTTTACCCGTGCGGCAGCAGACGAAATGCAGCAGCGTTTTCAGGTTCTGATGGAGGACCGGCGGCTGCCTGTCAGCTTCGGGACTTTTCATGCGGTATTTTTTCGCATTTTAAAGTATGCCTATCGTTATGACGCTTCCAATATTGTCAGGGATGAACAGCGGGTGCAGTTTATCCGGGAACTGATGGAACGTTATGAGGTGGATGCGGAGGATGAGACTGAATTTATATCATCATTGCTGGCTGAGATCAGTACGGTGAAGGGGGATATGATCCAGCTGGAACATTATTATGCGAAAAGCTGCTCGGAAGAAATATTTAAGAAGATATATCATGGTTATGAAGAGAAACTGACCCGGCAGAACCTGCTGGATTTTGATGATATGCTGGTACAATGTTATGAGCTGTTTACCCAGCGAAGCGATATTCTGGAAGCTTGGCAAAAGAAATACCGCTTTATTCTGGTCGATGAATTTCAGGACATTAACCGTATTCAGTATGAAATTATCAAGATGCTGGCGGCGCCCGAAAATAACCTTTTTATTGTTGGTGATGATGATCAGTCCATCTACCGGTTCCGCGGTGCTAAACCGGAGATTATGCTGGGTTTCGGTAAGGATTATCCCCAGGCACTCCAGACTCTGTTGGGGATAAACTATCGTTCTACCAGCACAATTGTGGATACAGCGAGCCGTCTGATTACTCATAATAAGACCCGCTTTTCCAAGGAAATCCGGGCCAGTCGGGGGCAGGGACGTCCGGTTGCGACGGTGAGCTGGCCGGATGCCCGGGAAGAGACGAAAGGCATTGTAGAGGAAATCCAGGATTATGTGAAGATGGGGTACCATTGGTCAGATATTGCGGTGCTTTTTCGTACCAATATGGAGCCAAGACTGCTGATGGAGCGTTTGATGGAGTACAATATTCCGTTCCGGATGCGGGATGCGCTGCCGAATCTGTATGAACACTGGATTACAAAAGATATTCTGACATATATCCGGATTGCCAGACAGGAACCGAAACGGGCGGATGTGCTGCGGATTATCAACCGTCCCAAACGCTATATCAGCCGCGATGCGCTTGCGGGACAGATGATCTCCTGGGAGGCAATAAAAACCTGGTATCAGGACAAGGACTGGATAGTCGAGCGAATTGAGCAGCTTGAATATGACCTGCGGATGATCAGCCGGATGGCTCCGGTAGCGGCAGTTAATTACATCCGCAAGGCAGTGGGATACGATGAATACTTAAAGGAATATGCTCAGTACAGGCGGATGAAACCAGAAGAGCTTATGGGAATTGCTGACCAGCTGCAGGAAAGTGCCTCATCTTGGCAGACGTACGATGCGTGGTATTTACATATGGAAGCATATGGTGAGCAGCTAAAGCAGCAGTTATATCAGAAAGAACGCAATCTGGACAGTGTATCGCTGATGACGATGCATAGTGCCAAGGGGCTGGAGTTTCCGATTGTGTATATTCTGGATGCGAATGAGGGGGTTACTCCTCATAACAAGGCGGTGCTGGATGCTGATATCGAAGAAGAACGCCGGATGTTTTATGTGGCAATGACGAGAGCTAAAGATCGCCTGCATGTCAGTTATGCCAAGGAACGATATGGGAAATCTCAGGATCGTTCCCGGTTTATTGATGAATATCTGGGTGTTCAGGAAACAGGGAGGAAGCCGACATGAAAGGCTGTGTTCATATTTATTGTGGTGATGGAAAAGGAAAAACATCCGCGGCACTGGGACTTGCAGTCAGAGCAGCCGGAAGAGGCCGACGTATTTTACTGGGGCGTTTTTTGAAAAATAATGATTCCGGTGAGCTTAACATTCTAAAAACCCTGCCAGGTATTACAGTATATCCCTGTGAGCAGTCGTTCGGGTTTGTATTTCGCATGAATGAAAAGCAGAAAGCTGAAGCGGCCCTTTATTTCAATCAATATTTTACGGGCATTATTCAAAAAGCAATAACAGAAGCATATGACATTGTCATTCTGGATGAAATAATGGCGGCCTGTAATCATCAGATCGTGGACGAAACAGCGGTTCTTGAATTTTTGTCAGCAAGACCGGAACATATGGAAGTAGTTATGACCGGACGGCAGCCCTCGGCCCAATTGCTGAAGGGAGCCGACTATATTTCAGAGATCAAAATGATCCGTCATCCTTACGAGGAGGGACTTGCTGCCCGCGAAGGGATCGAGTATTAGACTTGATTTTCCTGGCATATTCTGTTAAAGTGAAAGAAGCAGAAGTTTGCCAGAAAAACGGAAAGTGAGAAGAATAATATGGAAGAAAATACAAACCTGGATCAAGAGCAGCAGATGACGGTCACCCTGACCCTGGATGATGAAACGGAACTGGAATGCGTAGTTCTGACTATTTTTGAAGCTGGAGAAAATGATTACATCGCATTACTTCCGATTGAGGGAGCAGAATCCGAAGACGGTGAAGTATATCTGTACCGCTATTCTGAGGATGCAGACGGTAATCCAAGTCTGGACAATATCAAGGATGATGAGGAATATGATATCGTAGCAGAGGCTTTTGACTCCTTGCTGGACGATGCGGAATATGACGAACTGGTAGACTCCGAAGAGGAGTGACAGGAATAAAAGCCATTGACAAAAGCAGGAAGAAAAAGTATCATGAACCTATATCGGTAATATATGAAAACAATGGAGTAGTCTCGGAAACTAATGAATAATCATAGCATTTTATGCATTGACAGACATGCCTGGATTTGTTACGAAAAATTTGAAAGAAGGGCATGCCAAAAAAGTCTCCCATAGGCAGACTTGAAAAAATATGGAAAACGAG
>JBOFYZ010000063.1:0-4670 GCA_051654925.1 Lachnospiraceae bacterium | reverse complement strand
TGCCACAATCACTGATAAGGCCATCACCCCAAAGGAAAGAATCACGCTGTTCAGGGTATATCTTGCAAAATTGGCCATCTCCCATGCCTGTTTATAGTTATCAAAGATAATTTTTTCCGGGAAGATTTCCAACCCACCCCCAACCAGCTCACTGTTGGTTTTAAACGATCCCAGGATAATATAAATAATCGGATAAAACGTTAGTGCTGCAAGAATCAATAACGCTGCGAAGATACATCCATTAACAATCTTTGTCTTTCTGGATTCTACCGAATGAAGCACTCTCTCTTTTGCCATACCTTCAGGCCCTCCTTAATAGATTTCATCCATTTTCTTAGAAAACTTCAGATACACCAGGGTCACGGCTCCTACAATTACCGCTGAAATAATACTCAGCACTGCTCCGTAACCAATTTGCAGCTGCCCCGTGGTATTGGCGGTTCCGAATATCAGCTGATAAATATAAGAAAACATTACATGGGTACGATTATTTGGTCCGCCGGAAGTCAGAACCAGAATCGACTGATAATCTTTAAAAGCCGTTGTAATCGCCAGAAGAATCACCACTTTAAGCACCGGCCCCAGCATTGGCAGTGTGATTCGGAAAAACATCTGAACTCCACCAGCGCCATCGATCTGGGCACTTTCATAAATATCTGTGGATATCCCGGTTAATCCTGAGATCAACAGAATCATATAATTGCCGAAAGCTCCCCAGACTGCCACGATCACCACCGCAATCATCGCCGTTTTGGAACTGCCCAGCCAGTCTATCGGTGAGCGGATGACGTGAGCCATGCTGAGATAGCCGTTTAAAATACCATTGTAAGTCGCAAAGATGAAATACCAGATCAGACTATATACTGCCGAACTGATTACGGTCGGCAAAAAATACACTGCCTGGAAAAAGCTGCTGCCAAAGCGCTTGCGTTGTAAAAGCACTGCCGTAATCAGGGACAGCGGCAATACAAACAGTAATTTCAGTGCCGCGTACTCAAAGGTATGCCAAACACTGTTCCAGAAGATTTTATCCTGAAACGCTCTGGTAAAATTGCGAAATCCAATGTAATATGCCTTAAACCCGTTATAATCATAGAATACATATTTTGCTACCCACAGAAACGGATAAATGGAACAGACTAACAGGAAAAATAACGCTGGTGAGAGCATCAGCCACATCACGATGTCACCATTGTCCCATTTTCTTTTTAAGTTCTTCATTATAACCTCCTTAAACAGGAAAGGGATGCCACCTTAGCAGCACCCCTTTCATCTGAATTCTTATTCTTCAAGATATTCTGCGGTTCCCTCATTCGGATGTAACGGGTTATAATTCTTAATTACCAATCGTTTGGTTTTGCCCATTGCTACGGCAGAATCTAATGCTTCATTGTAGGTCTTATTTAAGGTTTCGATGGTCTGATCAATGTCCGGACCTTCGGGCAGACAGGCGTTCCAAAGTGCATCACGGAAACTCTCTCCTTCCGGTGTCACTGTAGGCATCACCGGATAAACTGCCTCATAATCTGCTCCGGCAAAATCTGCCATTCTGCCGATCTTGGATGTGTCTACCACACGGTTCATATAGTCAGACATCGGCAGGGTATAACCACCTTCCAGATAACCTTTGAGAATCGCTTCAGAACCAAAGTAGGAGATAACTTCCCAAGCTTCACCCGGATGTTTGGTGATCGATGACATTTGATAACCATTGTTAGGATTACACTGCTCTGCGCCCCGGATCGTTCCGTCCAGAGTTGGCAGCTGATATACGGACCAGTTGCACTGTGCCGGGAACTGCTCAGTAAATACCGTCGCTTCCTGAGAGGCGTTGCCTTCCATACCAACTACGCCTTCGGCAAACTGAACTCTGATTGGGTCGATCTTCATAGAAGCCGAACCCGGGAATATGGCTCCGGCGTCAAACATATCTCTCATAAACTGGCAGTATTCTCTATATCCGGTAAAATCAAATCTGCCGTTTACATAATCATATGGTGTAATACCGCTCATCTCCGCAGAATGCTCCAGCCAGCGCTCGAAAGGTCCAGAGGCACCCGGGATGATCATCCCGTATTCTTTACCTTCCCCGTTGTCTGAGATGGTTTTACAAACCTCAAGAAGTTCGGAAAGCTTTGTCGGCATGGTCAGATTGTTTTTATCCAGAATATCCTGATTGACAATCATCCTGGCACCGCTTCGTTTGCCGCATGGGACATGATAAACGTCATCGCCTACTGAGTTCCAGCCTTCATATTTGTGATTGTCCGGCTCATTTACTTTTACATATTCCGTATCTGCATACAGCCACTGATTGACTGGCTGGATGATACCACTGTTGACAAAATCCATAAAATAAGCACTGTTTACCGCGGCAATAATGTCCGGCGCCTCTCCTGATGAGGTTGCCATCTGAATCAGATTTTCATAATTTTCAGTCTGAACCACATATTCGATCTCAATATGGTCGTTTTCATTGTTAAACTGGTCAACTACGCTATTCATGTACTCCAGGTCATGACGATTGTCGGTCCATACCACAATCTTGGTTTTTTCTCCACTGGCCGCTGCTTTTGCCGAGGTTGTACTTCCGGCCGTAGTACTGCTTCCGTCTGATGACTTGCCGCCCCCGCAGCCCGCCAGAGACATTGCCGTCACTGCTGCCAATCCTAATGCAACAACTTTCCTCATAAAAATCCTCCTTCTCTTGTTACCGATATCTTTTCTGTTCATTTGATGTTTTTATTTTAACGTTACAGATACTATATTTACCATGTCATTTTTTGCCCTGCGGTTATCATTTTTTGTCAGGACTCAGGTATGTCGGATTTTAACCTATCTCAGATATACTGGGTTTCATCCGCACTTTCGGTAAAACACAGGAAGATGAGCCCGGCCTGTAATGATTTTGCATCCATATCAAAGGTTGGCGCTTTCTTTTTCACCTGATGTATAAAGTCAGTAAAATCCGTATATAAATCACCGCTCTCACAAATACAGTAATAAGCCACATCATCCCCATAGCTCCTGAACTCACAGCCAAACAGTCGATCTGCCGCCGGTTCCATGGAAAGACTGCACCAGAGTGCCAGATAACCATTGTCTTTTTTTCCGAATAACCATTGTGACTCAATCATTGTCTCGTCAAATTTCACCACCGGAAAATACGCATGGGTGAAATGAATCGGATGGTCCCCGGGTATATGATAGATAATTCCGATTTCATTGTCTTTCTGACAGACAGCCGGCATCACACCATTGCCATACCAGAACCCCGGCCGCATGGAACTGTTCTCGCAACTGCCCCCGGGATGATTGGTAAACACATCTGTTTCATTATCAAGGGCGGCATACCACATATGCTGCTGATACCCATAAACTCCCGGTTCGAAACAGGTCGTGCCATGAAACCGCTCATTCAGAGACTTTGTGTATTCACAGGTGCTGTGGTGTGTCTGAACATTTATTCTCCCACCGGCATCAGCCGATTCCTTCAGGGTAACATTCTCCCACCGTTTAAACCCTTCATCCTGCCGTGGAGACTGTACGGAGGTCATACAGTAGTCTTTCTGTTTATCTAAATAAACCAGTGCATTGCCGGTGGCGTACGTTTCCTTTACCGGCAGCTGCATTGATGCTTTTAAATCCCGGGGAATCTCATATTTACTGGTTGCATAGAACCCCAGCCAGCCTTCGCCGTAGGCAAACGGAACTTCCGGATCAATCAGATTCATCAACGCCTGCGCCCCTTGTTGAAACGGATGAATCACCTCCCCGTAAACACGCCCCATAGGAGCCAATACCGAACCATCAAACGTATGCTTTGCCAGCATCCGCAGCAAAGTATCGGTGACTTTGACCGCCCGCTTTGAGATCTCCTGATCCGAATAATCGATGACATTGAGAAGAGCCGCAAATGTGACGCACATATATACTGTACTTAAAAATTCCTCAAAACCATGTTCCTCCACATCTTTCAGCCAGAAACAAACCTTTTCCCGCCCCTCTGCAAATAGCTCAGCCCCGGTTTTCCCTGCTCTGGGAAAATATTCATCCGGATACATTTCTCCTGCATTCATAGCACAGGTGTAAAACATCAGCGCATGATTTTCACTCCAAAAACACATGGCATCCGAACCATTCTGATCCATCCAGTAACGATAGTTTTGCAGCACTTCCTTCACCCGGGCTTCTAACTCCGGGCTTAACGGATAATTCTTCATATACCGGATCATTCCGCAAAGCACAAAATCGGAACAATCATAACGAGCTTCCATTTGATCACAGGTCTCTTTCAGCAGCAGCTCATCTTGCTTTGAAAATTGCCCCAGAGCCTTTCTAGCCAACACATTGGATACTGAAAATCCAAACTTATCCCCCCGGGAAAGACTGAGGGTATCTGCAATCCTCTGTAAGATAACCTGCTTATTTCCTTCATAATCCTTTTCATTCGTATATTCAGGAAGCTGGGCCTCAATATTCTCCAGCGTTCTGACCAGAATATGATCGCCCCAACCGGCCGATATATGAATCACACCTTTCCTCGTCCGGTCCAGTTTCACCTGTTCCTGACCCGTGATGGACTCCCAGGCAATTCGCCGGCCGGCGTCAGCATAATCTGGACTCTTATTATCATACCCCAGTCTGGCTCCGACCGGTGCTGGCTGGGC
>JBOFYZ010000062.1:0-1870 GCA_051654925.1 Lachnospiraceae bacterium | reverse complement strand
CACGGCAGCCGGAATTGCCGCGGCAATCAAGGCGGATGTAATGGAATCACAGGGGATAATGCGATGAAAGCAAAAGAGGAACAGCAGGCGGCGGTTTATTTTCCGTTATTTGTAAATCTGGAAAACCGGAATATATTATTTGTCGGGGCGGGGGAGATTGCTTCCCGGCGGGTTGCCGTCCTGAAGGATTTTGGTGCCCGGATTACGGTAGTTGCGCCATCCGGAACTGAGCAACTGGCAGCTTTGGAGCAGTGTGCCGAAATAACCTGGAAGCACCGCGTTTTTATGTCGGAGGATCTGGACGGCTGCGACATTGTGTTTGCCGCCACCAATGATACCGGACAGAATGACCAGATTGCCGGAGCCTGCCGGGATAGAAAGATATTGGTGAATCATGCCGGTGACAGGCACCAAAGTGATTTTTATTTTCCCGGTATAGCCAGGGACGGGCAGGTAGTAGCCGGAGTGACTACATCCGGCAGCAATCACAGACTGGCCGGTGAAATCACCCAAAAGCTGCAGCAGTGGCTGAAACAATTCGGCAGGGAAGAGAGGACACAAGAATGGAAATGATTCAGAGAGCCAGACGGCTGCGGGGAAACACAATTTTACGAAATATGGTGCGGGAAACAAGAGTGGACAGTGCCTCACTGATATATCCAATCTTTATTAAGGATGGTATTAATGACAAAGAAGCAATCCTTTCTATGCCGGGTCAGTACCGTTATACGGTTGACCGGATGGAAGAAAAGCTGATCCAGCTGAAACGGGCTGGCATAAACAGCGTGATGTTCTTTGGTATTCCGGATCATAAGGATGAGGTGGGAAGCCAGGCTTATGCGGAAAACGGAGTAGTGCAGAGAGCATTGCGGGAGGTCAGGAAGCAGTTTGGAGCGGAATTGTATCTGATGACGGATATATGTATGTGTGAATACACCTCTCATGCGCATTGCGGCGTGCTGTGCGGATGTGAAGTGGATAATGATCCGACCCTTGAGCTGCTGGCCCGGATCGCCGTATCACATGCACAGGCCGGTGCGGATATGGTTGCGCCCTCCGATATGATGGACGGCCGGGTGCTGGCGATCCGCAACAAGCTGGATCAGTCTGGCTATTGTTCGGTTCCGGTGATGTCTTATGCAGTGAAATATGCGTCCGGGTTTTACGGGCCATTTCGTGAAGCGGCCGGATCGGCACCGGCATTTGGTGACCGGAAAACATACCAGATGGATTTCCATAATCGGAAAGAAGGGATTAAGGAAGTTCTGACTGATATCGCCGAAGGGGCTGATATTGTGATGGTTAAGCCCGCGCTGGCTTATCAGGACATAATCCGTGAAGTAGCAGATCTGGTAAATGTACCGGTGGCAGCTTACAGTGTCAGCGGCGAATATTCTATGGTAAAAGCAGCAGCAAAAGCCGGCTATGTTGAGGAAGAACGGATCATTGCCGAGATGGCAATCGGAGCTTACCGGGCCGGGGCATCTATTTACCTTACTTATTTTGCGGAAGAGATTGCCGGCTTGATTGAGCGGGGAATCATTGGGTAGTGCGGGAGTGGTGAGTCGCGAGGGGAAATGGTGTGTTCGTGCAGGGATTGGCAGCAGCACCAGGCCGTGTCTGTCGTGCTGAAATGCCGGCGGGCTCTGGCTGTGGCCATGGTACCCGTCCGTATCTCCTGCCTTTGCAGGACCATTAGAGTTTCTTAAAGCAGAGAAATAACGCATTAATGCCAGAAACGGCCAACTGTTTGAGCGCAGCGAGTTTTGGCGTTTCTGGCATTGTATTTAGCGTTATTGCTCTGCTTTTAGAAACTCTTATAGTCCGAAACTGCAGGAGATACGGACGGGTACCATGGCCACAGCCAGAG
>JBOFYZ010000061.1:0-1199 GCA_051654925.1 Lachnospiraceae bacterium | reverse complement strand
CGGATGAACAGACCGTTTACAATATCTGCTTCCGAGTTTCAGAAATCTATAAAGAAGCCATAGAAGAACAGCAATACAAGACGACCAAGCTCCATGCTCCGCTAAACGAAGCATACCACCGATACGATTCCATAGGTTATCGGGAACACACTGCAGAGGATGAAAAGCGTGCGGAAATGGAATATGAACGGTGCAAAGATGAATACGAGGAGAAAAAAAACAAGCTGACCGAACTCTACGATCTGCAAAAACAGACCAGAGAGAAAGCCCTGCAATATGCAAAAAGCCGTTTCAATGAAATCTATCGGCTGGGCTGCCACCTCAAAGAGACATTGGCGAAATATGTATTTGATGAAACAAACGAGCCGGAAGAGCCAGCCGAACAAGAACCAAATGCCCCCAACATACAGGAAGAAGTGCTGGGAACGAAACAGACTGAGTATTTCAATATGGAACTGCTTTCGCTCATTCATGTAACCTGCGTGGGAGAACAGTTCGAGAATATTTCCGAACATGATTTCTATACCTGCATGAACCTGCTACCAAGCGACACCAAACCCCAAATCAGACCGAGAGAAAAAATACGTACCTGCTATCTGATATTCCTGATGAGCGAAAAACTGCCCAAACAGGACAGGGAGAATTGGAAGAGGAATATCCTGAAAATATTGGATATTGAGGAAAGCTACTACAAGTCAAAGTACAAAGAGCCTGTTTCCGATTTCCCCAGTGACAGCAACCGGAAATTTGCCAAAGAAATGGATGGTATATTCCGATAATCTGTGATATGCCCTGACATTTTACGAAACAACCACTTTTACCACTCAAATTAAATTTTTGAGTGGTATTTTTATTATCTGATATTCAGATAAATAACAAGATATTCCATTTATATCAACCACATCCTTACCACTTACAACCCTACCTAATTTTGCATCGTTCGAGAACAGAGATAACAGCCAGTGCGCAGGGCTGATTGTTAAACGACTAAATAGATTGAACGATGAAAAATCTTCAAGAATTATTATCAAAACCCGTCTGGCAGATGACAGGTGAAGAGTTCATATTCCTAAGTAAGCACGCTTCCCGTCAAACGGAAACGCAGCCACAGCCCATTACAGACACAGAAAGAAAATATGTGTACGGAATACTGGGCATAGCCAAACTGTTCGGGTGCAGCCTACCCACCGCCAACCGTA
>JBOFYZ010000060.1:0-1266 GCA_051654925.1 Lachnospiraceae bacterium | reverse complement strand
CATCTGCTCCTATTGGTATTAACGAAACGGGGATAGAACGTGTGCTGACTACCAAGAGTACCGCTATTTTAATTCCGTTCTCTACACAGGAACTTTTCATGCCAGCACCGGCAATCTATTATGGCTTAAATGCCCTATCTAACAATATGATACTGGCAGATCGTAAGCGGCTGCGTACACCCAACGGAATTATACTGGGTACACCTGGTTCCGGGAAAAGTTTTAGTGCTAAGAGGGAGATATTAGCCTGCTTTTTGATGACGAATGATGACATCATTATCTGTGATCCGGAAGGAGAATACTTTCCATTAGTAAAGGCACTAAAGGGAGAAGTGGTAAGGCTGGCTACCGATTCCACTGAATATATCAATCCTATGGATATTCAGCTTAGTCACAGGGGGGATAAGGAAGCTTTAAAGCTAAAAAGTGATTTTCTGATTACTCTCTGTGATTTGATTGCCGGGGGGAAAAAGGGACTGGAGAACGATGAGAAAGGTATCATTGATGAGTGCATTAAGAAAATTTATGATGTTTATTTTCAGAATCCAGTGCCGGAGAATATGCCGATTTTAGAGGACTTATATAATGCACTATTAGAACATCGCAACCCGAAGGCAGAACGTATTGCTAATAGTCTTGTGCTGTATGTGCATGGCTCACAGAATTATTTTAACCATCGTAGTAATGTGGATTCCCAGAATCGTATCGTGTGCTTTGATATCAGGGATTTAGGAAATCAGTTGAAGGAAATCGGTATGTTAGTGGTGCAGGATGCGGTGTGGAACCGGGTATCTTTAAACCGGGAGCGGCGTATTGCCACACGTTACTATTGTGATGAGTTTCATTTGCTTTTAAGAGAGAAACAGACCGCAATTTACTCCATAGAAATTTGGAAACGATTCAGGAAGTGGGGCGGTATTCCGACTGCCCTGACACAAAATGTATCTGATTTTTTACGTTCGCCTGATATCGAGGGCATTTTGGGGAATAGCGATTTTGTTTATCTGTTAAACCAAAGTGCAAAAGATATGGATATTCTGGTGGAAAAGCTGGGACTATCTTTGAAGCAGCTTGAACGTGTTACTAATGCAGAGCAAGGACACGGATTGATTATTTTTGATAATGTGGTAATCCCTTTTGTTGATAAATATCCGACAGATACTAAAACCTATGCCATGATGAATACCAAACCGGGAGAATCAGTGGAGGAGGAAAATACTGCATTATGACAGAAAGGAAAAAGCGTAGGAGCCAATATTATCAGAG
>JBOFYZ010000059.1:0-4281 GCA_051654925.1 Lachnospiraceae bacterium | reverse complement strand
CCTGACTCAAATACACCCTGGGGAGATAATAATCGCTGTACAGAACCTCAAAATAGTCCTTAAATTGGACGATCGTAACGTCCGGGCGGATATAGAGCGGAGCGGATGGCGTGTAGAAAGCGGCCCCGGGCTTGGGATCCAGGCCTCGAATCTGTTCCACCGCTTCCATAACGGACTCTTTGCTCCGGCAGAGCTCCTTTCCAATACCGGCATACCGTTTTTTTGCTAACTGTTCCAGATGGTTTTGGACAATTTTCTCGGCCAGGACGGTGTCTTCGTCCATAGCTTTGAGCTGTATTGTCAAACAGTCGCCCAGACTCCGGGCACAGATTCCCTTAGGTTCCAGCCCGCTGATAATCTCCACAGTCTCCTCAATCAACATGAGAGGAAGGTTTAAAGTGAAGGCGAGCCCCTCATCTGTCTCATCCAAATATCCATTCTCGTCCAGACTTTCCACAATAAATTGTGCCACCTGCGCTTTTTCTGGCGGCAAGTGTAAGTCGTGGAGCTGATAAAGAAGATGGCTGACAAGAGACGTGTCGTCTTCCGGCTGGGCGACATTGAGCAACTGATCTCTCTGATCCTCTGCATCGCCACGGATGTAATAGCGGTTTTGGTGGTCCTCGGCCTCCAGCCACTTCAGCTTGTTGAGGGAGCTTTCGACTTCCTCAGGGCGCATTTCCTGGGCTTCTAGAGCGGGGTTTTCCAGAAGGGCCTCATTGATATAGTCCACAAGTTCCTGAGATCCCATACTCAAAAGCTCCAATGATTGAATTTGCTGGCTTGATAAAATTTGTGATTGTGTTAATTCAGGCTGTAGCTCCATTGACTCCTCTTTTTCTTATACCAAGCTTCTGAGCTTTCTTGTTAATTGTTGAATGGCTAATTTTTAAATCTATCTCCGAATTGATGTGTTTGTTCAAAGGCTGATGATACTATATGCCAATATAGTGGCTAGCCAATTCTGTACCATTGTGTCCAGCGAACGAGCCGTTTATGTATGGGGGATGCAACAGAATAAAGTAAAGCCCTGATGGTTATCCGATTTTTGTTATTTCTTCTCTCATAGTTACTTGTGGCAAATCCAGTTTCATGTTATGCTTAAATCTAAATTTTAGACTATATCAGCAATTTCTAATTAGTTTGAGCTGTGGTCTGTAAAAAACTCGGGGTGATGTTATGAGAATAAAAAGTTTGATGAAACCGATTAAGCCAACAGTCGATACAGGTGAATACTCGACCCTTCCGGTAACAACCGATGTTTACGCTTTATGTCTCGGCGATATTCCATCTGATACAGAAACGGTGTACATCTCCAATGAATCAGGTCATTTGGTGGGTAAAATTAATGTCGAGATTATATCCTATTTAATCCAATGCAATAACCTCACGAAAATGTCCAGCATCATGAATCACATCAGTGAAGCTGCTGTCGCAGTTGATAAACAGGGCCGTATCTTCTATGCCAATGAAAATTACACCGATATCCTTGATGCGCCTTTAGGCAAAATCATTGGACGAGATATTCGCGTCATTGAATCTGAGGCTGCACTCATCGAAGTTATAGAAACACAAAAGGCCATTGTGAAGGAAAAGACCTATATCAAGACAATTGACAAGTATGCCTCTGTACGCATGTATCCGCTTTTTGCAAAAGGGGAGTTTCAAGGCGCTTTCTCTATCTTTACAGATATTACACAGACAAAAGCTTTGACTGACAAAATACAAGTCATCTCTGAAGAGGTTCAAGAGTACCGTAATCAACTCAATGCACAAAATGCGTTGAGTCAACTTAATATTGTTGGGGATGATCCTAATTTTACGGCCCTTGTAAGCCGGGCTTTGGTGGTTGCTAAAACAGATGCAACCGTACTGATTCGAGGCGAAAATGGTACAGGCAAAGAGCTTGTTGCCAAACTGATCCAAAGCAACAGCTCCCGCAGTGACAAGCCATTTATCACGGTGAACTGTGCTGCAATTCCGGAGAATTTGATTGAGAGTGAACTCTTTGGGTACGAGGAAGGCACATTTACCGGGGCCAAAAAGGGCGGCAGAATTGGTAAATTCCAGTTGGCGGACGGCGGCACAATATTCTTAGATGAAATTGGGGATATGCCGGTTTCAATGCAATCAAAATTACTGCGTGTCCTGCAGGAGAATGAAATTGAGAAGATTGGAAAAGCACAGAACATAAAAATCGATGTACGTGTTATTGCGGCAACCAATCAGCCGCTGGAGGACATGATTGAGGAAAAGCTCTTTCGTCGTGACTTGTATTATCGTTTAAAAGTGATTGAGCTCATTATTCCTCCGTTGCGAGAGCGCCTGCATGACATTGTCTTATTGGCTAACAACTTTGTGACGCAATTTTGTGAACGATATAATAAAAAGCTGACCTTGTCTTTAGAGTGTTATAATGTACTAGGCAACTATTCCTGGCCCGGTAATATCCGAGAACTAAAAAGCTGTATTGAACATGCAGTCATTCTATGTACAAGAGACGAAATCAGCCTGTCGGATCTTCCCGACTCTATTAATGCTGTTTCTGCATTTAACTTAACTAAAGAAAAGAAGGGGCCTTTTACTTCGGACTTGTACATACCCGAACCTGATCCTTTAGCCCCTTTTCAAGAAAGCATAGATGAATACGAAAAATATATATTAATGAGAACTATTGAATATACAGGTGGAAATAAGACAAAGGCCATGGAACTGTTGAAGCTGAGCAGAAGAACCTTTTATCGAAAACTTAACCAGTATGGGCTCGTCTAGAATTTGCCCGGGGGGTATTGCCCTCCGGGCAGTTTTTATAGCGCCATTGTGTAAATCTTAATTATGTCTAAACGTCAAGTGTTTGAAAATCTCCCAGTGGGCCACTCTCGATCGCTCTGTCAGCCATATGTATAATTTCATACACCCTATTCCCATCCCCCTTTTGGTTCTGCCTTTCCCTCAAACATGTCCCAGTTACATTGGTAGCTGCAAGAGCAATGGCCTTTGCAGAATCATTATTACCCCCGCCAACAGCAAGAACAAAGTCCATGCCGTTTTCACGACAGAGCTCTGCGCCTGCCTATGCCCCTACAATATTAGTTAAGAGTATGGCAGTATTGTAACTATATGGCTAAAATGCCACACGGTTTATGGCAGATGTGCCACTTCATTAAGCGATCTGAGAAGAAAAATACGAAATTATCTCAACATCCTGTTTGGCGCGATAATTGCTTATAATAAACATGGTGAGTGATTTATAAAATCTTTTATGAAAGGATCATAAAGATATGAACAACTTTACTTATTGTGCACCAACTAAGGTCATACTCGGCAAGGACGGAGACTGGGAGCCCCACGGTCTTGAAGCCCATACTAGGTATCAAATAAAATATACTATCAAGAAAGTCAGAAGCTTGGTATAAGAAAAAGAGGAGTCAATGGAGCTACAGCCTGAATTAACACAATCACAAATTTTATCAAACCAGCAAATTCAATCATTGGAGCTTTTGAGTATGGGGTCCCAGGAACTTGTGGACTATATCAATGAGGCCCTTCTGGAAAACCCCGCTCTAGAAGCCCAGGAAATGCGCCCTGAGGAAGTTGAAAGCTCCCTCAACAAGCTGAAGTGGTTGGAGGCCGAGGACCACCAAAACCGCTATTACATCCGTGGCGATGCAGAGGATCAGAGAGATCAGTTGCTCAATGTCGCCCAGCCGGAAGACGACACGTCTCTTGTCAGCCATCTTCTTTATCAGCTTTACGACTTACACTTGCCGCCAGAAAAAGCGCAGGCGGCGCGATTTATTGTGGAAAGTCTGGACGAGAATGGATATTTGGATGAGACAGATGAGGAGCTCGCCTCCACTTTAAACCTTCCTCTCATGTTGATTGAGGAGACTGTGGAGATTGTCAGCGGACTGGAACCAAAGGGAATCTGTGCCCGGAGTCTGGGCGACTGTTTGACAATACAGCTCAAAGCTATGGATGAAGACACCGCCCTGGCCGAGAAAATTGTCCAAAACCATCTGGAACAGTTAGCAAAAAAACGGTATGCCGGTATTGCAAAGGAACTCTGCCGGAGCAAAGAGTCCGTTATGGAAGCGGTGGAACAGATTCGAGGCCTGGACCCCAAGCCCGGGGCCGCTTTATACACGCCATCCGCTCCGCTCTATATCCGCCCGGACGTTACGATCGTCCAATTTAAGGACTATTTTGAGGTTCTGTACAGCGATTATTATCTCCCCAGGGTGTATTTGAGTCAGGAATATAGTCAGCTATTAAAGAGCA
>JBOFYZ010000058.1:0-2147 GCA_051654925.1 Lachnospiraceae bacterium | reverse complement strand
AAGGAGAAAGATAATCTGACCGAATTTTTAAGAGGCTTCAGAAAATAAAAAACTATGAAAAGTAAATTTCTGAAAAAACATACAACCAACTATAACCGGAGGTTTACTTTCCATAGTCAATAACTTTCCATATGACTGTACCAGAATGGTTCTGCATTCAGAGTTTTATCCAACACTGGACCAAAAGATTGTACAGGACTGCTTTCGCAAAGCACTTTTAAAGTTCGGTGCCCCCGAATCTGTATTTTTTGACAATGGCAGCCAGTTCCGTACCCACTGGATGAAGCGTGCGTGTGGGAAGCTTGGAATCCGGCTGCTCTATGCACGCCCCTATAATCCGGAAGCGAAGGGTAAGCAGGAAAGGTATAACCAGACGGCGGATTCATTTCTGCGGGAAGCATCTTTGGTAAAACCAAAAACGGTGGAAGAACTTAACCGTCTGTATCAGGTGTGGATGGAGGAATGCTATCTCCATCAGCCTCATAGTGCTTTGAATGGGAAAACGCCATTTGAAGCATATCAGACAGATTCCCACGAACTGCGTTTTCTTGCGGCAGAAACCATCGCAGATGCCTTTCTTTCCTGTGAAAAACGCAAGGTGGATAAGTGTGGATGTGTTAGCTTTAACGGACAAAAGTATGAGGTGGAGCTGGGACTGTCAATGATCCATAAACAGGTGGATGTAATCTATGACCCAGCGGATATTTCCCAGGTTACGATCGAATCCGGCGGATTTCCGGCCTGCAAAGCGACCCCTCTTGTAATCGCCAGCCATGCTGCCAAAAGACCGAAGCTGCCGGAGCATTATGAGAAGAAATCACCAACGGGTTCCCGTCTGCTGACCGCGGCGGATAAAAAATATGAAGAGCGCAGTGAAATCCGGCGTACGGCGATTTCTTATACTGGCTTCCACGAAAAGGGGGCTGGCAGCGATGTTTGAAGCCTTCTATGAGATGAGTGCGACACCGTTTACCCGTGGACTGCCAAGTACAGAATTATATATGCCGCCCCAGCTATTGGAGATGAAGAGCCGGTTGAACTATGTAGCTGAGCGTCAGTTGTTTGCGGTGCTTACTGGCGATTGTGGAACAGGAAAGACAACGGTTGTTCGCAAGTTTGCGGATGACCTTAATCCGAACCAGTACCGGTTCTTATATTTATCGGATGCCTTGCTGACCCCGCGGGAGTTTTACCGTGGACTTCTGGAACAGATGGGCTTTGCCCCAAGGTTTAACCGTGGCGATGCCAGACGCCAGCTGCATGAAGAAGTTGAAATCATGAGGGCGGTGCATGGTGTTCAGCCGGTGTGTATCTGTGATGAAAGTCATTTGATGAGCCGGGAGATGCTGGAGGAGATTCGGTTTCTGCTAAACACTCATTTGGATTCAAAGAGCCCAATGGGGTTAATTCTTGTAGGGCAGACAGAACTTAGGAAAAAGCTGCAGATGCAGGCATACACAGCTATCCGCCAGAGGATTGATGTACAGAGTGTCCTGAATCACTATGACCGTGCGCAGACAGGGGCGTATATCAGCAGGCAGTTAAGCTATGCCGGATGCAGCCGGGACCTATTCACTGATGCGGCAGTGGATGCGATTCACCAAAGTACATCAGGTACCGCGCGAATGATAGATAAGTTATGTACCAGTCTGTTGCTTTATGCAAGTCAGTCGAAAATGCGTTTGATTGACGATCATGCGGTAAAGCTGGTGCTTGACTGTGAGTTTACTTGAGGAGGATGATATGGAATATCAATGTAAACTTAGCGGACTATCTGATTGGAAGGGAACTGTTGAAATACGAAACTATAGCCCAAATCATATGGAACTGGATATCAAAGGGCGTGGTACTTGGTTTCATGTGATTATCGGAATGCATCAATACGGAAAATATCTGTGTATCCCAAACCATAAAATAGGATGTGAACTGGCATCCTTAGGAGACTGGTATTGGAACTGGGAACAACTCAAACAATTCTTGGGAACTGTCGATGCGTGTACGATTGCATCAGGAATATATGAACTAAGAAGCATTTGGTAACAAATGAAGTCTGCCGGGGATAGTAATTATCCCGGCGGACTTACAAAGCGGCAGATGTTGGACATTTAATGCCGGTTAATTTTGGACAAATGATGCGGGCAATAACA
>JBOFYZ010000057.1:0-48057 GCA_051654925.1 Lachnospiraceae bacterium | reverse complement strand
CGGTAATTCTCCATGACATGTTCCGGATTATCGCCTCTGGCCGTGGTGAAATTCATAGTATCAAAAGGCGCTTCGCTGACGCCGCCCAGCCTTGTGGAAAACGCGTGCTTTACCAGCCCGGTCTGTTCCAGAGCCGGGAATTTAAGCATTAAGACGCCTGCCGACTCCTGATCCGTTATCTTTTCCGTTCCCGGTTTTCTGGTCCAATTCCATTTCATTTATCTTCTCTCCTTAGAATGCATCCTTAATCCAGCAGATTTTCGTTCCGGTTATTGCAACAACATCAAACCGGCATGGGACATCATCGCCATACCGGTGTTGGTATAAATAGCAGCCGGCAGTCCGGCCGATCTTTTGCTGTTTACGTAAATCAACTGCCTCCTGCGCTGAGCCCATCCGGTCATTCCGGCGGAATTTCACCTCCACGAAAACCAGATAATCGCCGTCTCTGGCAATTAAATCAATTTCGCCCTGCCGGCTACGGTAATTGCGTTCCAGCACGACAAGTCCCTGCTTTTCCAGATAGCCGGCAGCAATACCTTCGTATTGCCCGCCGACCGCCCGTTTATTATCTCCCATTTGCACTCTCTTTTTTAGAAATTAAACTATTTTTTTAATAAAGCTTCTCCGATGGATCGGGCATGGCCCATGTTCTCTGATTGCTGCCGTATGTACTGCGGTTCCATAGCCTTTGTGCCGGGCAAATCCATATTCCGGAAACAGCGTATCATATTCCAGCATCATATGATCCCTGGTGACTTTTGCCAGAATACTGGCGGCAGCAATCGAGACGCTTTTGGCATCCCCTTTGATAATTGGCAGCTGATCCGTCGCTATTCCCGGAATGGTTACAGCATCATTTAACAACAGATCTGGTGTTACAGAAAGCTGATCGATTGCCTGCCGCATCGCCTGGTAGGTGGCCTGCAGGATATTAATGGTATCAATAACCTCAGGCCCGACAATTCCGACACTCCAGGCAACCGCCTTCTCCTGTATTTCTAAAAATAATTCTTCTCGTCTCTTTTCCGTTAATTTCTTAGAATCATTCAAAAACAGGATTTCACAATCTTTAGGAAGGATAACCGCCCCTGCTACCACCGGCCCGGCCAGCGGCCCTCTTCCGGCCTCATCAACCCCGCAAATATGAGCCGCGGCTGCATACGTATCTTCATATTCTCTCATCAGCTCAAGGCGGGCCCGCTCTGCCTGCAGCTTTTCCTCGGTCAGTTTTCTTGCCATCTGTTATCCTTTCTGTCCTGCCTGCGGCGGGAATTCCAGCGTAATTCTGCCCAGCTTTCCGCTCCGGAAATCATCCAGGACAATCAGTGCTGCTTTGGCCAGATCGAGTTCCCCGCCTTTTGACAGACAGCATCGGATCCGTGCCACCTGAGACAGTACTTCCAGCGCATCTTTGCTCTCGCTCTGATAACGTTCCCGGATGACATTAGGATAATTGGTCAACAAAAGCCGAAGCAATTCCAGCGCCAGTTCATCGCGGTCTAAAATATCATCGTTGATCGAACCGATAAAAGCCAGCAGAATTCCGACCTTCTGGTCTTCAAATTTAGGCCATAGAATTCCTGGGGTATCCAGAAGCTCCAGGCTCTTATTCAGGCGGATCCATTGATTTCCTTTTGTTACTCCCGGTTTGTTGCCGGTCTTGGCACAGGCTTTCCCGGCAAAGGAATTGATAAAGGTAGACTTGCCGACATTGGGAATGCCCACTACCATGGCACGAATCGGCCGGTTCAGGATACCTCTGCGGCGGTTCCGCTCGATCTTTTCACGGCAGGCTTCCTGAACGATTGGATTGATCTGTTTCAATCCGGCGCCGCTGCGGGAATTGACTTTAAGAACAAAATACCCCTGTGCTTCAAACCATTGCTTCCAGGCATCATTCTGCCGCTCACTGGCAAGGTCTGATTTATTGAGCAGGATCAGTCTCGCTTTGCCCGCGCCCAGTTCATCAATATCAGGATTGCGGCTGGCAAGCGGAACTCTGGCATCAACCAGTTCAACAATCAGATCAATTAATTTAATGTCTTCCTTCATAGCTCGTTTGGCTTTGGTCATATGCCCCGGATACCATTGTATATTCATAAAATCACCTCTTTTTCTTAAAATGAAACACCATACTCAATGTCGCACAAAAAACGTGCTCGTTTCGTAGGTGTGCTTGATTGCAAAGCTTAAACAACATTTCGCTAAGCACTCAATGCAAGCAGGGAAAAGTCAATCAGCGGGAATATCCGCAGCCACACTTTGCCCAGGATCTGTTCTTCTTTCACATTGCCGATATTGACAAAACGGCTGTCCTCACTGCTGTCGCGGTTATCTCCCAGCAGAAAGTATTCGTCATCACCAAGCTCAACCGGATTCTCAGCCAGGCCGCCCAGCGACACCTGATCCAGGCCATCTGACGCCTCCAGCCTGGTACCGTTAATATAGACATAGCCACCGGCTATCTGCACGGTTTCTCCCGGCAGACCAATGACCCGCTTAATATTCGTCTTCTTATCATCCCGCTCAAATACAACCACATCCATACGCTTTGGTCCGGACAGGTCATAGATAAGCCGGTTCATCAGCACCGTCTGACCGGAACTTAGCAGCGGTGTCATGGACTGGCCTGACACCGTGATCTGACTCCCGAAGGAATACAGACAAAACCACGCCAGCGACAAAACTACAACAATATCAATAACCCAGCGGGATACCTGCCGCAGCATGCTCACTTCTTCTTTTTGATAAAAACCCAAGCGCTTCACCACCTTATCTGCAGATAAAAAGTAAGGGACAATTTTCATTGTCCCTTATTCTTTGTGAAATTATTTTACTAATTCTTTTACCTTAGCAGCCTTACCTACACGGTCTCTTAAGTAATACAGTTTTGCACGTCTTACTTTACCTCTTCTGACAACTTGAATGTCGTCTACGAATGGGGAGTGTACCGGCCAGGTTTTCTCCACGCCGATGCCGTTGGAATTCTTACGAACGGTAAAGGTTTCCTTTGATCCGCCGTTCTGTCTTTTGATGACAGTTCCTTCGAACACCTGAATTCTTTCACGGTTTCCCTCTTTGATCTTGTTGAATACTTTAACAGTATCACCAACGTGGAATTCCGGGATGGATTCTTTCAGCTGAGTTGCTTCGATATTCTTGATAATTTCGTTCATCTTGTGTGAACCTCCTTCATATGTTTGATGTTCTATAATGCCCTTATGGCAGCAGAGGACCATCTCTTCTTATTCACAACAGACCTATGTTACCATAAAGAGCCTGAAAATGCAAGCTTCTTTTTGTTTTTCAGTATTTAGGATTCTCGGCTGCAGTGCGCAGCATTACCAGAAAGTCCTTTTCTTTTTTTGATAAGCCTGCCGATTCCAGTAGATCCGGACGCCTCTCCAGGGTCCGCCGTATCGATTCCTGACGCCGCCAGGTTTCGATATTTTTGTGATGCCCTGACAGCAGTACTTCAGGAACCCGTTCTCCTTCATAGACCTCCGGCCTGGTATACTGGGGATATTCCAGCAGATTATCATGAAATGACTCAATCTCCGCCGAAACATCATTGTGAAGGACTCCCGGGATCAGACGGGAGATACAGTCAATCATAACCATCGCCGGCAGCTCCCCTCCGGTCAGAACATAGTCGCCGACCGACAGATAGTCTGTGACGATCCGGTTTAGTGCCCGCTCATCAATTCCTTCATAATGGCCACACAAAAATACAAGATCTTCTTCCTGCGCCAGTTCTTCGGCAATTCTCTGATTAAAGACCTGCCCCTGGGGCGTCATATATAATACCCGAGGACGTTTGCCCAGCCGTTCACACAACGCTTCATAGGCGTCACAGACAGGTGCTGCCTGCATGACCATACCGGCACCTCCGCCATAGGGTGCATCATCAACATGCCCATGCTTTTCTTTGGTATAGTCACGAATGTTAACCGCTTCCAGTGACAGGATCTGATTTTTAACTGCCCGCCCGATAATACTGGTGTTCAGCCCGTCCAAAACCATCTCAGGAAATAACGTTAAGATATGATAATTCATCCGCTCCTCCTACAAATCCAGCAAGCCATCCATAATATGGACAGTAATAGTCTGTTCTTCCAGACTGACATTTTGGATGCACTGGGGAATGGCCGGGAACAGGTATTCTTTGCCGTCATCCGTTTCAATGACATAGACATCGTTTGCTCCAGTCTGAAGCACGTCTCTTAAGGTTCCAAAGTCAGCCCCTTCGTCGGTAATGACACGCAGCCCGATCAGATCAGTAATAAAGTTCTCATTCGGTGCCAGTTCCACGGCCTGATCCCGTTCGACCAGCAGATCTTTACCTTTATATTTTTCGATTTCATTTATATGATTAAATTCTTTGAATTTGAGGATCGCCATATTCTTGAAAAATTTAACTCCCTGAATATTCAGGGTCATAGTCTTGTCACCCAAATCCAGAATCACTGTTTTCAACTCTTTAAACCGGGTTACATCATCGGTTGTCGGGTATACCTTTACTTCCCCCTGCAAACCATGCGTAGATGCAATTACCCCAACCCGTAATCTCTGTTCCATAAACTGTCTCTCCTGCTATTTTATCCGAAACCAAAACAGGCTGGGCAGGAGATCCTGCACAGCCCGGTTCTGCCGGTTATTGAATATCTACGATAACCCGTTTACCTTCTTTGGAAGCAGCTGCTTTCACAACGGATCGGATCGCTTTTGCAATACGGCCCTGCTTGCCGATCACCTTGCCCATATCGGAGGGTCCAACTTTTAATTCGATAAAAGTTTCGCCTTCTTTTTCAGTCTCGGTAACCACTACCTCATCCGGATTATCCACTAATGCTCTTGCAATCACTTCAACTAATTCTTTCATAGCAATCACCTCTTAATTACTGGATGCCAGCGGTCTTTAAAAGTTTCGCTACTCTGTCAGTTGGCTGAGCACCGGTTGCTAACCATTTTTTTGCTGCTTCTTCGTTGAATTTGATACCGCTTGGTTCCAGGTTTGGATCATAAGTACCAATCTCTTCGATGAATCTTCCATCTCTCGGGGATCTGGAATCAGCAACTACGATTCTATAGAAAGGAGCTTTCTTAGCACCCATTCTTTTTAATCTCATCTTTACTGCCATGTCATTTCACCTCCTTAGTGTGCTATAGTCTATGAACAAATACAGAAATCTGTATTGTCAGCAAAAGTAAGTCCCCCTCACCTGCGTTCGGCGGAAATCAAAATGGCAATTTCATCTTGCCGAACATTCCGCCGAGTCCGCCCCGGCCTTTCTTGCCGCCGCCCATCATTCCAGGCAGCTGTTTCATCATCCTCTTCATCTGGTCAAACTGCTTGACAATCCGGTTGACCTCACTGATGCCAACACCGGCGCCTCTGGCAATCCGCTGCTTTCTGGAGAGATTCATCAGGGCGGGATTGGCCCGCTCTTCTTTGGTCATGGAAAGGATAATCGCTTCCACACGGTCCATTGCCGACTCATCAATCTCCGGCGACCCTCCTTTGACCTGTGCCATACCAGGCATCATACTCATAATGCTGCCGAGTCCGCCCATCTTCTTGATCTGGAGCATCTGATCCAGGAAGTCATTGTAATCAAATTCTGCTTTGCGCAGCTTCTGACTCATTTCCTTCGCCTTCTCTTCATCGACTTCCAGCTCAGCTTTCTCGATCAGGGTCAGGATATCTCCCATCCCCAATATCCGGGAAGCCATACGGTCGGGATAAAACTGTTCCAGATCGGAAAGCTTCTCGCCCATACCTATATATAAAATCGGTTTTCCGGTTACGGAGCGGATCGAAAGTGCTGCACCGCCTCTGGTATCACCATCCAACTTTGTCAGTATGACACCATCAATTCCGACTTTATCCTGAAAATTGCCTGCTACGTTGACTGCATCCTGTCCGGTCATGGCGTCCACAACCAGGATGGTCTGATCAACGGTAATCGTCTGTTTGATACTAACCAGCTCTTCCATCATTGCTTCATCCACATGAAGGCGGCCGGCGGTATCGAGAATCACAACATTGTGGCCATTCTTTGAGGCATGTTCCAATGCTGCCTTGGCAATATTAACCGGATTCTGGTTCTCCCCCATCGAGAAGACCGCAACCCCCTGCTTCTCACCATTGATCTGCAGCTGCTGGATAGCAGCCGGACGGTATACATCACAGGCGGCAAGCAGTGGTTTCCTGCCTTTGGCCTTGAGTTTACCGGCAATCTTTGCCGTTGTCGTGGTCTTACCGGCGCCTTGAAGGCCGGCCATCATAATTACAGTTATTTCATTTGATGGTCTCAGCGCAATCTCTGTCGTCTCAGAACCCATCAGACGAACCAGTTCTTCATTTACTATCTTGATTACCATCTGGCCCGGCTGGAGTGAACCAAGTACTTCTTCTCCGACTGCGCGTTCCTGAACGGCACCTATAAATTGTTTCACTACCTTGAAGCTTACATCAGCTTCCAGCAGAGCCATCTTGACTTCTTTCAGAGCTGCTTTGACATCTGCTTCGGAAAGACGGCCTTTGCCTCTTAAATTCTTGAATACATTTTGTAATTTATCGGATAAGCTTTCAAAAGCCATGAACCATCCTCCTGACTGTCTGTAATAATGCTTACAGTTCCATGATATTTGCGGAAATATGTTCAATCTCTTCCATCAATTTCAAATCCTGCGTATCTTTAAAGACCCGGGTCAGCTTCTGAATCTCCTCTACCATCGCCTTGGTCTGCTGAAATTTGCTGACCAGATGGAGCTTCGCTTCATACTCTCCGAGAATTTTGTCGCATCGTTTTATCAAATCATGTACGCCCTGACGGCTGATTCCGCGTTCTGCGGCGATCTCCCCCAGTGACATGTCATTAAACACCGCATCTTCATAAAAACTGCGCTGGTGTTCGGTCAGCAATTCTCCGTAAAAATCATATAAAAGACTTTGCTTTACAATACTTTCCATAAATATCACCTGTGTAATCATACAGGAAAAATAAGAGGGTGTCAAGTGTTTTTTCTTGACGAACTATTGTTCGTTTTTTGTTGTCTCGTGATCCAATCTCTTTTCTTTTGTTAGGTGTGTTATGTGTCCAGTGTCAGAGAGGTAGAAGCATGGCCTATATTGCTTGTCATAATCAATCATTTGCTATACAATAAGAATATATCTGGTCAATTAAACTCGACAGCAGAGGCAATATGCACATTACAAGAATAAATTGAAACCAGTATCCCATACTCTAAACGAAAGGAAGTATAAACATGCCATTACCAAAAGAACAACTTACGATTGATGATATTTATAATCTTCCGGACGGCACCCGAGCCGAACTAATTGATGGTCAAATGTATATGATGGCACCACCAAGTACCACCCACCAGAAACTATCTGGTGAAATCTTCACAGACATTAAAAGCTATATACGTTCAAAAAAAGGACCTTGCCAAGTATTCGCTGCTCCTTTTGCTGTATTCCTGGATAAGGAAAACAACAAATATGTGGAACCAGATATAAGCATTATTTGCGACAATAATAAAATTGATGATAAAGGCTGTCATGGCGCACCTGATTGGGTCATTGAAATTGTATCTCCTAGCAGTAAGCGAATGGACTATTACATCAAATTAGCGTCCTACCGAATAGCTGGTGTTCGTGAGTATTGGATTATTGACCCGCAAAAAGAAACAGTTATTGTTTATGACATGGTGAACGATTCAGGACCTACAATATACTCCCTTTCAGACAAGGTAAAAGTTAATATCTATGACGATTTATACATTGATTTCCGGGAAATTACGCAAGCCATCAACTCATAATCATAAAGTCTCTGCTCTGCAGCAGGGGCTTTTCTTCATAACCTCTGATAGCCACTGGAGCCTACTGTAACGAGCATTACCCGTCTTTTTTCTAATCACTATAAGTCCCCTTTGATTTCACTAATTTGGGCCGATAGCCGTCATTTTTTAGTGCTTGGACAATGCTTTCCTTGTGCTCAGTTCCCTCGGCTTCCAGGGTGATCCGCAGTTCTACAGCAGCATTACGGTTAATGCTGATGAACTGATTATGCTCGAGCTTGATTACATTGCCTCTTTCGTGGGCCAGTAGTGCCGAAACTTTAGCCAGTTCGCCTGGTTTGTCAGGAAGCAGGACGGATACGGTGAAAATGCGGTCTCTCTGGATCAGGCCATGCTGGACCACCGATGACATTGTAATCACATCCATATTACCACCGCTGAGAATGGAAACAATCTTTTTCTTCTGGACGTCCAGATGTTTCAGTGCTGCAACTGTCAAGAGACCGGAATTTTCGACGATCATTTTATGATTTTCCACCATATCAAGGAACGCTACAATCAGTTCAGTATCTTCAATGGTAATGATGAAGTCAACATTTTCCTGAATATATGGAAATAGCTTTTCGCCGGGTCTTTTTACTGCCGTACCATCGGCAATCGTATTGATCTCAGGCAGCGTAACTACTTCACCGCTCTTCAGGGATGCCTGCATACAATTGGCACCGGCCGGCTCGACACCAACGACATGAATCTTGGGATTGAGCAGTTTCGCCAGTGTTGCCACACCGGCACACAGACCGCCGCCGCCGATTGGTACCAGAATATAATCAACCGTAGGCAGTTCCTTGAAGATCTCCATCGCAATAGTCCCCTGACCAGTTGCTACATCCAGATCATTAAATGGATGTACAAAGGTATATCCTTGTTCGTCAGCCAGTTCATATGCGTGGGCGCAGGCCTCATCAAAGACATCGCCATACAAAATCACTTCCGCGCCATAACCTCTGGTCCGGTTTACCTTCATCAGCGGTGTCGACGTTGGCATTACAATCGTCGCCTTAATGCCGGCCAGCTTCGCCGCGTAGGCAACGCCCTGGGCATGATTGCCGGCTGAAGCTGTGATCAATCCGCGTTCCCGTTCTTCGTCAGATAAGGTGCTGATCTTGTAATATGCGCCTCTTACTTTATAGGCTCCGGTATACTGCATATTTTCCGGTTTGAAATAAACCTTGTTGCCGGTCATACCTGAGAAATATTCGCTGTAAACCAGTTTGGTTTCCAGGGTGACTTTACTGACTTCTTCTGTTGCGTCTTCAAATTTCTCTAATGTTAATTCCTGTTCCATTTCCCTATTCTCCATCGTTCTCTCCCCCTTGTCCTGTTGCCGGCCGTTCAAATAATGCATTCACAAAATCATTGGAGTCAAATTTCTGCAAGTCATCAATCTTCTCGCCGACGCCTACATATTTAACCGGAATCCCCAGCTCTGACTGGATTGCCACGGCAATTCCGCCTTTGGCAGTACCGTCCAGCTTGGTCAGGATAATGCCGGTAATATCGGCCACTTCCATAAACTGTTTTGCCTGTGCCATGGCATTCTGACCGGTCGTTCCGTCCAGCACCACCAGCGTTTCACGATAAGCATCCGGATATTCTTTATCAATGATCCGGTTAATTTTTTTCAGTTCTTCCATCAGGTTCTTTTTATTATGAAGCCGGCCGGCGGTATCACAGATCAGCACATCAGCTTTTCGGGATTTCGCGGCAGCTACCGCATCATAAATAACTGCAGCCGGATCAGAACCTTCATGCTGGGCAATAATTTCTACACCGGCACGGTTCGCCCACTCCGTCAACTGCTCAATCGCCGCCGCCCGGAAGGTATCAGCCGCCGCCAGAACCACACGTTTGCCCTGATCTTTAAGCTGGCCGGCCAGCTTGCCGACCGAGGTGGTTTTACCGACACCATTGACACCAATGACCAGCACTACCGAGGTCCGGTTTTCGAATTCATAAGCATTCTCACCCAGATTCATCTGCTCCTTGATGGATTCAATCAGGATATTGCGGCATTCGGACGGTTCTTTGACATGATTGGCTTTTACCTTGGCCCGCAAATTTTCTATGACCGACATAGTCGTCTGGATGCCCAGATCACCCATAATCAGGGTTTCTTCCAGTTCTTCATAGAAATCCTCATCAATGGAAGAAAACCCGCTGAAAATGGAGTCCATGCCCGATACGATATTCTCTCTTGTTTTATTCAGTCCGGCAACCAGCCGGCTAAAAAATCCTTTTTTCTCTTCCATAGCTGTCTCCTTATTTATCTAGCTGATCTTCGATCAGATTAACGGATACCAGAGTTGATACCCCTTTTTCCTGCATGGTGATACCATAAAGGCGGTCAGATGCAACCATCGTACCACGACGGTGTGTAATTACAATAAACTGGGTATTTTTCGTCAGTTTATGTAAATATCCGGCGAAACGGTCTACGTTGGAGTCATCCAGAGCAGCTTCGATCTCATCCAGCAGGCAAAACGGCGATGGTTTCAGATTCTGAATGGCAAACAGCAGTGCAATCGCCGTCAGTGCCTTCTCACCACCGGACAGCTGCATCATGTTCTGCAGCTTCTTGCCGGGTGGCTGGGAGACAATCTGGATGCCTGCCTCCAGAATATCTTCATCTTCCATCATTTCCAGCCGGCCATGGCCGCCGCCAAATAATTCTTTGAAAACCTTGTCGAATTCCTGACGGATCGCCTGGAACTTCTCTTCAAACTGCCGTCGCATTCCACAATCCAGCTCTTCAATGATCTTGAGCAGGGTTTCTTCCGCCTGAATCAGATCGTCATACTGAGTCTTCATAAATTCATAACGTTCGGAAATTTCTTTATAGTCTTCAATCGCATTGACATTGACATTACCGAGGATGCGGATGTCATTTTTCAGTTCGCTGATCCGTCTGCGGATCACCGGCAGGTCAGTCAGCTGGGGATCTTTGAGCGGTTCGGCGCTGGAATAAGTGAGTTCATACTCATTCCACATGTAATTGACCTGATGCTCCAGTTTTTCATCCAGTTTTTCTTTCTGATTCTGCAGCCGGAATAATTCTTTGTCCAGCTGATTGATGCGTTCTGACAATTCATCCCGCTTCTGAAAGATGCCTTTCTGTTCCGCCGACATCTGTTCCTTCGCCTCCGTCAGTTCTTCTACCTTCTGCTCCAGAAGCGTTTTTTGTTCCTCGGCATGAACGATTAAATCTTTCAGATTCTCAATTTCTTTATATTTCTCATCAATAACGGCTCCGGAGTCGTTGGTTCCGGTCGTTAGTTCTTCCAGTTCCTTACTGAATTTATTGATTTCAGCTTCGACACGTCCGATATTTTCTTTCACAAAATCCACTTTTTGTCTCAGATTAGCCGCTTCAAGACGAATGGTCTCCAGTTCTCTGGCCGATTCCTCGCGACTGCTCTTTTCTTCTTCCAGCTGGCTGCTCATCTGTTCGATTTGCTGATTGACCTGTTCATTGCGTCCGGTCAAAAGCCGGGTATCCAGCTCCAGATCGGTCCGGTTCTTCTCAATATCCCGAATCTGCTCTTCCAGCTGATTATTCTCAAATACCAGATCCTGCGATGATTCCTGGATGTCGGATTTCTTTTCTTCCAGCTGGCTTACATTCATCTGGATGGTATTCTGTAAAAGAGACTGCTGGTGCTGCTCTTCTTTCAGCTGTTCCAGCTCCACTTTCTTCTCTGCGTACAGGCCTTCATTCATTCCCAGCTCCTGCTGGATTTTTTCGACCGTATCGATCGTCTTCTGGCAGGCTGCTTCCAGTTCTTCGATTTCCCGTTTTCGTCCCAGCAGATTGCTGGAGTTTTTAAAAGCACCACCGGTCATCGAGCCACCGGCACTAAGCAATTCTCCGTCCAGCGTAACAATCCGCAGAGAATAACGGTATTTTTTCGCCAATGCCAGCGCATGGTCAATCGTCTGTGCTACCACGACCCGGCCCAGCAGATATCTGGCCAGACCCCTGTATTCATCGGCAACATGAACCAGATCACTGGCCAGTCCGATGATACCGGGTTCTTTCAGGGCATCACGCTGCGAAAAGTCCGATCTTTGCCCGATGCTTGTCAGCGGCAGGAACGTAACCCGTCCGTACTTGTTCTTCTTTAGATATTCAATCAGCTGTTTGGCGGTCTGCTCCGAATCTGTTACCACATTCTGGATACTGCCGCCCAGAGCTGTCTCAATTGCAGTCTCATATTGCTTGTCGGTCGTAATCAGATCAGCCACGACGCCGTGAATCCCACGAACCCGGTCTCTCACTTCCATAACCCGGCGGATGCTGTTGCCATAACCGTCATAACGCTCCGCCAGGTTCCGCAGCGACTCCAGTCTTGCTGAGCTGCTCTGATATGTCTGCTGGCTTTCATGCAGATTCCGGTTCAGGCGTTTCATCTCCTGCTCCAGCTGCTGCATTTCTGTTTCATATTGGGTCTGGGTCAGAGCCAGCTGATGCAGGTATTCTTTTACTTCTGCCAGTTTTTTTGCTTCCACCAACAATTGTTCTTCCTGCACTGACTCATCACTTTTAATCTTTAACAACTTCTGGCAGACTTCCGAACGGCGGACCTGAACCTGCTCCAGCATTGCTTCATAGCGCTGTTCTCTGGCGGTGAGTGCAGCCTTTTCATTCAGTCCGGTGATCACGCTGCTTTTGGCTTCTTCCAGCTTCTGATCCAGCAGCATGATCGACTCATCTTCCGTGCGAAGCCGCTGCTGTGCCTCTTCCTGCCTGGTGCTGCTGACTTCTGCCGCCTCTGTAATGCCGGCATTATCCTGCTTATAACTGGCAATCTGTTCCTGTCTTGCTGCTATATCGGTCTGGATCGTCTGAATCCGGGCATTGATATGATCGGCATTCATCTGTTCCGTATTAATCTGCTCTTTCAGGACGTTGATCTGCCCTTCCAGATTGCTTCTAAGCATCTGCACCTGATTCAGCTGGCTGCTATTATCAGTGATCGTATGATCCAGTTCATTCAGCTGCTGTTCCAGCTGCTCATAGTGGCTTTTAATTTCGTCTGATTTGGTATTGGTTTCAGCCAGATCGCCGGTGACAATCCCTTCCCGGGCTTCCAGATCTTTTAGCTGTTCCCGCAGGGACTGGCTTTCCAGCAAGAACTGATTGACGTCATAAGTTTTCAGTTCTTCCTTCAGGCTCAGATACTTTCTGGCGGCCTCCGACTGTCTTGCCAGCGGCCCCACCTGTTTCTCCAGTTCTGATAAGATATCACTGACACGAACCAGATTCTGCTTTTCATTCTCCAGTTTTTTCTGAGCAATGGCCTTCCGGCGTTTGAACTTTACAATACCGGCCGCTTCATCAAACAGCTCCCGGCGTTCTTCTGGTTTTCCGCTGAGGATTTTATCAATCTGTCCCTGGCCGATAATAGAATAACCTTCTTTACCAATTCCGGTATCATAAAACAGTTCATTGATATCTTTCAGACGGCAGGAACTGCCGTTGATCATATATTCACTTTCCCCCGAACGATAGAGCCGCCTGGATACCGTCACCTCATCATAATCAATGGCCAGCTGATGATCGGAGTTGTCCAGGGTAATCGCTACATAGGCAAAGCCCTGTGGCTTTCGCATCTCAGTTCCTGAGAAGATAACATCCTGCATGCTGCCACCGCGCAGCTGCTTGACCCGCTGTTCGCCCAGTACCCAGCGCACCGCATCAGCAACATTACTCTTGCCGCTGCCATTTGGGCCGACAATACCGGTAATGCCATTGTGAAAGTCAAATAAAATTTTATTGGCAAATGATTTAAATCCCTGTACCTCAATACTCTTTAAATACATAACTTATTCCTCAGTGTCAGGATCCCCCGATAAGCAGCCAGCTGTTCCGCTGCCTTCTTTGTCCGGCCTGCGCCCCTGCCGATCTCGGTCTGACCCAGCAAGGCACGTACTTCAAACGTTTTGTTGTGATCCGGCCCTTCTTCTTTCAATGCTTCGTAATGCAGTATTTCTTCCGTCTCAGCCTGCACCATTTCCTGCAGGATAGTCTTGCTATCATAAAAGAGCTGTTTGTGCTCAATATCATTCAAAATAAACCGATGAATAAACTCTTTTGCACTAGCAAACCCACCATCCAGATAAATAGCACCAATCAGGGCTTCCATCGCATCCGACACAACTGAATTACGTCCCCGCCCGCCGGTCGAATCCTCCCCTTTGCCCAATAGCAGATACTCGCCCAGGTCCAGTTCAGAAGCACAATAAGCCAACGTCGGTTCACACACAATACTGGCCCGGATCTTCGTCAAATCCCCCTCCGGCTTCTGCGGATACTTATGAAACAAAAAGTCACTGGTCACCACCTCCAGCACCGCATCCCCCAAAAACTCCAGCCGCTCATTACAATCCAGCTTGTCCATTCGATGCTCATTCGCATAAGAACTATGCGTCAAAGCCTGCTGAAACAACCGCCTCTGCTTAAACCCATACCCAAGCTTACTCTCCAATTCCTTCAAATTCCGATTCATTCATCTCTCCATATCTATGTTTTTTACAATCTAAATCGGCACATGTGCGGGAGAAAATCTGACCTAAAGTCAGATTTCCAGGCGAACTGAGCTGAGAATTTCTTCAGAAATTCTTGGCGAATTAAGCCGGTGCCCTCACATGTGCCGCTTTATCGTCTTAGGAATGCTGGGGTGGCTGAACCCGAAAGAATCTTTTACCGGATACAGCCTCTCCATGACCAGCTTATTTGCCTTAGTTCAACGCACTTTTGATTTGTTCTACTGCATCGCCCACAGAGACAATCTGCTCTGCCGCCTCGGTCGGAATCTCAATATCAAACTCCTCCTCAATACCCATGATAATCTGGAAGACATCCAGCGAGTCAGCACCCAGATCATCCACAAACGTAGAATTGATGTTCACATCATCTGAATCAATGTTCAACACCTCAGCAATAATCCCCTGTAACTTTTCAAATTCCATTACTCATACCTCCTGTTTTTCGTTTTCTTCCTGTTCTTAGGCATCCAGGGTTTCCTTAATTTTTTCATTTATCTTCTGTTCCTTAAAGGTCACACACTGGATAATCGAATTGCAGATTTCAACTGCCCCCGCACTGCCGTGTGTTTTAACCACAAGACCTTTCAGGCCCAAAAGCGGAGCACCGCCATACTGAGTTGCATCAAATTTTTTCAAAGTTTCTTTTAGTGCTGGTTTGACCAGCAGTGCTCCAATCTTACTGCGCAGGCTGGACATCATACCCTGCTTCACCATACTGAGCAGAACCGCTCCGGTTCCTTCATAAAGCTTCAGAATGACATTTCCCGTAAAGGCCTCACAGACGATCACATCCGCGCCGCCATGAGGAATTTCCCGGGCTTCAATACTGCCGGTAAAGTGAATATCGTCACAAGCTTTTAAAAGCGGAAAGGTTTCTTTTACTAACGCATTGCCTTTCTCTTCCTCCGCCCCGACATTGACAATCCCAACTCTTGGCTTGCTAATACCTATTACGTGTTCCATATAAATAGAACCCATACGTGCAAATTGAACCAGATGGGAAGGTCTGGCGTCAACATTGGCACCACTGTCAAGCAGCAGAGACACGCCCTTTTCAGTCGGAATCAGTGCTCCGAACGGCGGCCGTTCCACTCCTTTGATCCGGCCGACGATAACTTGTCCGCCTACCAGCATCGCTCCGGAACTTCCGGCTGATACCATAGCATCGGCTTCTCCTGCTTTAACCAGATTCATTGCTACCACGATGGAGGAATCCTTTTTCTTGCGGATTGCATTTACCGGTGATTCTTCTGTCTCGATGACTTCAGCAGCCGGGATAATCTGGATCTGTTCCTTCTGGTACGTATACTTCGCCAGTTCTTCGTTGATAACCGCTTCTTTTCCGACCAACAGCACCCGGATGTCGCTTCTTTTTAAGACAGCATTTACCGCACCTTTCACAATTTCTGCCGGTGCATGATCACCGCCCATTGCATCTACTGCTACTTTAATCATACGGTTTCTCCTTTTCGGTCAACGCCGGTGTTCTATTCCTTAACTACTATACTAAATAATGTTTTATAAATCAATATTTTTTTGAAGAGAATGAGCAGATAGAGAAAGAAGCCTTATCCGACAATATTATTAACATTTTATTAAACCACTATATTCCATACTTCCCATATGTTAAGATAAGATTACTGAAATGCAAAAAAATGAGGAGGCATCTTATATGATAAGAAAGAGATTACCTTTATTCGTATTATCCGCCGCGGTCTTAGCTGGTGGTTCCAGTTCTGCGATACCAACTCCGGAGACCACCACTGCTGCTGTGGAAGCGACACTTGAAACCGGAGCTGAAATCACCCGGGAATCCGCAGGTGCTCCAACAGTAACAGCATCTTCTGAGGCAGCCGGTGAGACGACTGCTGATCCTTATGCAAACTTAATCTTAAACCAATATGAAGGTTTGGAAATGACCGCTGCGATCCTGCCAAGAAATGCCATTATACCGGGCATAACGGTTCCGGTCACGATTGTGATTACCAACAATGGGGAGCAGTCCATTTCCTACGTTCAGGGATCTGGTTCCTTTTCCACCCCGCAGGCACTTCAGATTGCCGTTGACGGCCTGCAGACAATCCTGCCGGAGGATTACCTTGGTGCTGCCCTCATGAATTATGTGGTTAGAGTACTAAAACCTGGCGAATACCTGCAATTTACCATGAATGTCAAAACCGTAGAGCCGAATGATAACTTCGATAATTATACCTACAATTTGTATCGCAAAGAACAAACCTACATCGGCAATCTGGATATTCTGGATCTTTATGACCGGTATCCGGATCTGACACCAGCCGGAAGTGGTTCTTATGAAGGAGTTGTTTCTTTTATGTATCGTATCATTGAAGGGGATCAGGATACTGCAGTGTTTGGTGATGCGACCGGATACATTCAGGCTCCGGTTACTATCTTTGTAACAGAATAAGGCATAGATATGCGAAGGGGTGTCTCGCTGAACAAAGCCTGCGGGGGCTGGCGAGGGCGGTACCAGTCCATATTTCCATCGGTTTCGGACCACAACTGTCTCTAAGCGCAGAGCAATGACGCTAAAAGCAATGCCAGAAACGCCAAAACTCGCTACGCTCAAACATTGGACATTTCTGGCATTAACGCGACATTGCTCTGCACTAAGAGACACTAATGGTCCTGCAAAGGCTGAAAATATGGACTGGTACCGCCCTCGCCAGCCCCCGCAGGCTTTGTTCAGCGAGACACCCCGGTAACATTATTGGCTCCTCTGGAAAAAACATAAAAAAACAAAAGCAATGCAATTTTGCTCTTGCTTTTGTTTTTTCTAATTTACGGTCTGAAACCGCAGTTACTGACGGGGAACATCACCGGATATATACCTGCTCTCTTGTCATATTGCAGACAATCAGCTTCATCAAATCCATAAAGTCTTCCTGCAGCGACACTTTAGGAAATACTAAGACAGTAGAATCTTCCATGTAGAACACAATATCTTTCGGTGTGGATACCGCCCGTTTTACATTTGCCCAATCATAGTTCACTTCTTTGCCTGATATCAATTCTGTAAATCCGTTATTACCAAACTGATATTCAATCTCGGATTGATACTTTTGCTGCTTTACAATCTTATCAGCCCGCATTTTCAGACTCAGCGGTGTATAGACAAGAACTGATAATCCGATAAAGACATAGACCAATGCCTGCACCAGTGTCAGCTTCTCGGCTCTGAGCCATAAACCGCCCATTATAATGATAGCTAACCCGGTCATATTGATCAGAAATCCGGAGAGTCTTGAATACATGTGAAACAGCAGCATATCATAGATATATTCCGATTTCATCTTTACACGGATGCATACATTCATAGTCAATACTCCTTTACGATAAATTTAAGACGCTTTTGCCTCTACCTGCGCTGCAGCCCAGCCTTCCGGAGAATAGATGCCTTTTCGCTGTTTTCTCATCAGGCGGTCAAAGAACGCGGTAATAAATGGACAGAGGAACAACGTAATGATAGATGCGGTCGCACACTGGGCGGTTGCCATTTCGACATATGGAGCCATGGTTGGATCTGCCTCTGCTACGGCAGCTGGTGTCATTGCTGAATTAAGAGCCGTTGTTCCAATTGCTGCACCCATTGCATTTCGTTCTTTTTTAGGTACCAGCAGATTAAATACGAAGAAGAATACTACTGCGGTAGCTGCCGAGATAAGCCCCAGTACAATACCGGATGCTCCGGCTGTTACCAGTGTCGATACATCGGTCTTGGAACCAATGGAAATTGTCATAAAGAAGGTAATTATTGGCTGCGCCGTGGCACAGGTCTTTTTGAAATCACTATCCAGGTTACCCCAGATAAAACCAATCATGATCGGAACCAGCGTTGCTACCAGTGACATAAACGGGATTGAAGCAAGTCCTGTTGCACCAAGAGCCACCAGGGTAAAGAACGGACCGTCATTCAGTGATAAAATCGAAATTGCACCGGTGTCAGTTGCATTACCAAACTGAGATGACAGCGATATGTAAAGGGATCCGTTGGAGTTTGTAATTGCAGCAATCAGAACAAAAGGAGTAAGTCCTAAAAAGCCGGCCGGACCAAACATCTTTCCAACAGCCAGACCTAAAATCACACCGAGTACAAATTTAATTCCAGTCAGTACCACGCCTTTATATAAAGGCATACCAACCTGCTTAATATTAATAGATGAACCGCAAATAATCAGAAACAGCCCCATCATTGCGGAATTTCCATTATAAAAGAGTGCTGTAACGTATCCCCCTATCTGGAACACCTGTGGTACGAATGTGGCTAATACTACCGCCAGAACAAGTGGAATAATGACCAGACCACCAGGCATTTTTTGCATTGTTTTTAATATTGGATAGTTCCTTCCATTCTCTTCCATTTCGCATAACCTCCTATACTTATAGTTTTTCTCTTGTTGCTTCTTTGAATAACCGGTCGACGATATCCAGAACGATGGTATCATGCCCGGTCAAACCACCTTTTCCAATAATCGGCATCCCCTGATACGTTCCGATCATTCGCCCCACATCGGTCTGGGCAATCACGTAGTCAAGAACCTCCAGACATTCCACGCCGAGCTGGAAGCATACATTTACCATGGTGTCGCCTCCGGTCGTATAAAGTCCGGCAATTTTTTCCCGCCCGGCCTGATCCAGAATCTGTTCAACAACGGATCCCAGCCCAGCATTAATCCGGTTTGCACTCATGCCTTCTGCATATCCGCGTTTACCATCCTCTTCGTCCAGATTTAAGATCGGCCCCGAGAGTGCGGTTTCGAGCAGGATTACTCTTGGCTGTTCCGGTTGTGCCAGTAAATCTACGGCTCTCCTGACAGCACGCTCCACTTCCTGATCGGCAGCTTCGCCACCGTCAATAAAGGGAACCGGATCGATACTGATCTGTACATGTCTTGGATCTTCACATAGAATTTCCATCTGTTTTTTCGTAACCGGAGTTGCACTTCCTGCCGTGATTAACACGGTTTTACCTTTCCCGTCCATCGTTTCAGCCGGCACATTGGGCTCCTCCGCCTGTACCAGGCCTCTGGCCAGTGCAAGCTTTGCCGTAAATGCACCCGGATCAACCGCCAGGACATTCCATTCTAGTTCGACACAGGCATTGGCAATTGCTTCAATATCCTCCAATGTAATCGCATCGACAACAATAATTTTCAGGCCAGATGCCTTCATGTCTTCCAGTTCCTTTTTGATGGTATCTTTGCCTTTCAGCACGGTGCCTAGGTTAATCAGGCCGACTTCCTGTTTGGCCTGTGCTGACAGAAGTACCGGAACAAAGTTTTCTTTTACCGGTGTCCTGACATCCTGGGCAACCGGAGTATTAATCAGCGCTACTCCGTCGATAATGGAGAAACCGCCTACGACAATTCTGCGTGACTGAGGCATTGCCGGCACAACGACGGCTATGACATCATCTTTAATTACTTCCATCATGGCATTGATTTCGATCCCGATTCCGCCCCGCAAGGTGGTATCAATCCGCTTTGTGAAATAGCGAACCCCCATCCGCTTCAGTGCCATTGTTGCCGATCTCACTTTTGCATACGCTTCCTCACCCGGAAGTGGCCGGCTGTTGCTGCTGACCAGAATCGCATCAAGCTGATCTGCACCTTTTGCCTTCTCAGCAGCTTCTTCATTGAAGAAAACAGCTGTTTTTGCCTTCGATCTGGCCAGTAAAACCCCGGTTGTTGTAGCTCCCGTCAAATCATCTGCTACAGCTCCAATTAACGGCATACCTATTCTCCTTTCTTGATGTTTACCTGGCCCTGTTTAACATTAACATGGCATATTCAGAGACCACCCTGGTAGATTCTACCAGGCTGATGTGTCCGGCTATTCCTTTTCCGGCAATGTCAAATGCTGTTCCATGGTCTACTGAGCTGCGGATAAACGGAAGACCAAACGTCAGTGTGACTGATTTTTCAAAATCAAGTGTTTTGCAGGCAATGTGTCCCTGATCATGATACAGCGACAGAATCGCATCAAACTTACCGGACTTCCCGATATGGAAAATAGAATCTCCCGGTATCGGACCGGTTGCATTGATTCCCATTTGCTTAGCTGCTTCTACTGCGGGGATCAGATGATCAATCTCCTCGGTGCCAAACAGCCCGTTATCACCGCCGTGAGGGTTTAAAGCCGCAACCGCAATCAAAGGATTTTCCATTCCGATTTTTCTCAGTTCTTTATCAATGTTAATTACAAATTCAAGTACTTTATCTTTTGTCGCATATCTGCAGGCATCAACCACAGACATATGGCGGCTTACAAAAAATACTCTCAGCTTATGACAGGAGAACATTGTCAGTGCATAAGGTGCATTGGTGGCATCCTCATATATTTCCGTATGGCCCGGATGCTTGCAGCCGGCCAGCTTAATTGCCTGTTTATGTATTGGCGCGGTAGAGACAGCATCAACCTTGTAGGCCAGTCCCAGTTCAATTGATTTCATAATCCAGTCGAGCGACATCTGTCCGGCAAGCTGGCTTACCTCTCCCCACTGAACCGCATCTGTATCATATTCTCCGGTCTCCATGATATCAATGACTCCATATTGGTACTTCGCTTCTGAAGGATCGGTAATCCTATTGTACCTGAGATCTTTGCCAAGAACCTTTGCGGCTTTTTCCATAATTGCTTTGCTGCCGATCACAAATGGCTTGCAGCATTCATAAATTCCCTGATCCAACATCGTTCCAACCACAATTTCAGGTCCTATACCAGCGGGATCACCCATTGTAATCGCTGTAATTGGTTTATTATTCACTTTGCGTTTCCTTTCTTTTAGTTTTGTTTTACTTTCGTTTGTTTCCGTTACATTTTCTATATAATACAACCTTGCAAGTAATAATGCAACATATTTTTATTAATTTTACGTTTTCATCTAAAATACCTATCTGTTTTTGTGCATTTTTCACAATTTAAATTTTTTCTTTATTTTCTATAACAAAAAAGCGAAAATCATTCTTGTGATGATTTCCGCCTGAAGTCATATTGATTTTACACAATATCTATATTAACCGATTGTGCTTTTGCCTCTTCAAAATCTTCTGCCCGGATACCGTCATCAGTAATGATCCGATCGATCCGGTCAAGCGGACAAACTACTAAAATATAGCCGCCGCCGAATTTGCTGCTGTCGACCAGCAGAAACACTTTGTCTGCTGATTCCAAAACAGCTTTTTTCACCTGCATCTGAGGAGATCCGATTGATGTAACCCCAGCCGAAAAATTAATGCCATGAGCGCTGATAAAAGCTTTGCTGGCACGGAAATTGGCCAGAGTGTTAACCGCCACATCACCCATGGCAGCAGCCAGACGGCCGCCGATCTGACCGCCCACAACAAACAGCTCAACATGTTCTGCCGATGCCAGAATCCCTGCACATATCAGCGAGTTGGTGATTACAATCAGATATTTGGAACTATCTTCTTTTATTTTCTGGGCCAGATAATAGTTTACTGATGCATCATCTAGAATAATGGTATCCTGATCATCAATATACTGATACGCCCTGGCTGCAATTCTGATTTTTTCGTCTTTCTTTTTTTCGATGTTGCCGGAAGTAAACGGAATCAGAAGCTGCTCTTCTTTTTTCACGGCTCCTCCGCGTATTCTTCTGACCAGGCCACGCTCCTCAAGTTTCTGGATATCACTCCGGATTGTTACCTCTGAGCAATTCAATTCCCTGCTCAGGTCAGTCCCCTTAACCCTGCCGTTTTTCTCCAGACACGCTAAAATGTATTCCAATCTAGTCTCTGTCATTCCAGTTTCCTTCCTCAGACAAGATGCAGAACAATTCCCTGTGATGTGATCTGCTCTCTCCATTCATTGGTTAATTCCGTATCCGTTATTATGACGTCCATCTCTGATAATTGAGCAAAATAGCCCGGCCTGACTTGACCAAACTTACTGGAATCCGCAACTAGTATTTTCGTCAGCGCCGAATCAATCGCCGCTCTCTTCGTTGCCGTCTCATAAGGATAGGCACACGTGATTCCAAGCTTTTCATGAATCCCGAATGCAGAGACAAACATTTTGGACGCCCTCGTTCTTTTGATCAGTTCTACACCTTCCCTGCTCTCAAACATCAGATCACGTTTGTGATAATGACCGCCGGCAAATATCAAGGTCAGATTGTCCTGGTTATAAAGCTGGGACAATATGTGAAAATTATAACAAAGTACTGTCAGCGGATATTCCTCCGGTATACAGCGTGAAAGCTCTCCGGTTGTCGTTCCGGAATCCAGAATCAAAATATCCTCAGCTTCAATCAGCCCCGCCGCAAACTGTGCAATCCTGCGCTTTTTATCCAGGTACTTAATCTGCTCTTCAAAATAAATATACTCTTCGTTCTGATTCTTGGTTTGGTTTTGCTCATAAAGCAATCGATTTTCTTTTAAATAATCCAGATCCCTGCGTATCGTCATCTCCGAAACATCAAACCGCTCTGCCAGTTCCTTGATCGACAGTACCGGTGATGTCCTGAGTGACTCCAGCATGGCATATATTCTCAAATCTTTTTTCCCCATACGTCAGCCGATTCCTTTCAAAGCATTTTCCACTATTAACATTATACGGGTTGTTCACAAAAATGTCCAGAAAAGTTGTCACTTGACAACAAAATGTTATTTGGTGTTATTTTTATCAAAATGGTATTGTTATTTATGTTGTATAGTGTTATAGTTATTCACATATAATAACATTTTTAATTTATGAGGAGGTTCATATGAGAAGTATTGTGATTGGATGTGACGATGCAGCGATTCGTTTAAAGGACATCTTGATTGAATTCATGAAACAAAAAGGATATGAGGTAGAAAATGTCGGCTGTGATTCTACCGAAGACAACATATACTATCCTTACGTAGCCAAAAAAGTATGTGATAAAATTATCGAAAGTAATTTTGAAAAGCGTGGGGTACTGATCTGCGGAACCGGCCTTGGCATGGCTATGACAGCGAACAAATTCAAGGGAATCCGTGCCGGGGTCTGTCATGATATATTTTCCGCCGAACGTCTACAGCTGAGTAATGACGGAAATGTGCTCTGTATGGGCGAGCGCGTGATCGGTGTAGAGCTTGCCAAGAAAATATTGGAGCGGTGGCTGGAACTCGACTTCATTGACGGACCATCCACTGCCAAGGTCGATGCCATCAAAGAACTGGAAACAGCCAATCTGTTGTAGTTAAGGAGACATTTATGAGTACATATAAGCGTTTATATCTGGGTACAAACACAAAAATGTATAAGACGATCAGCGAAACCGTCAGCTATTTAAAAGAATTGCACGCCCTGACCTGTGACCTGAAAGATTTTCCGCTAGATTTATTTGTCATCCCTTCATACACTACGCTTGACCAGGCCGGACAGCTCCTTTCCGATTCTCACATCCGGCTGGGCGCCCAAAATATGTCCTGGGAAAATGAAGGGCAATATACTGGAGAGATCTCACCCCTCATGTTAAAAGAAACCGGTGTGTCGATCATTGAAATCGGGCATTCCGAACGCAGACACATTTTGGGCGAAACTGATGAACAGGAAGAAAAAAAGGTTGCCCTGGCTGCTGCTCATGGCCTTACCCCCCTGCTATGTATTGGTGAAACCGGCCGGCAGCGGGAATACGGAATCAGCGACGAGACACTGGCAACTCAGTTGAAAATCGGACTTCATTCTATTCAGGCTAAGCAGGCCTGCAATCTGTGGATTGCTTATGAACCGGTCTGGGCCATTGGGGTAAACGGAATACCTGCTACTGGCGACTATGTCATGGCTCGTCATAAAACAATCCGGGAAACCCTGGTTGGTTTGTTTGGGGCTGAAATAGGCGCGGATATTCCGGTTCTTTATGGCGGAAGTGTTAATCCTGATAATGCTGTGGAGTTGATTCAGCTTCCTGAGGTGGATGGGTTGTTTATTGGGCGAAGTGCCTGGAATGCTGGACAGTTTAACCATATTATCCGGCAGATATTGTTGGATTGGACGAAATAATTCGCGAACTCAGCAGCATAGTTAAAACCCAGATCATAACTAATCGGTTATGAGATACATGAGCTTTTGGATAGTGTACAAAGATATCCTAGGGTTATATGATAAATACAACAAAATGCCCAACTATACTGCGATATATCACAAATATATAGAAGAATTGCTCTAAAAGGAGGTGGGAGGTAAATTACAGTTGTGAGTATATCAGTGGACCTTGATTATTCCTGAGAATTTGGGGCTTGGAGATTGGGAATTTTAATAACTACGTTTAAAGGGGAAAACGCTTATGAAACGATTATCAAGAAGTATATGGGGACTGATATTAACTGTCATATTATTATTGAATTCAATGGGAGCAGCTTTTGCATCAGAGGATGGAAATTTCAAACTAACGATCATACATACCAATGATATGCACGGTTATCCTGAGGCAATACCTTATGCAAAGGGGCTGGTCAATGAACTAAAAAGCAACGGGGAACCGGTGCTGCTGATTGATGCCGGAGATGCTTTTGCCAGCACATCCTTTAGTGATTATAAAGATGCATCCCATATGGTTACGGCGATGAACAAGGCCGGCTATGACCTGTTTACGGTGGGCAATCACGAACAGATGATGAGCTTGGAGGCATATGGAAAAGCTGCTCAAATGTCGGAGTTTCCGCATTTGGGAGCGAATACTAACGATGAGTTTAAGGCAGCTGGCAATGTCAGGGATTATGTAATCAAAGAAATTGGCGGTGTGAAAATTGCCTTTATCGGCCTTTCAACCGGAAACTATACCGAACTCAATGGAAATGATGCCGTGCAGTGCGCAGAAAACGCGAAAGCTGCGGCTGAGGCAGAAGGGGCAACGGTATTTATCGGCGTGTTCCATCTTGGTATAACGGATACAGATCTAAGTTTGCGCAGTACCTATATTGCTGAAAACTGCGGGTGGCTGACAGCGATTATTGATGCGCACTGCCACACTCCTTATGCCCAGACTGTAAACGGTGTTTATATGGTGGAAACTGGTGAGTATAGTAATAATATCGGTGTACTGGAATTGACATTTAAAGATGGCAAAGCAGTAGAAATCACTTCTGATAGAATTGCAGTCAGGGGCAATGAGGCAAATTGTGGAATTACACCAGATGCCGAAATAACCACTTATATAGCAGAGGTTGAGGCGCAGCTTGCTTACCTGAAGGCGGTTGTGGGTACCTTTCCTGTAGCTCTTGACGGCGAACGTACCACGGTAAGGGCAAAAGAGGCTTTGCTGGGAAATATCGCGACAGATGCAATGCGTGAATACACCGGCGCTGATATTGCCTTTATACCAGGACCATTCATCCGTTCCTCAATTGCCGCCGGCGATATGACTATGGAAGCTTTGCAGGGGCTGTTTTTACATCAGGAAACCGCCGTGGTTTATTTTGAGCTGAGTGGGGCAGAGATTCTTGATTTTATAGAAAACACCTGCCTGGACGGCGTCCCGGAGGTTTCCTCTAATTTCCGTCAGCTCAGCGGATTGATCATCCGCTACGATGAGACAAAACCAGTCGGCAGCCGGATCGTTACGATTACTCTGGCTGATGGAACACCTTTAGATCCGCAGAAAACTTATCAGCTTGTCGGGACTGATATGGACCGAAAAAATATCTTTGGTGATGACTGGGAGGAAAAGGGGCTGACGTTCAAGGAGGATGATGTTACCTTGAATAATATGCTGATGAACTATGTGAACTCAGGGAAAGTTGTTGCCTGGGAGACGGATGGAAGAATCTCTTCTGTGAATGACTCTGGTTTGTCAGAATAATATAGCCGTGGGGAGGAAGTGGAGCATTCTATTGGAGAAACTCTCCGCTATTTAACCAAATAGTGAAAAACAAAAAATCAAGGTTTTCAGGAAGTCCCGGAAAGCCTTGATTTTAGTACATCTCTTTACCTCTCAGCTCCAGGTCTTCCTTAAGAAAAGAACCGGCACATGGTTTGTGACCGGCTCTTCCATCTTGCCCCGATTATATCTCTTGTTTATTATTTGATTTATTCTCATCGCCGACAAAACCTTCCCCCCGCTCCATGTGACGGATCATCGGCCATGTCTTTCCTTCATCCTCAGATAGTGCCACTGCTACGGGACATCTCAGTCCGGGCCATGCGGCAACTCCTTTTGCAGGAATTGGAGTACAGGTTGGATTAAACGCAATCGCAAGACGTCCGCTCTGCCCCTGGTGGAATTATCCGCCGATTTGAACCCGGATCCCATAACTTTCTGCCAGCTTCTTTAGTTCTTCCATCTGCCCGGCAGTGGGGGGCTGCAGCACAAGCCCCTCTCCGCTTCCCAGACTCTCCTGCTTTGCACTTCCCAGATTGTGATATGGTAGCAGATGAATCGCAACATCATTTCCCAACTCTTTCACAACGAATTCTGCCGTCGCCTTAATATTTTCCCTGGTGTCATTATAACCTGGTACAACCGGAATCCGGATGGTCACCCGGGTATTAAAATGATGATAAATGTATATTATATTATCTAAAATCAACGCATTAGGCACTCCAGTAATCGTTTGATGAATCACCGAATCCATATGTTTGATATCCAGCAGTCCATAATCCACATGGCGAAAGACCTGATCAACTGCCTGCCGTGGAGCAAAACAACAGCTTTCCACCGCCGTGTTGATCCCCGTTTCATGGCTGGTCTGCAACAGTGCCGACGCATAGGCCGGATACATTAACACCTCACCGCCGCTGATGGTCATCCCACCGCCGGAACCGGAATAAAAAAGTCTATCCTCTTCCACCCGCTGCAAAACCGTCGCCACACTCATCATCTTCCCTGCCACCTCTCTGGCATCCGCTGAACAAGCGTCCACACAGGCACCACAGACCAGACATCGGTTCCTATCGGTAACAGCAATCACTCGATCAGTTCCCGGTGTTATAGTGATGGCCTGCTTTTGACAGACCGCTGCACAGCGGCCACAGCCGGTACATTTACCGGCATATGTCATCAGTTGTGGTCCGGCCAGGTTCGATTCCGGATTGGCACACCACCGGCAGCGCAGGGGACAGCCCTTAAGAAAAACTGTTGTCCTGATCCCAGGTCCATCATGGATGCTGTAATTCTGGATATTAAATACCGGAGCCTCCATCGCTAAGTGTGCTTTCGTCATGTCACCTCACCTTAAATATTAAACAAACTGAACACGCCGATTGAACCCAGGATTGCACAGACAATCGGAATAATAATAGCTACCGGAATCATCCAGTTAGACAATTGTTCCTTGACTTTCAGATCCTGGCATCCGGCAATCGTCATTGCTCCGCCGGTTGAAAACGGCGATACGGATGAACTCATGGCACCAACAAAGATGCAGGAGAACAGCATTACTGGGTTGAGTCCCATCGACATTGCCAGATGCTCTACCATCGGATAAAGCAGCGGACATACCACTCCGGTTCCACTTGAGAAAAAGCTTAAAAATGCGGCAAACCCTACCAGCGCCGCCGGCACTAAAACGCGCGGGATGCTGTTGCTCATAATATTGGAAATAGCTTCTACCATACCTGCATCCTTAGCCACACTGAGCAGCATATACATACCGGCAATCAAAATAATCGTATTCATCGGAATTTTGCGAATCACATCCTTCTCGTCACCCAGCTTCAAAAATACCGAAGCAATTGCCGCAAATACCATAACTGACTGGGGCTGGGTAAGCTGCGCCAGAAGGGCAATCGCCGGTGTTTTTATCCACGTATTCAAAATCGTCGGAACTACCATTGCAATCAGTGCAATAACGATAATCATAAGCTGCTTTTTCTGGACTGGATTAAATGGCTCCGGTTTTTCCACCTCCACCCGCTTTGCTTTATAACCTTTAAAGATAATGTATACAGCTAAAATAACAAAAAGCTGCTTGATACAGGAGTTAAACCAGATATAATAGCTGATCTCATTTGCAGCATCCGCATATGCTGTTTGCTCAATTAAGCCTTTTGAAATGACTCCGCCAAACCCATTAATTGGATTATCACCGCCAATGGTTGTAGCACAGGCCACACAGATAGCAATTAAAATCGGATGCAGCGATGCACCTAAACCGATGGAAAATGCCAGCGGTCCGATAATCGCCGGAGTTGATGCTCCGGCGCCAAGAAAAGCCACTACCGCACACACCAGGGAAATCACCCACGGAATCATCCTGGCATTGCCGTTCATTGAATACAGCAGATTCTTTGCCAGCAGATCCATGGTTCCATTACCTGTTGCATAGTTGAAAAACAAGGCAATTGCAATTAAATAGAACACAATGCTTGTCGGCCAGTAACTAATTACTGCTGATACCTTCCCCCCTTCAATTAAGAACACCGAAATGATGAATGCAAAACCCATACCGATAATCCCGGCATTGACCTTAAACTTCCATCCAAGTACAATCGCCACTACAATTGCAATTAATGATACTGTTAACGTCATATCAGTTCCCCCTCATATATGTGTTTTATCATTTTTACAACAGCTTCGTAAACTCATTTATAGTATTTAACGCCTCAAAATTCTTTACTATGGCTTCCATTTCCCCAAGCCGCGCCGGGGAAATCTGACGGATTGCATGTTCTGCGCAGGATGCCAGCTTTGCACTCAGCTCTTCAAAGCCGGTTTCTTTACCGCTCTGATTATCTTCTGTATAGAAATAATGATAGGAGTGCTCCGTCGTTTCGATTGTGACATCGGTATTCATCCCCTCTTTCTTGCCCCAGTCTTCATTTACTTCATAGGTGAATTTTGCGGCCAGCGCAAGAACCTCCGGGTCCTCAAATGCGGCTGGGGCAAAGTCACCCAGAGTTACATTACCCCTAAGCATCGCCACCGATGTCGTGTAGGGAATACTGAATTTACCGATAATCGAATTCGTTGGTGCCTTTCGGATATCCTCCGGTTCCATTAGCATCCGATTCCGCAGGGAGGTTATGACATGAATTTTTGTTACCTTATCCGGCTTAATCTGATGCTCTTTCACCAATTCCCGAACAGCGATAATTGCCGGATGGGTTCCGGCACAGCTTGGCCACAGCTTGAAATACAGAGTACCGGCATAATAGGTCTCGCCCAGGCCCCTCGTCACCCGTTCAAGATTGCAGTCATCCCTGGCATAGGCATGATAGAATCCCAGCTTGCCTTCCAATGGTTCGTCAAACCCCTTCAGGCCTTTCTGCGCGATCTGGGCACTTAAAATTGCATTCCGGGCTGAAAATGATTCCCGGATCGAACGCATAACCGTCCTGGAATTGTTCATCAGTTCCGAACTGCAGGTGCTTTGGCACAGATTAAAACTGAATGCGTCCTTTATCTGATCCGCCGGCAAGCCCAGAAGCTTGCACACCGCTGCCGTTGCGCCAAACGATGTATAGATGGTGGGCATATAATAGCCGAACTTTTCCAGATCTTCATTCGCTCCAAGAGATATCCGGCAGGCCACCTCACTGCCAAGCACCAGTGCCGTAAGCAGCTGCTTCCCATCTACATTGCCCAGCTTTTCGGCCATTGCCAGAGCCGCCGGAAAGGTTGAGGCATTCGAATGCACCACAGCATCCATCTGGGTATCGCCAAAGTCCAGAGAATGAGCCATTGCCGCATTGGCGAACGCCGCCCACGAAACCGGCAGTTTTTCACCAAAGCCGATCACCGTAGCTTCCTCCGCCCCGCTACTGCTGTTTTCCCGTGCCAGTTCCACAAAGCTTAGGCAGCCGTCACCAAGAGTCGCTGCCCCCAGGGTTATGGCAATGCTATCCAGAATTGATTTCTTCTGCGTCTCAATCACCCATGACGGAATATCTTCAAAGTTGGTTTCCGCTACAAAGCTCGCCAGTTGTTCACTTACTCCCATATGAGAAACCTCCTGTTCATGATTACAGTGAATGGGTCATCCGGTCGATTACCTCATGCTGAATCGATGCCGGCAGTCTGGTAAAGTATGCGCTGTAACCGGCCACACGAACGACCAGCTCGGGATGATCTTCCGGATGTACCATCGCATCTTTCATTTCCTCCTGATTAATAATATTAAACTGAATATGTTTGCCGCCATTGGTCAGGTATGTTTTGATGACACTTGCCAGCTTCTCCATGTCGGCTTCTGTTTCAATTGCCGACGGCGGAAATTTCATATTCATCAGCGTTCCCTGGTAAGCATCCTGCTTTACCTTCATCGCACTCTGGAATACCGCCAGTGGTCCTCTGACATCCTGTCCGTGATCCGGCGAAAGCGAAGCATCGGCTAAAATCTCACCGCCTTTCCGACCGTCCGGCGTAGCTCCGGTTATGGCGCCGCCCGGCTGATGAGCCGAAATGGATATCGCATTAGGCTGCAGAGTGCCTCCATACGCACAGGGCAGGCTCAGACAGGTATCAGCATGGAACTGATATACCTCCGCCACCAGTTCGTCTACATAGTCGATATTGTTACCGTACTTGGGAGCATTTCTAAAATCTTCTCGCATTTCATCATAACCTGCCCAATCAGCATCCAGGGCAGCCAACAGTTCTCTCATTGTGTACTTCTGCTTTTCATAAACCAGCTTCTTAATTGCCGCCAGGGCATTGCCGGTATTAACACCGCCAACTGCTCCAAGAACAGCCGCGTTTTCCATTTTAAAAGTCCGGTTAAACATGTCTTTGCCGGCTTTGACACCATCCTTCATAAGTGCTGAACGGAAGACATCCGGGAACAGTTCCCGCTCGGCAATCAGTTCAACGTTAACCCGCTCATCTGCCATTCCCATCAGATAGGTAACTTGCTTAAACAGCGCCTGCTTAAACTCCTCAAAGGTCTCCATCCGGGTCACATCACCGGTCTCAATGCCAACGTTTTCTTTCGTATACCGGCAGTAGCCGTTGTGCATGCAGATATCCATCGCCTGGGGAATGATAAAGAAAACCGCCACCTGAGTTCGGGTTGTTGCCGTTACATTGCCGTCAACACAGCCGGTTGCACAATAATCCCTGGCCTCTTCTTCGCTTAAACCGCCGCCGGTAAAGAAATTTATATAACTTTTATCACCGATAAAGGCCGGCATTCCCAAACCGCTTTTCACAACTTCAAGAGCTTTTAGCATAAATTCCCGCGGCGTATTCTCATGAACCCGAACCGTCAGGGTATGGTGCGGAAGGTTGGTATCCAGCGCCGCTTCCAGCAGCAGGTAACTAAGTTCGTTGGTAGCATCGCTGCCGTCTGCTTTCTGTCCGCCAATCGTCCAGTTATACCATTTGGCCATGCCGGCATTCTTAGCCCGGTTGGCCTTACCGGATACGCGGTTGATTTTCATTACCTTGCAGCGCATAATCTCTAAAAGCTCCAACACCTCTTCTTTCCTAATCGTTCCATCGTTCATATCCTTTTCATAGTAAGGATACATAAACTGATCAAAACGGCCACCGGTAGAGGTCGGAGATGGACATACCATCAGGAACGAGAACCAGAAGGACTGCATTGCTTCACGGAAACTGCCGGCGGGATGATATGGTACCTTACGGCAGATCCGTGCCATTTCAAGCAGCTCCGCTTTTCGTTCCGCCCGGTCTTCTAAAACCGCCATCGCCTCCGCCAAATCCGCATAACGACCCGCAAAGCGAACCCAGGCCTCAAAAACAATAATAACGCCTTCCCAGAAGTTACGTTTTTCAATGCTGTCAGGACTGTCATATCTTAAATCCGCAAGGCATTGTTTCGCCTCCTCAATAATACCTTTGGCACCAACCTTAAGAACCCGTTCAAAGTCTACGCAGACAAGGGAAAAACCCGGCCCCAGGCCATAACCCGTCATGGCAAATCCACCGCCGGAACCACCGCTCTTATCCTTCCAGGGCGGCAGGACACAGCCTGACTTCATAAACGGCCACAATCGATCATTCTGCCCCAGACTTTTCCCCATCGTTTCAACCAGATTGCTGTTCAAAGAGTTTCCGGAAAACTTCTCATTCAGGCGGTAAAGTTCTTCTTCATCTTCCGATGTAATCGTATAAATCTCACTCTTTAAGGATTCCACCTCATCCTTTGTCCAGACGCCGTACTCATACTGCATTTCCAGGCCAAACGGTTTGCTCGCTCCTGATCCGCATAACAGATCATTATCTTCAATAAAGATGCTGATATTGTCCAGAATGTGGGCATGCAGTTTAGATCGGCGCAGCAACATCGGCTCTCCAGCGGTTACCTCTAACGACTCATTCGCCAGGCGAAACAGCTCAACGCATAACGGATACTTGCTAACTCGCAGACTTTCTTTCATACGCCTTACTCGCTCATTCATAATACTCTCCTTTTCCTGTTATTTTTTAAACAATCAATAATCACATGTTATCATATTTATATTTTCTGTTCAATTGATTGGATTCTATTTCATCATTTATGTACTGTTTGCATATTTATAAGGTTTAGCACATGTTCATTGTGCACATTTGTACATCCCATTTGATTTTATTGTGAAAATATTGTAGAATAATTATCAGGACAAAGAGGGAGGTATCGAACGATGGCGCACATTCAATTTATATCGAGACTGTTGGGCACACACCTTATGAAAGAACAGATTGTTTATGAAGAGCTAGGTGATATCGAAGGAATTATTTTATTGAAAAGACAGCATTCTCTGCCCAGAAACTATCTGTGCATTGCCACAGAAGAAGTAATTAAAACTCAGCTGCCGCTATTGACGTTTAATTATCCGGCCACACTTCTGGTTGCCGAAAGCCGGCCAGATGCCGACCAAAGTTACATGAGCGATTATCCCAAACACAATTTTCTGATAACCGATATGGATCTGATCGACCTTTACAACAAAGTAAACATTCTGGTTAGCAATTATAAATTCTGGAATATGAATCTGATGAAAGCGCTTTGTGAAGGCAGGAATCTGCCGCAGATTATCGGCCTGGCCGGAGAGATGATCAAAGCACCATTTTTCCTTTTTAATGTTGGTTATAAGGTAACGTGCGGTACCTCCGGTAAATATTTCGATGACAAATACGCCGACGATATCCAGAGCAAGGGTTATCTCTCTTATGAATTTGCCACCGAATTGCTGCAGCACCCCTGTCTGGCTTCCGGCAAAAAACACCGCCTGACCGAATATGCAGATCCGGATACCGGTCACCGCTACTTTAGCTGCGAAATCCTCACCCATGACACAACAATTGCCAGCCTTTTATCCATCGCCACACCTGATCACCAGATTGATATCGCAAGCTTAACCATTCATCTTTCTCACATCATCCGCCGCTTTCTTTTAGGGGACGGCGAAGACCTCTTTGGATCACAGACGGCACTGACCGTATTTGTCAGCGATCTGATTGAAAACCGGCTCACTGATACGGTGGAAATCAAGAACCGGATCAAAGCACTTAAATATCCCATTGATCATTTTGCGTATTTTATTCTGATCCGCTTTGACATGGAAACAAACCGGGGCAAAATCCCCTATGGTTACATTATCAGCCAATTAGAGGAAATCTTTCCTGATACCAATATCACCGTTTACAACCATGATATCTGCATTTTATACCATCAAAAAAACCGTTCTTACGGAAAGCTGGATTTCAATTATCAGGCTCTGCAGGATATCTTGGAACGATATCAGGCTTATGCCGGAATCAGTAATGGTTCCAGAAACTTAAACATTCTGCGTACGCTGTATTTAATATCCAGTGACACCATCAAACTTGGTGTTCCGCTCAAACGGCATGAAAAACATCTGCCGAACCATATCTTCCATTATGAAGATTACAGTACCTATTACATTATCGATCTCAGTGTACAGCATTATATCCAGCAGCATGGGCATGATGATATTATTTACCTGACCCACCCGTCGATCATTGCCATATACCGGTATGACAGCCAGCATAATTCCGATTTGCTGGACGTGTTGTTTTATTATCTGATCAGCGGCAATAATATTTCCCGGACCGCCAAAGCACTGTACATGCACCGGAATACCATTCAGAATAAGTTAGGCAAAATCACCGCAATTATCAATCTACCTTTAGACGATGGTTATTTGCAGCAGCGTATGGTATTCTCCTGCCTGCTGATGCGTTATTACGAGAACTATATGCACAATCAGGTTAAGCTCTAAGCCTGCGTCTACATATTATACAGGAAGTCCTCAATCGTCTTCTTAAAAAGTCGGTTCAGGACCCCCAGTATTTTACCGATCAATACTGCCGCTATCAAAGTGCCCTCCCGTATGCCCCGGAGCCTACCAAAGGCAATTACCGACAGGACTGCCGCCAGAACTACAACCAATGTATCAAATAAAGACTTCAGTCTGGTGAATTCTATCCTGGTCTTTACATGAATTGCCAGCATAATGCCCTCGGCCGGCTGGGGAACAATATCTGCTGCCAGATAAAACAGCAGTCCCAAAGCCACCAGCAGCATACTGATACCCAGAAAACCAAGCTGCACCAGATAATGCTCCGGTGACGGCATAAAGCTCCACAGCTGATTGGAAAAGGACACGAAATATCCAAAAACACTGGCAAACACAACCTGGAGCAGATTAATCGGCTTAAAGTCCTTCCCCAGAATCACGGCCTGAATCAAAACATAACAGCAAAAGACCCCGGTCGTAATGAATCCCTGATCAATACCGGTGAGCAGGCTTAATACATAGGGAATTGAATTTACTGGTGATACGCCCAGGCTTGACCTGATTGAAAAGGTTACACCAAATGCCATTAGTAGCAAACCAAAACAGTAACTGACAACCCGTATTGGTAATCGCTTTGTATTCATGATTCACTCCTCTTTTCTGCCCTGATTTTTCTGATTGCTTCTTTTTTAAGATCTGCCAATGCAATTTTCCCGCATGCCGTAACCGGAAATTCGGTGAAGGCGGGATAATAAACCGGAACCTTAAAATGAGCCAGCTGAGACTGCAGAAATAACCGCAGCTTTATTTCGGAATACCTATTTTCATCTTCAATAATTAGGCAGGCAGCGATTTCCTCCTGTACCACATCGGCTGGTACTCCAATCACTTTTACAGACCGGATTCCCGGAAACCCAAGAATTAACTGTTCAATTTCACCCGGCATAATATTTTCTCCGGCTCTGATAATCATGTCTTTTATCCGGCCTGCTACAACGATATATCCATCCTCATCCCAAATGCCCATATCTCCGGTTTTCAACCAGCCATCTCCTGATATCACGGCGTTTGTTTCTTCCGCCATCTGGTAATAGCCTTTCATTACGTTATAACCACGAACCTGAATCTCGCCCATAACGCCGCCTTTGACCACTCTGCCCTGCTCCTCATCCCAAATCCGCACCTCCACATCCGGAATCACCTTGCCAACGGTCCGGGCTTTTTTATCCTCCGGATCATCCGCTTTCATAAGGGTAACACAGGGCGAGGTTTCCGTCTGCCCATAAGACTGGTGCAGATCGAGACCTGGTAATTTCTCCTTCAGCAATTGATAATCCAACTCTGTTACCGGTGATCCGGCGATGATGCCACTGCGCAGGGAAGATAAATCAAAGGTACCAAATTCAGGATTCCTGATCATCGCCAGAAACATCGACGGAACACTATTCAGTATCGTAATCCCAAACTTTGGGATCGCCTCCAGAACCGGTCTGGTTTTAAAGTATTCCATCATCACAATTTTGCAGCCGGCACAAATACTGGCCAGCAGCCCGCTGGTAACACCAAAGCAATGAAACAGCGGCACCACCAGAAGTTGTTTGTCCCGCCGATTCCATCCCATCCCGTCCGCTGTTGCAGCGGCATTCCTGATCAGGTTATGGTGACTTAGCATAACCCCTTTGGGCTTTCCAGTCGTCCCTGATGTAAACATAATACAGGCTGTATCTTGCGGCAAAACAACCGCTTCCTTACGGCGGCCGCCGCCATACATGTTCCATTCTCCCAGCGGCATAAAGGACCTGATCCCATGCCCCGGCTCTTCCTTTAACCGGTCAATCACCGGACCGTAAGAATAGTCTTTATATCCGCTTCCGTAAAAGAGAGCCTTCATATCTGCATATCGGATAATCTCATCCAGTTCACGTTCCTTATAACATGCATTAATCAAAACCGGTATCGCTCCCAGTTTGCACAGAGCCAGAAAGGTAAGAATATAGTCCGGATGGTTAACGCTCCAGATTCCGGCCTGATCCCCTTTCTCCAAACCCATGGCATACATCATGTCCGCAAGCCGGTCCGATATCTCATCGACCTGCTTCCAGGTGTATTGCTGGTTCCCGTATTCCAATGCTGCTTGTCCGGCAGACATCCGGGCTCTTGCTTCCAAACATTCCCCAATTGTTTGATGGTAGATTCCCACATCGCTCACGATCCTTTTCCTTGTTATAATATTAACACCATTATACTATATCATCAGTAACATGTAAATATATACATGTTTAAAAATTGTTTTGTTTCTATTTTTCTTTTTTTATGGTAAGATTACAGCATCATCAATTTTAAATCATTCAATTCTTAGAGGTGAAACCTATGCGAACATTAAAATATGCCATATTAGGTTTGATTTATCGTGAACCAATGACCGGTTATGACATTACAAGAGAATTTAACAGCAATCATCTTGCTAACTTCTGGTATGCCAAGCACAGCCAGGTGTATCCGGAACTTGCCAAACTGACCCAAGAAGGTCTTCTTACTTCAGAAATCATCATTCAGGGTGAAAAACTGGAAAAAAAGCTTTACACCATTACCCAAAAAGGCATTGATGAATTCCGGGAATGGCTGATGCAGGAAGACCCGATTCCGCCTACTCCCAAAGATGTTTTCCGGCTACGGTTATATTTCGCTGATTATATGAGTGAAGATGAGTTTGCTGGTCATTTACACAAGGAGCTAACCAAGCATGTCACCAAACGACAGTATTTAAGTGATATTATGCAGAGCAATTACAGTCAGGAGGTTCCGCCCTTTGGTTCTCGGGAATTCGGTGACTATATTGTGCTCGAAGGAGCCATCCTGCGTGAGACTTCTTATATTCAGTGGCTGGAAAACTGCCTTGCACTTATTCCACAATGAATTCAGCGCACTTGTCGCCGATCTGCTGGATCAGCGGCTGATATCTCCAGCTGAGTTAGAACAGCGGTTAAAGCTGATGTCGGCTCTGGCCATAAAAAAGTATAGCCGGAGGTACCTGCCAGAATATACCTGGCCAGCACCCCCGGCACCAAAATACCAAATTATTACTTTAATGTCTCCCCCAGTTTCCCCCAGCGGTCACAAAACAATGTCGGATCCATAACCTTTACATCTGCAGCAATCTCCGGCCTGAAATCCATGTTGGCGATAATATCTGTTTCTACATCAATTCCCGGTGCCACTTCAACAATTGTCATCTTTTTATCTTCCAGACGGAATACACAGCGCTCTGTCACATAGAGAATCTCCTGATCCGGTTTCACATACTGACCGGCAAACGTGATTTGTTCCACATTCTTGATAAACTTTCTTATGTTCCCTTCCGCAACAATAGATATACTGCCATCACCGACTTTTAAACTGGCTTTACCCATAAAGGTTCCGCAGAATACCACTTTTTTAGTAGCCTGGGTAATATTAATAAAACCACCAGGGCCGGTCAGACGGGGACCGAACTTGCTGACATTGATATTGCCGCAGCGGTCACATTCACCGATGCCTAAGCAGGTCATATCAAGGCCGCCGCCGTCAATCAGGTCAAACATTGCCCCATGCTCCAGCGTTGCTTCCGGATTGTACGCACTGCCAAAGTTCGGCAGTGCCGATGGAACACCGCCAACCATGCCGCTCTCCGTACTCATCGTAATACGTTCAATATAGTCAACACCATCCAGTTTACTCTCCTCGGAAACAATATTAGCTACATCAGCCGCCATTCCGACTCCCAGGTTGATCAGATTACCCCGGCGCAGTTCCATGGCGCAGCGGCGGGCAATCACCTTACGTTCATCAAATGCCAGCGGTTTAATCGCATTAAGCGGCTTTTTAATCTGACCGGAAAAAGCTGGTTCAAAATAAACGCCTTCCGCCTGCCAGCAGGCATTTTTGTCTGTGGCTACTACCACATAATCAACCAGTGCCCCGGGAATTTTGACATCCTTGGGATTCATGGTTCCCGCCTTCGACTGGTATTCCACCTGTACAATCACGATACCGCCGGTATTTTTTGCTGCATTAGCAACCTGAAAGCCTTCGTTTATAACACTTTCATAATCAAAGCTAATGTTACCGTTTTCATCTGCAATCGTACCACGAAGCAGGGCTACATCTACCGGAAAACCTTGATAGAATAAATATTCCTCGCCGGCAAATGAAACCACCTCCACCAATTCATCCGTTGTACATTCATTCATTTTTCCGCCGCCAAGCCTCGGATCAACAAACGTACCGAGTCCGACTTTAGTCAGCAGTCCGGGACGTCCGGCACCGATCTCCCGCCACAGATTGACAATTACGCCCTGGGGCAGGCAGTGACATTGCAGTTTATTCTGCACCGCCAGCTCCCGCAGTGTAAACGCCGAGCCTACGTGCGCGCCTGACCACCGGGTCACCAGCCCTTCCCCAGCTTCGCCAAGACGGGTCACTCCCCGCTCTTTCCAGTCTCCCATGGCACTTCCCTGCTTCAGATTCAGATCACAGGGATGGCCGGTTTCCCGGTAACGGTCACGGATTGCACAGGCCACTTCCTCTGCCCATCCGGACAATCCCATCCCGGCAATCCCCACAGTTGCGTGATCGGGTATCAATTCTGCCGCTTCATTTGCCGTAATAAACTTTGCCATCGCTTCCTCCTCCTGATTTGTCCGGCGCTTATTGATCCAGCGCTTCCATTAATTCTGGAATTACTTGATATAAATCTCCTACTATACCATAGTCCGCCACTTCAAAGATCGGTGCCGCTTCATTGGTATTAATCGCAATGATCTGATCCCCTTCCTGCATTCCGGCCACGTGCTGTATGGCTCCGCTGATTCCGCAGGCAATATAGATTTTGGGCTTAACGGTGGTTCCGGTCTGCCCTACCTGGTAGGCATGGTCAATCCAGCCTGCATCAACAGCCGCCCTGGATGCCGCTACCACACCGCCCAGCTTATCGGCCAGCTGTTTCAAAAGTTCAAAACCCTCGGCTTTGCCTAATCCCATTCCGCCAGAGACAATAATTTCCGCATCGGTTAAAGAAACCGTTTCCCCAGTTTTTTTGACAATTTCCAGTACCTTCGTTCTGATTTCACCGCTCTTAAATGTCACACCCAGCGAAACAATCTCACCGGCAGTCCCCGGTTGGTAAACTGCCTTCTCCATTACACCGGGACGGACGGTGGACATCTGCGGACGATGATTAGGACAAACAATGGTCGCCATCAAATTGCCGCCAAAAGCCGGACGGGTCTGCTTAATTTTCTTATCTTCAGGATCAATCTCCAGTCTGGTACAGTCAGCAGTCAGCCCGGTTCCGGCTTTTACGGCCAGACACGGACCTAAATCACGGCCAATATGGGTGGCACCCAGAAGTACGATCTCCGGTTTATATTCTGTAATTGCTTCAAAGATCACCTTTGTATAAGAATCGGTACGGTATGTTGACAGCTCTTCGTGCTCGGCAAGGTATACTTTTTCGGCACCATACGCAAATAATTCACCGGCCAGTTCTTTTACATGATCTCCGCACAGTACGGCGCACAGACTGCAGCCGATTTCATCTGCCAGTTTCCGACCCTCTCCCAGCAGTTCATGAACAACCGGCTGGATCACGCCCTCTCTCTGCTCTGCAAATACCCAGACATCATGATACTGAGTGATGTCAACCGCCCCGGCATTTTCGGCTTCCGTTTTCTCAATCGCACCAAACGGGCATTTCTCCACACAGGCGCCGCAGCTGGTACAGGCACTGCCGATAACGGCCAGTTTATGATCCATTGTGATTGCGTCGAAAGGACAGTTCTTCACACACAGAGAACATCCCCTACATTTATCATTCAATACATTTACTGCCATGTCTCCTCCATCCTTTCTTAAATCACGTGTTTATCTTTTAATTTTTCTACCAGGGAGGTACACATTTGGCACACTGTCCCTGACAGCATTTCGCCTTTTCCCTTTGGCGGCGGAGTGAAGGAACGGAATACCTGGGTCGGTGATGCATTCAGACCGCAGTCCGCCGGGTCAAGGTCTGCTGCAATGTGATCCCAGATGCTAATCTCTTTCTGATATGCATCCATAATACCGCCAACCGACATGTATCTTGGCTCATTTAATTCTTTCACGGCTGTCAGGAGGCATGGTGTCTGTACTTCAATCACCTCATAACCATCTTCCATCTGCCGATGGACAATCGCCCTTCCTTCTTCCAGAGTAACCTTCTCAACATAGGTAACGACCGGAATATCCAGCCGCTGAGCAACCTGCGGGCCGACTTGAGCGGTATCCCCGTCAATAGCCTGGCGTCCGGCAAAAATAATATCATAAGTTCCGATCTTTTTGATTCCGGCAGCAATCGTAGTTGAGGTTGCACAGGTATCCGCACCGCCGAATGCCCGGTCGCTAAGCAGATAGGCTTCATCAGCCCCCATCGCCATACATTCCCGCAGCATATACTGGGCCTGCGGCGGCCCCATCGTAATTACCGCAACCGTAGTACCGGGTGTCTTATCTTTTATCTCAAGAGCCGCCTCCAGGGCATTCGCATCATCGGGATTTAAAATACTTGGTACCCCGTCACGAATCAGCGTACCCTTAACCGGATCGATCTTTACTTCTGTTGTATCCGGAACCTGCTTAACACATACTAATATCTTCATCCTTATCCGCTCCTCCTATTTCTTCAGCAATTTACCGGCGATTACCATCTGCTGCACCTGTGAGGTTCCTTCATAAATGGTAAAGACGCGGCAGTCACGATACATACGCTCAATCTTATAGTCCTTAATAAATCCGTATCCCCCATGAATCTGAACCGTTTTAGCAGCGATTTCATTACAGATTTCAGCAGCAAATAGTTTTGCCATCGAGGCCGCCATGGACGCATCCTGATGGTGATCCATCAGATAGGCAGTCTTATACACCAGATTTTTAGCCGCTTCGAGCTTCGTCGCCATTTCCGCAATCATAAAGCTGATCGCCTGGAAGTCGGCGATTCTCCGGCCAAACTGTTTTCTTTCTTTGGCATATTTAACTGCCTCATCCAGGCACCCCTGGGCTACACCAATCGACTGAGCGGCTACTCCCATCCGTCCGGTATCCAGTGTTTTCATCGCGTTAATAAAGCCTTTTCCTTCTTCACCAAGCAAATCTGATTTATGTACTCTGACATTTTCAAGAATGATGTCACTGGTTGCACAGCCTTTCAGGCCCATCTTATTTTCCGGCTTTCCGCAGGATACACCAGGCAGGGTCATATCTACGACAAACGCACTGATTCCCTTTACCCCTTTATTGATATCGGTTTTGGCGTAGACAACAGCATAATCAGACAGCGGTGCCATCGTTATAAATGTCTTTCTGCCATTCAGGATATAGCAATCCCCGTCCTTAACCGCAGTTGTCGTCATACCACCGGCATCCGATCCGGCTCCCGGTTCGGTAAGACCGAAGCAGACTTTTTTTGTCCCCTGAACGACCGGCTTTAAATATTTTTCTTTCTGCTCTTCATTTCCGGAGAGCAAAAACGGACCACCTGACAATGAATTCGGAGAAGATACGTAGAGACTAGCTACACCACTGATCCTTGATACTTCCTCCATAACAAGAACATAAGACCGGGCATCCGCCCCCTGACCGCCATACTCCTTGGGTACTTTGATGCCAAAGAATCCGGCTTTGGCCATTTTGTCCAGAACATGTTCCGGAAACTCTCCTGACTCCTCTACCTCATCAAGAAGCTCTTTGGTCAGTTCTTTTTCCGCAAATTCCCTGGCCAGCTTTCTGATTAACTCATGTTGTTCTGTGAAAAACATACATTTACCTCCTGACATTCCATATGATAATATCTTAACGTGATTGTGAAAAAATTACTTTTTTTATTGACTTATTTTATCACACAGTTTCAAACATGTAAATATAAACATGTTTGATGTTTAATATTTCATTAGTTTTGCCAAAATAATTATCCCGTTTTTGTGCATGATTACATAGAAAAAATCGTCAACTTCTCTGACAAGGAAAAACTAATATGATAAAATATATTGACATTCGTATTAAAAACCAAAGATAAATAAGTTCTAATGCGACAGCTATATGTCATATTGAAATTGTTATAATCTTTATTGTAGGTGGGAAAGGAGAATTTCAATGCAGATTGAGCGCTTGGTGCAGATGGTTTTTTATATAGTAAATCGCGAATACGTTACCGCCAAAGAGTTAGCAAATTACTTCAATGTATCAACAAGAACAATATACCGGGATGTAAATACTCTTTCTATTGCCGGAATTCCTATTATGTCGACGAAGGGCACTGGTGGAGGAATATCCCTTATAGATGGCTACACGATTGACAAATCATTATTGTCCAAAGAAGAACAGCAAAACATATATCAGGGTATCTGAATTACAGTATGCAATCATCAACAAACATATCATCAAATTTAATTACTTTAACTCTGAATTGCAACAAGCAAAACGAACCGTTGAGCCTCTGCGATTGGTATTTAAATCAAACGCATGGTATGTTGTAGGATATTGTTTGGATAAGCAAGATATACGGATTTTCCGACTATCGAGAATAAGACAAATCCGAGTTCTGCCCGAACTATTTAAACGTGAATTACCTCAAAACTATATATTAGGAGGTGGAGATAAAAAGCCTGATAACATCTTTGTTTTCAAATTGAAGTTTAATCCTGAAATTGCTGTAAGGCTATATGATGAATTTCAAGAAAATCAGGTTTCCGTATGTGAGGATGGCTACTATATGATTACAATCCATTATCCATTAAGTAATTGGACATTTAATCGTTTGCTATCCTATGGAAAATATGTTGAGGTAATTGAACCAGAAATAGCACGTACTATGCTCAAAGAAAAGGCTTTAGAAATAGCTGAAATATACGATTAACTCTAAGCCAATTTATTCTAAAGTCTGCTACAAAAAATCAAAAAATATTATAAGAGAGGATGTTTAATATGTATAATGCAATTTGGTTTATATCTTATAATCTCAAGAAAAATGTATCTGTAGAGGATTTTTTGCTCGCATCAGAAAAATGTAATAACGAGGTTTTATCTAAGCAAAAAGGTTTTATTTCTTGGGAAGTAATTCGTGATGGTGATACATGGGTTGACCTGGTGAAGTGGGAAACAGCGGAAGATGCGAAAAATGGTGAAACCGCAGGCGCAGGCAATCCCGCGGCTCGTGAGTTTTACTCTTTTATAAATATGAATAGTTGTAAACTTCAGCTCTATTCTGTTGAAAAAATTCACTAAATTAAATAAGCCATGCGGTAAATAAAAAAAGTTGCAATGTGGCATAGGCTTTATATGCTTTATGGCATGACACATGGCGGCTTTTTTCAAAAAGCCGCCAGATTATAGCAAACCATATGTAGGAAAGTCAATCCATCCAGGATTAGTGATTAATTACCGAATTGGCCATTTCCTTTAATACATCCTTAGATAAACTATAATTATTAACGGCCAGGATGTAGTTTATAGAATTATCCTTCCACACAACACGCTGAATCTTGTACCCCTCAAATTCTTCTTCATAATAAAACAGCCTGGGATTGCTGCCATTGTCTATAGGGGTACCACCTTCTATCTGCATGTCCAGATTATTCGCAAACAAACGGATCGTCTGGGATTCTGTTGCGCCCGTTTTCGTATATTCCAGCACCAGTGCCTTGCCGTAAGACAGATCAATAAATCCCCGGCGGAAACTGAACTCATCCGACAGCTTGTCCGTCATCTTCGGAATAAAACCAATATCCTTTTTTACCGTCTCTTTACTGGGAAATGTTAGATAGTTGTAACCACTGGAATCGGAGTTTACCCCGGAAACAGAACTATGTTCACTGCTTTGAGCGGAGCTATGACCTGAACTTTGCCCGGTTGCCGCAAGCACCGGCGTACTGCACAATGCCAATAATACCAATGCGAGTGTCCCACTTTTTCTGAAATTTTTACTCATAACTTAATCTCCTTTTTTGTTTTTTCTTACTTACGGATTCAGTATAACAAAGCAGTTTATGTTATGATTGTCGTTGATGTATTGTTTGTGTGTGGAAACCGGATTTCAAAACAAATCCCTTCAGAAGTATTGACCATGCGATAGGAAAAATGATGCAGTTTCAATACCAACCTGACAATGTAGAGTCCCAGCCCGCTTCCTCCAGTCTGCCTGTTTCGTGACTGTTCCCGCCTGGTAAAAGCGTCAAACAGCCCTGGTATGTCGTTATCGGGAATATGAACCCCGGCATTTTCAATTGTACATATAATTTCTTTTTCCGCCTGGAATGCCTTTATCAGTATCCGTGCTCCATCTGGAGAATAGTGTACTGCATTGCTGAGCAGGTTGCTGATCACTTTTGTAAAAAGCTTCCGGTCAATCCGGACAAAAGAACCGTTTGCCAGCATTCTTTCTGCCTGCAAATCTTTGTTAAGAAACAGTTCTTCATATTCATCTGCCAGATCAGAAATAAATTCAGCTAAATCAACAGTCTCCAGCTGCAGGTTAAAGTCTGAAGCTCTCATTTTGGGGATGGTCAGAATCTCCCGCACAAGCTTTTCCATATCACATGTGATCTCAAAGGCTCGATTCAGATATTTATCACGGTCTTTATAGCCACCCACACCATAAAGCATACCCTGGAGCTGTCCTTTTAATATGGTAATCGGTGTCTTGAGTTCATGGGAAGCTGCGGAGAAAAATACCAACTGCTGAAGTTCCAGCTGTTTTTCCCGAACAATATCTTCCTGCAAAATATGATTGGTCTTTTTCAGTTCATCCAGAGCATCAGCCAGACTCCGGGAAAGGGTATTTAGGCTTCCAGCCAACTCGCCCAGCTCGTCCGCCCTGTCCTGCTGAAAATAAACATCAAAATTCAATCCGGCCAGCTTTTTGGATACTTCATTCAGATGAATAACCGGCCGGGTAATATATCGTGAATAGAGGTAAGAGACTGCCAGCGAGAGAAGGACAATTACAATCAGCAGACTGGGCAATACCTGCCGCAGGGCCAGGGTAAACAGGTTGACGGGCTGCCGGTTTCCCAGCATAACCAGAGTATATGCCTGGGGCGAATCCTTCAGCCGGAATACATATGTTTTAGTAAGACCGGTGAAGGTGGTGAATTCACTGTCTCCCTGATTGGACGGAGCATAGGAGAATGTGGCTTTCGATCCATAATCCACAGTCTTCCCCGCATCATCCTGCACCTCAAGTACCACACTGTATTCTTTACTGAAGTTATTTAACAGCTGTCCATATTGTTCTATATCCACATGTTCCAACCGGCTGACTAATCGCTCCGCTGCCGCATCCACATTGTAATCGACGATTGCCAGATAACTTTTCGGTGCAAACAAAGCAATATAAGCATAGGTAATTCCTGAAACAGCACAGAACAGTACCAGCATGGTGGCAAAAATCTTAGCAGTCAGATGTTTTTTTATGTAATTTATCAATACGATATCCCACTCCCTTCACTGTCTCGATATAGTTGACACCAAGCTTTTTGCGCAGATTTTTGATATGATTATCCACTACCCTGTCATTGCCGTAAAACTCATACTGCCACAATTGTTCAAGGAAATTTTCCCTTGTAATTACCCGGCTCTGATTCTCCAGAAGCACCAACAAAATCTCAAATTCCCGTTTGGTCAGGGGAATAACCTCATTAGATACAGATACCTGAAAATTGTCTGAATCAAGTCTGATCTCGCGATAAACCAGAACTTTATTTTCACTGTTTTGGCTGCCCTGCAAAGACCGCCTGAGAACAGCTGTAATCTTACGAAGCAAAACCGGCATAGAAAATGGTTTTGTAATGTAATCATCAGCCAGAAGATCAAGCCCTTTTATCTGATTATCCTCCCCGTCGAGAGCAGTAACCATGATGATGGGGATATCTGATTTCCTGCGGATTATCTCGCATACCGTGTAGCCATCAATCTTAGGCAGCATAATGTCCAGGAGCAGCAGGTCGAAGTCTCCTTCGTTAAAGGCCGTAACTCCTTCCAGGCCATCCCTGGCGATCGTCACCAGATATCCGTTATCTTCCAGAAAAAACTGCAGCAGTTCTTCAATATCTTTGTCATCTTCAATAACAAGTATATGCTTCACAATATCCTCCTTATTTTAAAATACAGGTTGACATCATTATACCAGATAAACGTGTGGAGAATCTGTTTTGTATGTATGTTTTATGTGTAGAAGTTTTTATCAGTACTTAATGATTACATCAAGCATCAGTCACATATCCATTCTAAAGATAAAGCAGTAATGCTTTAATAGAATTATATAAAGGTTCTATAATTGATCCATTCCAACAGGTATTAAAGACTACACACCTGGAACAATCTGGTCTAATAAGCCTGCCTTTAGATTATCCACAAATCCGACGCTTCTATCAACTATCTCAATAATGTTCGCCTTATGTTTATGCAAATTCAAAACGGAAGAGAATGTCAATTCTCTTCCGCCTTTTTCATACTTTTCTTAACTATACGCACATGTCGTATTGAGGATGATGTCCTATGCATATCAAAATCTCATTAAAAATGCTTCAATTCTAAGTCGGTTCGTCCAGCTCCAATTCTTCTGACTCTAATATTGCAATGAGGCTATAATTTTGCCCGATATTGGTAACATCAAATTGTCCCACACATTTATATAACCAGGAAAACGTCTTCCCCATCTCCCGGACTATAGCTGTTATTTCAATATCCAACAGCTTCTCTTTAGAGCGATACCCGGATTCTTGTCTGTGTTCAAATCCTCTGCTCGTCAAAAAAATCCGGATATCATTATATGCATTCAAATGATTCGCTTTGTCATAATATTCTTTAAGATTATTTATAATAAGATCAAAGTTTATCGCTTTGTAATACTTCCGCTCCATTTTAGGCTCCAATTTTTTTAGTTCTTAAAAAATATAGAATATCTTCTCTTGAATCATCACCTTCATTATTATTAAACCACAACCATTCCTTTATATTTTCAACAAACCAACTTTTTTCTGCCAAGCCCCATATAACAGACCAGAGCTTTCCATAATCATCTACATGTCCACTATCTGTCACTATAATTCTACCAGTTTCTGAATCATTCGATACGATCATTCCTTTATTGGAAAATGCCTTTCCAACTGTGGCAGCTACAGAATCTTGAGAATACTTGTTTTCTGATGCAATCTTAGCAATATTCAAATCAATTTGTACCTTTAACATATTTACATCACCTTTCTTGCTCTATCAGCAGCTCATGCATATATTATACTCTGAAAACACTCATATTACAACTGAAGAGTATACCAGAATCACTATCCTGAATTACATTTGGAAATCCTACTCTTCATATCGGATGTAGGGTTTACTCTTGGATGGGTAGGGTTTACTCTTGCATATAAACCATAACAGGCGTATAGTCTCAAATGTTATCTGAATCAGGTGGCGGTTAAAGGA
>JBOFYZ010000056.1:0-9339 GCA_051654925.1 Lachnospiraceae bacterium | reverse complement strand
TGGGTTTTTCATGATTCCTTACCTCTCTTCTTTTTGAGATAAGGATACATGAAAACTATGGAAAGTAAAACAGAAAATAAAGTAATGTTTATCGGATGTGCATCGTTGTTCTTTCCATAGTCAATAACTTTCCATATGATGCCAGCCGTCTTATGGTGCATGGAGAATTCTTCTTTGAAGACAATGCAGTGAATATGCAGCGGGCCTTTGAGAAAGCCGTTTTAAAGTTTGGTGTACCCAAAAGACTTTTTGTGGATAACGGATGTAGTTATGCAAACAACCAGCTAAACTGGATTTGTGCCGAACTGGGGATTGTAAAAATTCATTCGCGGCCATTATTTTCCCCGTGGAAAAGGCAAGATCGAGAGGAGTCATAGAACGGAAAAAGATCGTTGGATGAACTGTACTGACTGGAATACGTTTCGTAGTCTTGAGGATGTGAACCGCAGCTATCATGCCTTTTTAGATACCGAATACAATAATGGCTGTCATTCTTCCATCGGCATGACACCGCGGGAGCGTTATCTTATGGATTTTGATTCCCTGCGTTTTCTGGAAAAAACCAAAATAGAAGAAGGATTTCTGCACCGCATTACCAGAAAAGTAACCCCCACTGCAACGGTGTCCCTGTTTAATGTCGTTTACGAGGTTCCCCAGCAGTATATCGGAAAAACCATCCATCTGCGTTACCGCCCGGAGGATCTGTCTGAAATTTATATCTATGATGGAGAACAGGCAAAACGGCTGCATACGGTCGGTCCGGTCAGAAAGCATGACAATGCAAAGCGCAAGCGCCGTACAAACATCAGCTACAGTACGATGGATGGAGGTGGAGCCGGTGTATAGAGCGTATTGGGGTATGGAATTTAATCCTTTTGATAAGGCGATATCAGAAAAGCAGTTTTATCAAGGTAGTGATTTTAAGGAAATGATGAAGCGGTTGGAATATCTACGTAATGTTCGTGGAATTGGTCTGTTCACAGGACTTTCCGGTACCGGCAAGACGGCCTGCCAAAGAGCTTTTGTAAGTGGGCTGAATCCCAATCTTTATAAAGTGGTTTATCTTCCGATGACGACGATTTCAACCAGTGAATTCTATCGGGATCTGGCTGCTGGTCTGGGGCTAACTCCCTGCTATCGAAAGATCGAGAACTTCCGGAATATACAGGAGAGGATCCGGGGCATGTATAAAGAGCAGAAAACAACGCTGGTGCTTCTGATTGATGAAGCCCAGTATTTAGGCCGGGCAATCTTGGCCGACTTAAAGCTGCTGATGAACTTTGAAATGGACAGCCAGAACTATGCGGTGCTGGTGATGACGGGGCAGCCGACCTTAAACAATACCCTGTCCATGCAGGTGCATGAATCACTGCGGCAAAGAATTGTAATTAATTACAACATACAGGGGCTTTTACCAACGGAGACGGCCGATTATACCCGTGACCGGATGAAGCTGTGCGGGGTGACACAGGAACTGTTCGAACCAGCCGCACTGGAAGCTGCTTACGGCGGCAGCAGCGGCAGCATCCGGAGATTGAACAGCCTTTTACACCGGGCACTAATCATTGGCTGCGAACAAAAAAGTCGAACCATTGATACCGGAATTATTATGGAAGCATCGAATGAAATCGAATTGGTGTAAGGGAGGAAACAGCATGGAGTTTGAATGCCGAAATGAAGAAGCCCAAAACAGAAATGACCAGAGCTGGAATGGAAGTGTGGAGGGGATACAGAAAAATGGGAATATCGTAGAAGCTAAGATTTTGGGAAAAGGGAGTGCAATGCATGTGATTATTGGCGAATACCAATATGGAAGGTATCTGTGTATTCCCCGGTGGGGAATCGGAAGCGATTTGTCAGAGCTGAAGGATCGATTCTGGAATCGGGAAAGATTGGAACAAATCCTTTCCCGGGCAGATGCCATTACAATATCAGAAGCATTAAAATCAATCAGCGAGGAAATGGAAGGCACGGTATAAACACCGTGCTTTTCCTTGCCCTTTATAAAAAGAGAATGGAATTTGCAAATCTGGAAGACAGGAATCTGCAAACGATGTTAATAATGTACAATTCCTAACTCATCCACAGAGAAAATAATCTGCAAAAAGGCGGTGACCAGAAAGTGCAAATCAACATCAACGAAGGACGACGGCAGTGGAGTGAAGTTTGGTCTAAAAGAGAAAAAACGTGCTAAGGCTGCCAAATTGGAGCGGCGTGCAAAGCAGACAATGCTTCAAAAGGAGCGTGCTGTCGAGCAAAAATCCAGCCTGCTTCATGAGAGGAAAGCGAACCTCTAAAAATGAATCCTCTTAGATTTATCCTTACTGCCATGAATTTGAGACTCTGCTTTGATGATAAAATTTTGCTCAAAGAAAGTCATTCTCGTTATCGCAAGGCGAGCGGATTTGCTTAACTGGAAAAAATGGTGCGGGAAAGAGTACCCTGCTCAAGCTGATTGCCGGAAGCGCTGTTCCTGAAGCGCTTCATGTTGATGGGAGTCTGCATTTGCCTAAGGGGGTGAAGCTTTCGATACTACCTCAGATATTTGAATTGCCCGACATTACGACCATGCAGTATATACAGGAAAGCGCCGTGGACGTAACAAAGGCACTGACGATTCTTAGGAAAATGGGAATGCAAAGAGAGGTATTTTACAACAATTCCTCAAGCTTGAGCGCAGGACAAAAGCGAAAGCTTATGCTGGTGATCAGCCTCTGCACCGAAGCACACCTATATCTTTGGGACGAGCCGCTTAATTACCTCGATATTCAAACACGTGAGCAAATAGAGGATGTACTGCTAGAGGCAAATCCTACCCTGATATTCATTGAGCACGATGCGTATTTCTGCAAAAAAATTGCTACGAGGTATATTGCGTTGCCAAAATGAATCAATATTGCAATATCCCTTGTTCTACTATAATAGCTGTAATATAATGTCTATATTACTATCTGGTAAACGAGGCGAGGCGCAAAATGAAAAAGACACGAATTAGAATAGAACATATTCCGGCAACTCTCTGGGGCAACAGCAGTGATAAGCTTATCATTGCCGTGCACGGGAACATGTCACACAAAGAGGATACAGTGATAGAAATGTTAGCGTCCATCGCTACTGAGCGAAATTATCAAGTACTCAGTTTCGATCTTCCGGAGCACGGAGAACGCAAAGGGGAGGACACCCTATGCAAGGTTCAGACCTGCATGTCTGAGCTAAAGTCGGTGATGGAATATGCGAAAACGATATCCGCAAAAATCAGCCTGTTTGCATGCAGCATGGGCGCATATTTCAGCTTGCTGGCATATCAGGATGACACAATTGAGCAGGCGATATTCCTTTCTCCTGTTGTGGATATGCAGAGGATAATCACCAATATGATGACTTGGTTTCACATCAGCGAGGCACGCCTTAAGGAAGAACAGGAAATTTCTGCTCCGGCGGGACAGACGCTGTATTGGGATTACTATAGCTATGTCAAGGCGCACCCAATCGTGAAATGGGATGTGCCGACATGGATTTTATACGGCGGAAAGGATACCCTTAGCGAGAGGGACTGCGTCGAGACATTTGCGAAAGTGTATGGGGCAGATTTAACTGTGATAGATGAAGCCGAGCATTTTTTTCACACAGAGCAGCAATTGCATGATTATGCACAGTGGCTTCAATCTGTCGTACCTATGGAAAGGGATTCAATATGAAAACGGATTTGCAAAAAATACCCGGCATCGGAAAAGATATGGAGCGGCATCTCGTTTCTGTGGGATATACAAGCATTGATTCTCTCAAGGGACAGAATCCAGAAGAAATCTATGAAAAGGATTGCATTGCGCAGGGTGGTCATGTGGATCGCTGTGTGTTATACTGCTACCGTTTTGCTGTTTGGTACGCAGATCATGATGGTGAGCTGCCGCCGGACATGCAAAAATGGTGGAATTGGAAGGAGTAAGCTTATGGATATACCCAGTAAGATTGCAGCGCTTTATGATAAAGATACCTCTCTGGCATATCAAAACTTAAAGGAGCTAGAAGAACTCTCGGGGATAGATAACAGTCTTTATCCATATATGGAGAAATTCCTTTCCATGGTTTCCGATGAAAAATATGTAATCCGAGTGCGTGGGTATCGCTTGCTATGCAAACAGGCAAGGTGGGATTCCGAAAATATTATTGACGCAAATATCACTCTCATATTGCAGATGCTTGACGATGAAAAGCCAACTGCCATAAGGCAGAAGCTGAAAGCGCTTGAGGATGTTGCACGCTACAAGGCGAATCTTCATAATGAAATTCAAGACGCGGCGTTAATGATTGACCTTTCAAAGCTGAAAGATACAATGCAGCCGTTAATTTATAAGGATATTCAAAGCCTTTTAGCGGTTATGGAAAATAAGCAATTTTATTAAAGGAGACATAAACTATGAGTTTAGAAACATCCCGGCTCATATTGCGGCCTTGGAGATGCTTTCAGATGAGGAAACCTATGCTGTTACAATAAAAGGCGATGACAGAGCGATCGGTAGCATCGGACTTATGATTGGCGAAAAAAGTAACCTGTGCATTCCAGATAATGAAGGTGAAATTGGCTTATGGATAGCAGTGCCGTTTTGGGGATACGGATACATACCGGAGGCGGCGCAAGAGCTGATACGCCGCGGCTTCGACGACCTCAATCTTGCTAGTATATGGTGCGGGTATTTTGATGGCAATGAAAAATCCAAACGGGTTAGCGAAAAATGCGGGTTCAAATACATCCGCACAGAAGAAAAATATTATCCGCTAATAAATGAGACAAAAACTCAACATATTACATGCCTAATAGAAGAAGAGTGGCTAAGAGGCTTTAAGAAGTAAGCAATTGCGGTCAAGAAAACAGAAGAACATGTATGGTATGATTCTCTCAGGGTGACAGAAATGAATGAAAAAATGGAAAGAATTATGGCGGTTCAAAGAATGCAGGAATACATCATGGCACATTATCAGGAAGAAATCACGCTGGAGCAGCTTGCTAAAGCGGCAGTTTATTCTCCTTGCCATGCAATCCGTGCCTTTTCTGAACTCACAGGGAAAACTCCCTTTGAGTATTTGCGCTCGGTTCGTCTTACCGAGGCAGCAAAGAAGCTGCGAGATACAGAGCAAGGCGTGCTCGATATTGCGTTGGACGTAGCTTTCAGCTCTCACGAGGGTTTTACCAAGGCATTTTCTCGTCAATTTGCAATTTCTCCGCGTAGGTATCGGAAAGCCGCACCACCCCTTCCATTTTTCTCCTACTACCCTGTCAGCCACTATTATCTTGAGCTTGAAAGGAGAAAAAATACTATGAAAAGTTCTGTTGTTTTTACACAGGTCATCGAAAGACCGGCACGTAAGCTTATCCTGAAACGAGGCGTAAAAGCTGCTGATTATTTTGCCTACTGCGAGGAGGTTGGCTGTGATGTGTGGGGAATATTGGAGAGTGTAAAGGGTGCTCTGTATGAACCCATTGGTCTGTGGCTACCAGAGAATATGCGAAAAAATGGCACCTCAGAATATTGTCAGGGTGTTGAAATGCCCGTGAATTCCGATGCAGCATTGCCGGAAGGCTTTGACCTCATCGACTTGCCGGAGTGTAAGTATATGATATTCCATGGTGAGCCATTTGAAGATGAAAAGTTCGGCGAGGCAATCGAAATTGTCTGGGATGCCATAAAACGCTATGATCCAAAGCTATATGGATGGGAATTCTATCCCTCCGGAGGCCCAAGATTCCAACTGGACCCGATTGGCAAGCGCGGGTACATTGAAGCGTTTCCCGTTAGGGAGTATCAAGTTTAGAATTGCAGGAAAAAAACTGAGCTTTAATGTTTTTAAACGCTTGACTTTAACACTGTGTTAAGGCTTATTCTAATATTGCAAACCGGATTGCAACTTGAAAAGGAGGTGCGTGCTTGTTTAAGATAGGCGAATTTTCAAAGCTGGTGCGGGTGTCACCCCGCATGCTGAGACACTGGGAAAAATGCGGACTCATCTACCCTGCGGAGATTGACAAGTACACGGGATATAGGCAGTATAGCGCCAAGCAAATTCCTTTAGTATCTAGCATCCTCATGCTCAGAGACGTTGATTTCTCACTTGATGAGATCGCTGACATTCTGCCGCATATGGATGACTTTGCCTATATGAACAGGATTTTGCGCGCCAAAGCCGACTGCCTTCAGTTATCCATTGAAGCGCAGCAGGCAAAGCTGAATCGTCTTATTGAGATGAGCGGCACCATGCGAAAGGAGCGTAATATTATGATTTTCGAGGTTGAATTAAAGAAAATTCCTTCGGTAAAGGTAATTTCCCTAAGAGGAATTATACCGAAATACAATGAGGAAGGCATTCTGTGGGAGAGGCTCGGCAGATTTATTGGAGAAAAAGGCATTACTTGTCATAGCGATGGTTATTCCACTTACTTCGATGAAGCTTACAAGGAAGAAAATCCTGATGTGGAAATTGCAATTCCAGTCGATGCATTGGGCGAGAGTGAGGGGGATTTCATCTATCAGGAATATGAAGAGATTCCCCTTGCCGCTACGCTGTGTTTCACGGGCGCCTTTGACGGCGGATATGACGCTGCCAGCGAAAAGCTTGCACGTTGGATGGAGGAGAATGACTACGCCTTTGCGGGGAATCTTCGGGGACATGTTCTTGTCTCTCCTGATGATGAGCCAAACTCCGAGAGGTGGAAAACCGAGCTGCAAGTACCCGTTGTAAAAAGATAACGATAATTAGGGTCTTGTGAAAAATTCATATAAAAAAACAAAGTGCTAGACAGCAGGAAAAGCAAGTCCAAGTAGCCGTTTGACAATCAGGCGCAAAAGTGTCCGCAGACACATCGCAGCGTTCATGGCAAACACAATCAAGGCCGCCTCGGTTTTAGCCGTGCAGTCAAGGTAAGCAAATATTCTGTCCAGTCCATACCGTCGCTTGGCAATGCCGTTGCGGCTTTCCACAATGTTGCGCTCACAGCTGTCACGGTAGGCTTGCTCCTTATCGGATTCAATTTCCTCCGCTTTTGGCCGACCTAGTCTTGGACCTGAAAGGCGGATTCCATGCTCCTTGCAAAACCGACGGTTTCCCCGGTTTCGGTAAATGGTGTCTGCCAAGATTACTTCCGGCCAGCAGCCGAACCGATCCTTGTACTTTTTCGCGCTGTCAATCAGAGTAATGCCTTCGTTGAAGCTGTCCCAGCTCTGCTCATCAATGAAGGTGAAGCCGTTCACCACTGAAAACGCCAGTTTTTGTCCAAACTCTACCGGATGACCGGCCTTACCCCTCACAATCGGGCGAACATGGGGTTGGCGCAGATTAACAATTCTATTCGGGATGGATTTTGCAGGATTATCTGCATGTTCACGCTGCTGCGCCGCCACTTGGCGAATGACTTCCAGACGCTCTTTATGGCGGGTAGTCAAGGCGTTTTGGGGTATTTCCGTTAGCAGCTTATCGATGTTCGCAAGGCTTCGCTCCACATAATTCAATTGCTCCGCTACCGCCTGCCTGATTACTTTCCGCTTTGGTTTTCGCTGTTTGGCCACCTTCAAGTATTGCTTACGGGCTTTCTTGCGGCTGTAAGAGGTTTTGTGACCGATTCTCTTTGATGTTTCCCAGATGCTATCAATCAGCTTCTCCACGTTTTCACGGCACTCGTTGAGCAGCGACAAGTCGGTGGGATACCGTACATCGGCAGGTGCAGCGGTGGCGTCCAGTACCAGCTTACCATCATTGCTACCACCATCCTTCGGCGGCTCATCCTTTGGAGGATGTGTCCGATGGTATAGCTCCTCGTTGATTGCAGCAATGTCTTGTGCTGAAAATCTCTTGCGAAAATGTACCATCATTGATAGGTCAAACAGCGGCTCGGTTTGAAACGAGTGAACCCCCAAAAAGTATTGCAGATATGGATTTTCGCTAATATTTTCAAGGGTCTTCTCATCTGTAAAATGTTCGGCGGCCTGAATGTGTAACGCACCAAAAGCGATTCGCGCCGGAATCGGTGGACGACCATCTGCCTTATCGTTTCTGAAGTTTTTGGCATAGATATCCTCGATCAAATCCCATGGCATGAGTGTTGACAGCTTCACCCAGCGGTTCTCCGCCGACAGCTTGCCCCCAAACGGCAGCATAAAATCCTCGAGCGTTATCTGTAGGATTTCCGACTTCTTGCGATACATCTCGTCACCCCAAAACCACTGTTTTTTATTTGATCTTTGTCATTATGATACCACGTTGACTTCGATTTTTCCAGTGTTTTCAATGGTTGCGGGTTTTTTAGCAGACCCTAATTAATGTCAAGCCCACGACAAAAAAATTTTGTCGTGGGCTTGACATTTGGGTGACTGAGATCATGGAAGCGGAAGCGCGGGATTTGCAGTTTGTTAAAGTTCTGCCAAATCTGTGTGTTATGGTATCTGGCATTATTGAAACTATATTGCCATTTGACGGGAACAGCCGTATTACGAAATCGGGCAAAGATACATAACGGTCAGACGAAACTGTTTTTGTAGTCTTTACTTCGTATTCCCGGTTCACATTTTTAACCATTGCCTTATTTACATGGATGGTATTGACGTGGAATTTGGATTTTGATATTCCCGGCGGTGGTCTTAAGGGTTTTTGACGAATATCCGTTACGCCGGTTGGGGTGTCCTTTTTCGCTGCGTTCATTGTTTTCATACCCCATATGCCCATTCATTTCTCCCTGAAGCATGGCTTCAAACATGGGCTTATACACTCCCTACAGTAAATTAATATTAGGCAATAATAGGGTTTCAGCTTAGCACGATTAAAAGAAATCACCCGTGCAAGCATGCTTACAACGGGTGATATTATTCATATTAATCTCTAGTCAGGCAGTCACAAGATGATTTTCAGGATCATCTACAGCAACTGTTGCGGCCGTCTTCGAATCCCTTATTATAGCCTTCTTCACAGCCAGTTTTGCAGCCTTCTTCGCGTCCAGCTTTGAATCCGGCTTCATATGAGTCACGGCATTTGTCTTTATCGTGATCTTTGTCTTTATCGCGATCTTTGTCTTTATCACGATCTTTGTCTTTATCACGACAACAACATTTGTCTTTATCGTGATCTTTGTCTTTATCGCGATCTTTGTTTTTATCGCGATCTTTGTCTTTATCGTGATCTTTGTCTTTATCGCGATCTTTGTCTTTATCACGATCTTTGTCTTTATCGCGATCTTTGTCTTTATCACGATCTTTGTCTTTATCGTGACCTTTGTATTCATTACCATATTCGTATGAATCAAACATAATGTTTACCTCCTTGTTTGTTATTACTCTATAGTATGAAATTATGGAC
>JBOFYZ010000055.1:0-20116 GCA_051654925.1 Lachnospiraceae bacterium | reverse complement strand
TAGAGTATCTTAGAACAGAGCAATGACGTGTTAATGCCAGAAACGGCCATTGTTTGAGCGTAGCGAGTTATGGCGTTTCTGGCATTGCATTTAGCGTCATTGCTCTGTTCTTAGATACTCTTACGATCCGAAACCGCAGGAAATACGGATCGGAACCACCGCAGTCCAGGCCCGCAGACTTATTTTGCGCCACATCCCCTAGTCAAAATGATTTATTCTGCAATAGTCTCTGTCTCTTCCTGAACCGTCAGATAAACCAGCTCACCCGACAGATCTGTGACTACATAAGTCTCTGTCAAAGCTGTGATATATTCACTGACTCTTTCACTGGCCAGGGTACTGCTGATCGTCTCTTCGTATGTCTCACTTTGCGTCCGCGATGCAAATTCCACCACATAGTACCTGTTGCTGGCTTCATCTGCGGCTACGGTGATATCGCCGCTGAGTCTGCTTTCATCGAACAACCATTCCTGATATGCGGTTGGTGTCGCAGAATAGGAAGCATTTTCTGTCATACTTGCATCTGTTTCGGTATTCTCATATGTCGCTTTTTGAGCTGCATCGGAATACTCCAGGCACAGTTCTCTGAAGTCTGCACCGGCTTCCCGACGGGTTTTCATCTCTTCAGCCTTAGCTTTATTCTGCTGCATTGCTTCGGCAATCTGCTCTTCTGTGGCACCTTCAGCCAGTTCTGCATCAAAAGCATAGATTCGATAAGAAACAGTGTCATAGTTATTTTTGTTTTCAGCGTAGTAAATGTCTACATCCTCTGCCGTAGGCGCCTTCTGTTCCAGAAGATAATTATAATAAGCTTCTGTCAGCAGGCTTTCTTTGATAAATGGTTCGACACCAGCCTTAGTCGCATACTGGCCAAAGCTTGCCTTATAGTATCTCTTGGCACTGACATTGTTTGCCTGTGCAGCCTGTTCCATGCTGGATACAAAGCTGTCATACTCGGCTGAAGTATCTGCCGTATAGCCGTTGGCTCTGGCATCATCAGCCATCGCTTTTGTCTGGGTAAGCTGGGCAACTGCCATTTCATCGAACGCATCCTTCCAGCTCATTGTATCAGAATACGGCTGATCGGCATAATCCTTGTTGACATCCAGTCCCATATAGGAAAGGAATGAACCGTAAGTATTGATATAATTGTTCGATGATGATTGGAAATAATATTCATATTCCAGACGGGTGATTTCATGGTCGCCGACTTTAATATACGTATCATTGATGGCTTTATTCTTATTAATAACGGAAGTCGTAACTCCCACTGCTATCGCCGCGACAACAACAACACAGGCTGCAATACAGGCCAGATTGAATGCTTTTTCATTTTTGGCATTCTTTTCCGCCTCAATTTTGCGCCGTTCCATCTTCTGGTCATAGCGGGTAGCTGGTTTTTTCTGTAGTTCTTCGTCTTGTTTTTGATTCTTCATTTCTGTACCTCCTGGTTTCGTTCCTTTAGATAATATATCACACAACCGGGAAACTTACAAAGACATTTTGGACAAGACCAGAAACTATTTACCAGTTCATATGTAAAAGTCAATGTTTTATTTTATCATACACGCCGGATAGTGCCGGATAAAGTTCTGCAAATTCCCGGTAACGCGCCTCATACAGGCTGACCAGTTCCGGTTCCGGCTCAACTGTTTCTATAATATGAGAAAACTCATTGCCGGCCTCTATCACGGACGGATATTCTTCGCAGCCAACCGCTGCCAGGATCGCGCCACCGTATGCAGGCCCCTCTTCGCTTTCAAGAACATCTATTTTAATATTCAGAACATTGGCAATAATTTTTTTCCACAATGGGCTCCTGGCACCGCCTCCGGAAATCTTGCTCCGCTCAATCAAAATCCCCAACCGCCTCGCCACTTCCAGTGAATCTCTCAGCGCGAAAGCAACCCCTTCAAGCACGGCCTGATACATATCTGCCATGCTGCTGTCCATTGACATCCCGATAAAAGCTGCCCGGGCATTGGGATTGTTATGCGGAGAACGTTCCCCCATTAAGTATGGCAGGAAGAAGACATGATTCTGCCCCAGATTCTGTATCTGGTCCTGGGCTGTTACAAAATCATCACAGCCGATAATTTCCTCCATCCACCATTTACTACAGGAAGCAGCACTCAGCATGCAGCCCATCAGGTGATAATTCCCATCGGCATGGGCAAAGGAATGCAGCGCATTGTTGGCATCCACCCCAAATTCCCGGCTGGAAATAAATACTGTCCCCGATGTCCCCAGGGAAATATTGCACATGCCATCTCCCACCGTTCCCGTACCGATAGCAGCAGCTGCATTATCCCCGGCTCCGGCAATTACTTTCACATGCTCCGGCAAGCCCAGTTCGTCTGCGGCCTGCCGGGTCAACGTACCGACGACCTCATAACTCTCATATAATTCAGGAAGCTGATCCCTGCTGATTCCACAGATCGTGATCATCTCCTGTGACCAACACCGGTTTTTCACATCGAGCAGCAGGGTTCCTGATGCATCTGAATAATCGGAACAGAATCTTCCTGACAACCGGTAAGCGAGATAATCCTTCGGCAGCATGATCTTTTTGATCCGGGCAAAATGTTCCGGCTCATGAGTCCTTACCCACAGGATTTTAGGAGCGGTAAACCCGGCAAACGCAATATTGGCAGTATATTCGGACAATCTCTCTTTGCCGATAACCTGATTTAAATAGTCGGTCTCTTCTCCGGTTCTGCCGTCATTCCAAAGGATTGCCGGGCGAATCACCTGATCTGCTTCATCCAGGATTACCAGTCCATGCATCTGACCGCCGAAGCTGATGCCGCTGACTTGCGTTTGATCGATATCAGCAGTCAGTTCTTTCAGTCCGACAGCCGCAGCGTCATACCAGTCCTGGGGATTTTGCTCCGACCAGCCTGGTTTTGGAAAATACAGCGGATACTCTTTTGATACAATCTTTTGGATTCCTCCTGCCGCATCCATCAGCAGCAGTTTTACCGCAGATGTTCCCAAATCCACACCAATATAATACATAGTACTTCCTCCTTTTACTATTCCTGATACAATGTTTCAGATTGAAAAAAGCGATGCTGAAGATAAGTCTGAGCTCCGGCCAGGTCCAGTTCTTCCAGAGGGCTTCTATTATAACGTATCGCAAACGCGCCCTGATCCGGATAATATTTGAACTGGGCAAGGTGCTCACAAAGCTGTTCATCAAAATACTGGTCGGCATGAGCAAAATCCCCCTGGAACACAACGATCTCCGGATCAAACACCAGAGAAATATTGCGGATCAGAAAAGCAAAGATCCGCGCCAGATAGGAAGCAATCCCCCGCGCAAACAAATCTCCCGCACCGGAGTGTTCAAACACGGACCGGATTTCAATCTGCTCAATCGGTATCTGACCTAATGTGGATTGCCGGTATCCCAATTCATCTTGCTTGATCAGGCTGCGAATCTTAGCCGCACTGAGCATGCGTTCCGCACAACCGTGGCTGCCACAGCCGCAGCGCTCGGTATCATTCGGGTCGATTACCATATGTCCCACTTCACCGATCAGGGAATTCCCGCCATTCAGGACATGCCCCTTATCGATCAGGCAGGCCGACAGCCCCCAGGTTGAAAACAATGTCAGTACACGTTTATCTTCCAGTTCTTTATTCCGCAGCTCCGCCCGTCCGGCCATCTTACCGGCATTCTCAATCACCAGTTCTACTTCGCTGCCGAAAATGTCCTGCATGTACTGCCGGACCGGAATATTGGTACCCCATCCCGGAGATCTGGCGCTGTATTTCAGTAGTCCGCCGGCATAATCGATTGTTCCTGCGGTCGACAGCGATACCCCATAAAGGTCGCTGATATCATATCCATATTCTGCCAGCATCCCCATAGACTTTTCTTTAATCAAGTCGAAGGCTTCTTTAGGTGTCGGTCTGATCGGTGCTTCGATCCGCAGCGCTGCAATCTTTTTCAGATCCATACTGCAAAGGGTAATCCCCAGCAGATCCGGCCAAAGGGTAATCGTCAGAAGTAGCTTTTTACATACAAAACTGAATAACTCCGGCTTCTTTCCGCCGCTTTCCGTAGAATCTCCTTTTCCATAGGAAACCATAATGCCGCATTCCAGAAAATACTGAATCGATTTCATAACGGTGGGACGGCTGATTCCCGTTTGTTCGGCAATATCTGCCGTCGTATATAATTGCCCGTCCCGCATTGCATTTAACACGAGCATCCGGTTACGGATTTTCAAATCCGAAGGCAGGGCTCCCAGGCTCTTGCTCTCTTTGTTCATGTTCTCTCCCCTGTTTTATTCTTATCGGCCAAAGTTAAAAAACTTTCTTTTATAACATATACCACACTTTTTATTTTTTTTCAATATATTCAAACAAACATATTGATTTTATTCATTTTTATGTTATAATCCTAGTTATAAAACATTATTTTATAACTACCAAAAAACAGAAAGGAAGAAAATAGCTATGAGTCAGATTTTCAGTAATATCCCGAAGGTTCCTTATGAAGGACCTGCCAGCAAAAATCCTTTAGCATTCAAGTATTACGATCCGGAAAGAACCATTATGGGTAAGCCAATGAAGGAGCACCTGCCGTTTGCCATGGCATGGTGGCACAACCTCTGCGCCGAAGGAACCGACATGTTTGGGTCCGGTACCACCGACAAGGCGTTCCTGTCCGAGAAAGGAACCATGGATCATGCCAGAGCCAAGGTCGATGCCGGTTTTGAATTTATGGAGAAGCTGGGAATATCCTATTTTTGTTTTCATGATGTAGATCTGGTTCCCGAAGGATCGACGATTGCAGAAACGAATGCAAGACTTGATGAAATCAGCGATTACATAAAAGAAAAGATGGCCTCAACCGGAATCAAATGTCTCTGGGGCACGGCTAATATGTTCAGTAACCCCAGATTCATGAACGGCGCCGGCAGCACTAACTCTGCCGATGTATACTGCTATGCTGGCGCACAGGTAAAAAAAGCCCTTGATATTACTGTCAAGCTGGGCGGTCGTGGTTATGTCTTCTGGGGTGGCCGCGAAGGATATGAGACACTCCTGAATACTGATGTCCAGTTTGAGCAGGAGAATATTGCCAGCCTGATGCATATGGCCGTAAAGTATGGCCGCAGCATTGGCTTCGAAGGTGATTTCCTGATCGAGCCGAAACCGAAGGAGCCAATGAAACATCAATATGATTTTGATGCTGCCACAGCGATTGGATTCCTGCGCCAGTATGGACTGGATCAGGATTTCAAAATGAATATTGAAGCCAATCATGCTACGCTGGCCGGACATACCTTCCAGCACGAACTGCGCATCAGTGCGATCAACAACATGCTCGGCAGTATTGACGCCAACCAGGGCGATACCTTACTTGGCTGGGATACCGATGAGTTTCCGTTCAATGTATACGACACCACCCTCTGTATGTACGAAGTCCTGAAAGCAGGCGGCATCAGCGGCGGCTTTAACTTCGATTCCAAGACCCGCCGTCCGAGCAATACAACTGAAGACATGTTCCATGCATATATTCTGGGTATGGATACCTTTGCCCTGGGCCTGATCAAAGCAGCCGCACTGATTGAAGATGGCAGACTTGATGAATTCGTAAAAGAGCGTTATGCAAGTTATGAAAGTGGTATTGGCAAGAAGATCCGCGATCAGTTGGCAACGCTTGAAGAACTTGCAGAATATGCAGAAAAAATGGGCGCTCCGGCAGATCCGGGCAGTGGAAGACAGGAATATCTGGAAAGTGTTGTAAATCATATTCTCTTTTCATAAAATTAATAGCCAGACCAAAAAATCCCACTGGATCGTAACACAATCCAATGGGATTTATTCTATCATACAAAAACGATCCGGTGCGAGAACGTGCTAAGGCACATTCTTTCCTGCTTATAATTCCTGATCTTTCCTGCGTCTTACCAGAAGAACAGCAGCAAATCCGGCTGTTGCCACAACCATCACGGTTACAAGCAGCATTGCGGGCCAGGCCGTATCTCCAGTACTGGCAAGTCCTGACTTGGAACCAGATACATCCATCAAATAAGATAACGATTCCCCCTGATCATCAATCACCTCAATGATGTACTGCTCCGGTGGTAATTCAATATCAATATAACCATCCGTAGTATTCCCCTCCCAGATGATATTTCCATCCAGATCCTTAATCACCACAATTCCAGGAGGAACAACAATTCCCGGGCGTTCCGGATCTGTCCCAACAGACAGTGTCGGCGGCTCCGGTATAGTCGGATCGGTTGGATCGGTTGGACTCGTTGGGCTGATCCGATCAGGAGAACCGGTACCGTCGCCAGTGGTATGATTCTTCACTATAAAGGCGGTCCCGTCTTCCGATATCTCAACATATCCGGATTCTCCGCTATTGCTCCAGCCGGCAATGGTTCCGTCCTGATTGAGCCTAAACAGAATCGTTCCGACATTGGATTTACTGTATCCGGACGGCGCCTTTACTTCTTCCAAACAGTATTCATACTGCCAGTAGTTTTCTGGTAATGCCAGACTGATTAAGCCTTGTTCACCGGTACTTCCATACAGGTCGCCATGCTGGGTCCAATTGCCCTCACTTCCGGCCTGCCGGTAGGACAAGACAAACTGGGCACCGGTCAATGGTTCTCCGGATGATTTTGATATCTTCTCAATAGTCAGTGATGAATTGGTAAAATTTTCATAAACCGGTACTGCTCCGGACGCAAGTTCACCCTCGACCCGTTTTGCCGTTTCATCGTATCGGGTGCCATAATAGCAACTTGCATCAAACTCACCGTTTCTGCTCCTGGTTACGGTTACTTGAGCATAATACACACTTGTATCGTATGTAACCGAAGAATCGCTGCCTTTTATCTCGGCAATCTTAAAAATATACGTTCCCGCTTCGGTGAACTGATAAGCCGGGAATACTACATTTCCTGCCACATCATTGGTAACGGTTCGGGTTGCAATGCTGGTACCATTTGAAGCATAGATCAGTTCCGCACGGAAAGAAAACTCACCTTCACCGAGGAGCCTTCCGGTTAAGCTCTTCCCGGCTTTTAGAATCACCGAATCCGACAATGTTTTAGCCTGTGACTTAAAGAAATTGATAAATGTTGTATTTTTTTCTGTATCAACTGATGCATAGTGATGTTCTTTTCCGGTTTCCAGGACCTTTTTATAGGAAACTGTACCTGCCTTCAACACACCTCCCTCGTTGCTCACCAAAACCGTTGCGATAATCTTTCCCGGATCGTAACGGTCAGCGGTATGATCCGGATGTATCGGATCCGGTATCTGTTCCGTGATTTCAAATTGGTAAATGCCTTCCGCATTAATTTCAATTTTCTCAAAGAGAATGACTCCTGTGCTGTCGTTTGATGCCCCCTGCTGGTACGAATCCGGAATCACAACGGCCTTATCATCACCTTCTTTCAGACGAATGTTGAAGGCGTAAGTCTCACTAAGAGGTAATTCGACATCCGTTTCTGCTTCCGCACTCAACAGTCTCTTCATCAGACTCAGATCGACGGTTACAAAATAATGATTTTTAAAGACTGGTGCTGATCCCTCACAGGGATCGCTTACCGCTCCGCCGCCATCATGGGTTCTAAAATATTTCACCTGTGAGATACCAAGTTCCTGTGTATCGGTATCTTTCTCCACCTCTACTCTGGCATAATAGCGATTGTCATCATAATAAATACCGTCCTGTCCGCCATCAACTTCACTGATCTCAATAATATAGATTCCTGCCTGCTTCCAGGTCAAAACCGGGAATACTACATCGCCACTCTGATTTAGCGCACTCATCTTCTCGTCTGTCAATGATAATACAGTACCGTCTGCAAGTGCAAAGGTGAGATTCTCTGCTGCGACTCCGGTTGCCGGGTAAACCAGCGATGCTTCAAATATGAACTCGCCATCCTTGATCGGCCGGCCACTCAGATCCTTTCTGACCTTCAATGCCTCAGATACAGATTTCAACTTATTAACAAATATCTTCTCGTCGCCAATCTCTCCGGAAATCTCTATCCCGTCAGCATCCAGCTTCTTATAACTGATGGAATGACTGAGTTCGCTATTACCAAATAAATCCATGACCTTAACCGTGATACGAATCACTGCCTCATCCAGCAGCGTACCCGGATATAAGCCAGAATTATCTTCTGTAACATCAAAGATATACTCACCCACCGCCGTAATCGTAATGCCATCAAATAAAATAACTTTCCTGTTGCCCGATGTCTGATTAACGGCCGTGTTCTTTCCTGCTGCTATTGTCACATATTCATGCAGATTACGAACAGTCTCCGTCTTATTCAATGCAATGGCAAACTGATACTCCGGTATGGTACTGATTAGTTCAGTTCCATCCAAACTGAGCAATTGTTTCTCCAGTTCGAATTCCAGTTCAACCTTTGCCGTGCTTGTATTGACAAATTCCGGATAGTTTTTCATTGGCGTGGCATCCGGTTTCGGTGTATACAAGGTCAGATCCATTGCAGCTCCCTCATAATACTCAAAGTCTTCTATCATCAGCATATTCGTTTCATCATCAGTCTTTATCTTAATATAGGCATAATATACATTTTCATCAAACTCAATAAATCCTCCGGAGCTGTCTCCCTTCTCGGTGATCTTAAAGACATACTCATCATCCTGGAAAAACGTTATTTCCGGAAATGATACCAGACCATAATCTGTGTTCTTTACTGTCGGCAGAATATCCCCGACCACCAGTGATTTGTTTTTAACCTTGATTGGAGCACCATTAGTAAATTCTGCCTCAAAGATAAACTCATCTGCCTCAAGCGGCCTTCCTTTCAGTGTCTTATACACCCGCAGAGTTTCAAGCACCTCCGGCAGTCTGTAGTTTTTGAACTCAGGCATTGTACTATACACAATTTCGCCATCCAATACCAGTTGACCACTGACATCTGCTTTCACGTTAACAATCGCCTCGATTACAATGGCATCATACTTAATTTCTGCATTGTCTCCTGCAACCTCTTCGATCTGGAATTTATATTGACCTGCTGCCGTGATCGCAATATCTTCAAATAAAATTGGAGCCTGCACGTCATTGATACTGTTTTGGACGACATCATATGGAATCGCCACCTCATCCTCATTGCCATCCGTCAGTGTCAGTTTGAAATCGAATTTGGTCGTTATTGTCTGTGGGGTTCCATTTTGATCATAATACAGCTTTACTGCTTCCAGATCAAATTTAACCGGCTCTCTGTAGTCAGTCACCGTAATCTCAACGGTATCATCTGCAATGGTCAGTACAGAGTATTCCTGATTCTGCCCGACTGCCTGAATTGAATAACTTCCATCGTCTTCCACCACCAACTTGATCTTGATGATATACTGGTTGGTCGGGTACTCTTTCGTACCGCCAAGTCCGTAGTATCCGGCCGGTTTTTCCGTTTCCCGCAGATACAGCATATAATAGGTGTCACTGCCGTCGAAACGTGATTTGCTTTCATCCAGCGCAAACGAGGCTGCTGCCTTACCATCTGTCAGGTCAGTGGTCAGTTCCACGTCGTCCCCGTGCTCATCCTTTACAGGATCTGATATTGCTGCCGCATCATAGAAGATGCCGAAGCTGGCAGTATCATGCTTAATGGCATCGCCATGCTCATCAACCTTAGCCAGATCAATCTTCACTTCCGGTGGCATAAGGTCAGCCAGATCGACCTTTACGATATTCGAGGTCAGGCCTGATTTCTCTTCCAATGGACTAGAATCGGGATTGTGTTTTGTCCATTCGGTATAGAACCGGTTCTGGGCGTAATCATTTTCCAGATCAGCCGGTGCCTTCATATGTATATCGACATACAATACTTTATTTGCACCAAGGTTGACGGGCTCATCAGCATTATTATAGCGTAGATCAAAGGCAATCGTTTTGATCGTGGCTTTATCTGTATCCGATATTGTATCCGCATCATATTGGCTCCAGTCACCGGGATGCGTTGAAAGTGGATTCGGCACCACATCGTCCGAATAATAGATCACCGGTGCAAACCCCAGACTCTCGGCATAGGTGATATCAAATTCCTGCAGGTACCCGTACCAACCATCAGTGATATCAACACCACCCTCAACAATCCTCTCAATAGTATCGTAGAGGATGATATTCCCCAGTGGATGATTTCCGGTCTTAATCCGCAGACGGTAGGTATAGTCTTCACCCAAGCCAGATTTTCCGTAAGGGGAGACAAATTGATTATTTGTCTGGGAGGTCCGTACGAGTTTCTTCAGTGATTGAATGGATGAACCGGAACCGGGGTTTTCAACTTTAACGCTATTCTTATCATACGCCAGAAACTCAGCCACATCATTATTCTCGTTAATATCTGTCTCCCATACATCATGGGAACCATTATCTTCTTTCCTGTTGCTGTAAGATATCCCTGCCTCCAGTCCAGTCTTTGCTTCACCATATACGTAGTTGTTAATAACATTTCCATAAACAAGAACATCTTCATCCGTTATCTCTGTATATAAAATAACCTTAAACCAGGATATCGATTTTTTATTTGTTACACTCCACAATTCCTGAAACAGCCAGTGCAGATCAATCGGATCATCTGCCAGATCCAGCATGACTGTCACCTTCGTGCGGCCGGAACCTTTATAGTCATGGACAACATCAATAACTGTACGCTCCTCGAAATAATTCTTTAGCTCTGTCCCTTCCAATAAAAACCTACCGCTTTTTAATTTCACATTTCTTACTCTTCCTTTTCCCACACTCGAGCTCGGGGTATAATAGCTGACCTCAATCGCATCCTGTTCTCTCAGCGTTACGCCCGCCGGAAGAAGGTCATATAAAATAACCTGCTCCAGATAATTATCTTCCGGCGTCCCGGTAGCAACCGTCATTGTATCATAGAGCGTCCACTTTATAGCAGACTTGCTATTTGCTCTGTCCGAAGTCACAGAACCGCTCTTTGATACTGAATAAGAAGGCATATCATCCGCAATGATTTCACGTTTGTAGGTTGCCCGCTGCAGATAATTTCCATAGGTGTCGATATCAAATGACGCAATCTCTTTTCTTGATATATAGGAACTATAATTATTAATATTTGCAGCATTCTGCAGCTCATCATCAATATAAACCTGCAAATAGTCAAAATTATGCAAATACCCCCGGGCTACATCCTCTGTAAAAACATCAACGCCTGTGTTAATAGTTCCCGATCTTATTGTTTTATCAACATCATATACCGTTAGCCTCCAGGCAACAATATCAATGCTTCGATAGAAAAAATGAAATGGATTTCCGTTCGGAATTGTATCAAATCCCAGATCATATGTTTCATAGAAATCATTGCCTGCCAATCTCACTTCCAGGAGAAAACGATATCCGACAAGGTTTGAACCGGTATCGCTGGTAAAAGGCGGGATACTGATATGGGTAAAGCGATACTCTCCATCCTTCAGTTTAGTTGTAGTTCGGTCGGTTCTGGAGATATATAATAGATCATCTCCAATGACGAGATCCATCGGCCTCCCGGTATAGGCAGCATTCGCCCCGACATAGTAATTATAACCATCACCGTCATGATTGATTCCTACCGCCTCATTAACCCGTTGCTGAGCTTCGTATAACCTGATGCTTCCCGCCTGCCCCCTTTTCGTTACGGCATATAAATCGTCGGTAGAAGTAAAATTAAAATCAGCTAATTGCAGCTGACAGCTGGCCGTCTTGGTCACCCATGCATCAGTATCTTCGGCATCCATATCCTCATAACGGCCATGCAGGTATGCCGTATTCTCAATCAGTTCGCCATTTTGATATTGGCTCTTCGGATAACCAACATAAAGCACCTGTCCTTTTTTGCCAGACCATTCGGTCTGACTATAAGTTTTTGTACGAATCGTCCCGTCTTTTTCAAAATCGTTAGTAACTTTTTTAAACGTTTCATCAAGCACAATACAATCTGCTGCAAACTGATCTTCCAGTCGGTATTCCGCGAACAAAACTGCTGCCTCACTAGCTCCTGCGTTCAGATAGTATTTCACCCAGTAATAGTTCTTGTAATTATCAGGGAGGTTGACAATACTGCGTTTCAATTCATCCTTATCAGCCGTTACCGCTCGTTTGTTCAGGCTAAGTTCTGACTTTTTGTCTTTCTCATAGATAAGAGTACACTCGTTTGATTTCCATTCCTCTTCATCATCCCTGACAACCGCCTGGAACGTATGATCATCCGGTATCATCGTACCCTTAATCGTCCACTGGATCTCAAAATAACCGTCTATACCAGCATCCACCGTGTCTTCATTGGTAAATGTAATTACCCCCTTCTGGCCGGAAGTATAATCATGTTCCCAACCGTCGCAGTCAATAAAACATCCCGGCTGATTTGCTGCCACCGTATAGCGGTCAGACTCCCTTGTTGCTTCGCTCAGGTAGCCGGACAGACTCTCAATCTCGATCTTAAGCTCTCCCGGTGCATAGGATTTCGCTATTTTATCAAAGGTATAATTGACACGTAGTGTAATAACCTGCTCATCCTTGTAATAATCCGGCTTCCAGTATACCACATCGGTAAAACTGCCGCCGCTCTCCTTAATCTCCAGATAAACCATCATCTCTTGAGCGGACATCTGATTAAAAGTCCTTAATACCGGTTCTTCAATCGTAATCCTGCAGTCATTCCCATCCTGGGTCAGCACAAGTATCATATCTTTTTCCAGACAAAAATCCACTGTTCCGACTGCTTCTTCAATCTCTATCGATGCCGGATTCTTCGATTTCTTTAATTCCTCGGTAAAATAAAAGATAATCTTGTTCTCGTTGTCCGCTAACGCATTACTTCCCGTGGCATTGCGGACGGTGCTGTTGTTGGCAGTGGCATTACTTGTCGTAGCGGTATCCAGATCAGCCTCCATCAAATACCCGCATTCTGTCAAATCACTTTCTAACCAGCCATCCTCAAAAACATCCCCCTTTTCCGTCATGCTCTCATAAAGTTCATCCGGTAAATACATGTGAAATTCCTTTTGGAATCTTGACCTGCCGCGGGTACTCCGCTCCAGCAGTGTCATGTAAAACGTAATTGTTTCACCAGCCTTTGCATGAATCCGCATCCCCCCATCATCCGAAGTCAGCGGGATACCCTCATCCGTGCCAAACGCATACTCCACATCCCAGTTGCGGTCTGTCGATGCCGTCGCCGTTAGACCTGGCGTAACAGTTCCCCACACCATGATGATTGATAACAGCCAGGCCAGATAGCGCCGCATCTGTTTCAACCTGATTCTACCGGTAACTTTGTCTTTCATATTCATCCCCCATTAATTGATATTTTACGCATGTTTTGCGATTTTTGTCGAATTAAACAATAGTAACGCTATTGATAATATCATAATCATTTGAAGTTGTGAAGTGTGTTAATATCATAATTTTAAGTTTTGTCATTAATTTCGAGTATTTTGTAACCAATTTTCGATTTGGCGTTGCTGTATATCCGGCGTCTGAAACTAAAAAGCATTATGAGAGTGATCTGCCAGTCTCGCAGAACGCTCACATAATGCTTTATTTTTTCAGATCATACCCCGCTCTTTTAAACACGCTGACAACCCTTTTCCGTTTTCAGAAAAATAAATACGATATTGATTCGGATTTTTCTGATCCATTGCCAGATTTCTGGGCATAGCATGATGATCCCTTTCAATCAAATGATCGATATTTCTGTTCCTGTCAAGCATGATGGCCGTCTGTCTGGCCAGCATATAAGTACTGTCTTGTGGATAACTGCCAAAATTATAAATACCTCCAGGCAAATCAAATGCATATTTCAAATTGTGAACCACTTCATTGACGTATGTAATTCCTCTCAATTCCTGATCAGAGTATGTGATTTTCTGCTGATTTTCCACAGCAGCGATGATCCTGGTCAGAAAATTCTCTTTCGTATCCATCTGCGGTGTTGATATATCATACATCCAGGTAAGACGCAATATGACTGCATCAGGCAGGAGCCGGAGGATTCGCTGTTCTGCCTCCAGTTTTTGCCTCCCATACACATTTACAGGTCGGCACACATCCGTTTCACGATTATACACTGCCGTACAATTCCCATTATACACCTGATCAGAGCTTGCAAAGATCAGACGGCTGCCTGCCGCAGCACAGGCTCTGGCCAGATTCTCTGAACCGGTCACATTTGTTCTATATGTTGATTCCGGATTACGTTCACAGGTACCGGTATCTGAAACAGCAGCCATATGAATCACATAATCAGGGCCAATCTCTTTCACAGCCTTCAGACAGCACTGTTCATCCCTTATTTCAAATTCACAGTGTGACGGAGTCACAAATGTATATTCATTGCTGTAATGCCCCACAATCCTCTTCCCCAGAAAACCACTGGCACCGGTGAGCAGTATTTTCATCTTCAAACTCCTTTATTTTTCTTTTTTTAAAAAATATCACTTAAAATTATATCATAAACCTTTTATAAGAACAACTCCAGGAAAGGCCGGGGATGTATATTAACTCTCTATGCGGCATGGCTGTTTCACCATGCTCACCAACCTAGCCCTGTACGCAATGGGCGGAAAAATCCGCGATATTCACTCCGATAAAACCGCCTTCTATTACCGCCATGCCTATTACATCATCGGCATAGAAACCATCTGGGAGACCCCCGCAGCCGAGTCCGCCAGCCTTGCCTGGATAGCCTCCCGCTTCAGCATCCTGAAAACACTGACCCACGGTTCCTACATCAACTTCCCTTACCTCGAAACCCCCAATTACATGAACGCATACTACGGCAAAAACGCCGGCAGATTAACAGAAATCAAACAACACTATGACCCAGACAACATTTTCCGCTTCCCCCAATCCATCAAGCACCCTGCTGAGATGTTACAAAATCCAACATCGTAGCTCGATTTTGCTTTTTTACCTGGAGGGTGGCGTATCTGTGGCTGGGGAGCTGTCGCGCTAAAAAAGCCTGCGGGTCCTGGCTGCGGCGGTGGTCCCCATCCGTATTTTCTGCCTTTGCAGGACTGTCAGAGTCTCTTAGAGCGGAGAAATGACGCGTTAATGCCAGAAACGGCCAACTGTTTGAGCGCAGCGAGTTTTGGCGTTTCTGGCATTGCATTTAGCGACATTTCTCCACTCTTAGAGACTCTAACAGTCCGAAACCGCAGGAAATACGGATGGGGATCACCGCCGCAGCCAGGACCCGCAGGCTTTTTTAGCGCGACAGCTCCCACCTGCGACATATACTCCACTATGTACGACCATCCAACAACGGGCGAAGTTTCACCGCATTAACAATAAACACCCCCGGAATCCCCAACGCCGCCAAAACCACAGCCACCTGCGGAACAAATGCCGTACACAGTACCGCCACCGCCACCAGGCTGACATCCCAGCACAGCATAGTCAGAGTAACCCGGATATTAGCAATAGCAATGATACCGGCATGAAAAACAGTATTTTTTACAGTGTTGTCAAAACGTGCCATTATTGCCCAGACATATAACATCATAATCATATACAGAGATGCCAGCAGCCACAAACATGCCAGGATCAGCAGCCGGACCGGCGGCGAAAATGTGATTCTGCCGGTCAGGATCAGCCACAGGTCTGCTGCCAGTATCACTCCTGCCAGCAGTGATAGTAATCCGAGAATAACACCCTGCCGCAGATTCCTGCGAAATGACTGAAAAAACATGCCAACGATTGAGGTTCCCTCGTTCCGTACAAATTTCAGAGCCACATAATGAGCAGCAATAGTCGCAGGGCCAAATGTGACAACCGGAATGCAGCACAGCAGCCATAATACATTCAGGATAATAACATCCCCGATTTTAGACAGGAATTCAATAACAGGTCCATCATATCGCAGCATCACCATCTCTCCTTTTCCTTACTCCCGTGCACAAGGTTCCAGCAGCAGATCAGCATACGGTGCTCCCAGTGCCCACAAACCATCACTGAGAAATCCCGCCATAATCACAGCTCCCTCAACCTTTAAATGAGTATTATCTTTTGGCCATACAAACAAGGGGCGTGACTCCTGATCACCCAGACCAGCCAGATACTGCTCCGTGACAGAAGTCAGATCAATCACCGGGACACCGCACTTTGCTCCAGCTTTTTTTATAGCTTTCGGATAGGCACCATGACTTCCCGGCAGAAATTTTCCATTTTCATCAAAATTCCGCCGTGCAATCGGTGTTATCAGTACCGGCCAGGCACCATGGCGGCGCGCTGCTGCGACAAATTTCAGCAGATTCTCCTGATAGGTTGTATCTGGATCCGTATGGCGAAGCGGATCATCTTTTTCATCATTATGACCGAACTGGATCAGCAGAAAATCACCTTGCTCCAGCACTTGCTCGATCTGTTCCAGCCTTCCTTCATCGATAAATGACTTAGTACTCCGACCGTTAGCAGCAAAACTCTTCATCTCCACACCATGCTTCAGATACAGAAGCAATCCCTGAGACATCCCCGTCTGGGGATAGGTATCAATCTTATTAAACGCAGCCGTACTGTCTCCAGCATATACTATCTTTCCCATAAACATACACTCCATATGCAGCGCCTGTAAAACGCTTTCCTTTATTGAATCCCTCCGAACACAGACAGGTGACATTGTCCAGCATACCAATCTGGATACCGTTCAGCCAGAAGCTGCGCCGCAGCCCCGCTGTTACCACTTTCAATCTTACAACGGATACCCTGACCGTGTCAAACGGTACGGTCTCCTGCCGGACATAACCCTCGCCGATGTATTCTTTAACAAAAGCCTGACCCGCAGTAACTCCAAATTTTACAAATGTATTCTCATCATAATATAACGTTACACCGGCCTCTGAATCCGCCAGTACATGACCCTGGTTATCCGGGGGCGGCAGAATCATTTCAAATTCCGTTTCGAAATTAAAGTCCGGCTGCCACTTAATCAACAGGCTGCGGCAGCGGCGGTCACAAAGATCCCGTCCATCGCCCATAATCCGGATCATTCCGTCCGGCTTCACCTGTATCCGTTCCGGATCTATCGTCCGCGGCGCCATCCATGCGGTACTTCTGTCTGCCACTCTGATATCATTTGCTCCGATGCTGTCTGCCAACTGTTCCGGCCAAAACGGCAGCGGTGCCATCGCCGTAGGCTTTCTTCCGCCTTTTATCACCGGCCAGCCATCAGGTGTCCAGACAATCTCATCCAGCGCCGTCTCACGCCCCAGCATTCCCCATTTCCCATCCAGGAAACGGGAGCAAAGGTAAACCATGAACCACCTGCCATCCGGCGTAGATACCGGCTTCCCATGACCGCAGCACTGCAGAACACCAGCCGCATCAGTCTGGCTCAGGATCGGGTTATAAGGGCAGTCCTCATATGGGCCATACAGCTGCTTCGAGCGTGCCACCGTAACCATATGTCCCTTGCCGGTTCCACCTTCAGCCAAAAAACAGTAATAATATCCATCCTTCTTCAGCAGATGCGGTCCTTCCGGCGCATGTTTGGACGAACCATACCAGATCATTTGGGGCTTCGTCAGACACCGGGTTCCATCTTCCGATATTTCCATCAGCCTGGCTCCACGGTTCAGCAGCATATAACGCCGTCCGTCATCATCCGTAAAGATTGACGGGTCGATCCCTCTGACCGGATGAATCACCGGCGGTTCATATGGCCCGGCGGGCCGCTCTGAACTGGTGACGATCTGGGTCTGGATGCAAGGTGCATCATCATTCAGGCGCAGGGTGGCGCAGATATAGAACCGTCCCTTATGATAACTGATATCCGGTGCCCAGAATCCCCGGCCGCCCTCCAGCGGCCCCAGATGCTCATCTGCCCATGCCGGATCAGTGATTGCATAGCCAATCACCTGCCAGTGTACCAGATCACAGGAATGCGAAATCGGAATACCAGGAAAATACACAAAACTGGAATTCACCATGTAATAATCGTCTTCCACCCGGACAATACTGGGATCGGGATGCATTCCCCGGCAAATGGGATTCCGGTAACACTGATCATGTGCAAAGCCACATACCGTTTGAAAATAACGTTCTATTTCACAGATATTCCCCTTGCCCGCAGATCGTACATGAGCCAGATCATATGGTGTCACCAATGCCTGATTTGCCCATGCCGGACTCAGTCCGCCGGTCTCTACCAGAAACCGCACCATCTCCAGATCACCACCTTCGACCGCATAGTGGAGGACACTGTTGCCACATTCATCACAATCCTCCAGATTAAACTGGTGATCCACCAGTTCCTGCAGGATATTCCGGTCACCAGATGCCGCTGCCTTAAACGCTGCTTTAGCGGCCGCTTCCGTTTTCGATGTGTATATATTCATAATCTCCGTACCCTCCTGATGAAATACTGCCGCATCCTGCTGCCCACAGACAGAGTTTGGCTCCGGTCCAGGTTCCTTTACTAAGGGTACAGGATGGACCTACGGATTGGTAGCTTATGCCGTCTTCCGACCAGAAAAAGCCGTATGTTTCATCCTCATGAACCGCCATCCGCAGATATACCTGATCCTTTCCGTAATCCATGGATGCCGCACAATCTTCCCTGGCTTCTCCCAGGTGTTCTTTTTTCGTCACGGTTCCTCTGCAGATGCAGATTCTGGTCAGTCCCGCCTCCTGTTTCAAAGCGGCATATGCATACTGATGACCAGTCATTCCCAGCGCCGCCATATCACCATCCCGTCCGGCATGAAGCTGCAGCCTTACTGTTGCCGTAAAGCAGCGGCTCTGGGGAATCTGCGTCAGCACATTGGGGGCATACCAAAGAAGATTCTCACGTGCTTCCAGACACCGGCAATACAAGCGCAGAAACCCCGGCCTTTCGGTCAGTGAACAAAACTCCTGCCGAAAAACCGCCTGCCACTGCCACTGCAGCCCCAACCGGCATCCTTCAAACTCATCCGATCCGGCAATCTGGTAGCAGGGCTGCCCCTCGACCGGAAGCTCCCACTCACTGACCGGCTCACCGATGCCATCACCGTTTGTTTCCACCCCGATAAACGGCCAGCCACCATTAAAACACAATGGCTGTAAATGGACAATCCGACCCAGGCTGCCGACATCCTGAAAATGGAGAAACCAGCTGCTGCCGTCCGGCGTATCTACCCAGCCGCCCTGATGCGGCCCGTTGACGGCAGTATCGCCCTGGTGCATCACTATCTTATATTCATAAGGTCCCCGGATATCTTTTGCCCGGAGTGCCGACTGCCATCCTGTCGCCACTCCGCCAGACGGCATCAGGATATAATAATAGCCCTGATATTTATATATTTTGGGACCTTCTGTGGTCGGTCCCAGCTGGCGGCCTTCGAAAATTGTTTCCGGGGTTCCTGTAAGCCTCGTACATTGCTCATCAATTTCCACCAGCGCCAGCCGGTGCTTAATCCCGCAGCGGCTCCTCGCATAAGCAAAAACCATATATGCTTTCCCATCATCATCCCAGAACGGACAAGGATCAATCCAGCCCGTCGTCTCACACAGACAGTTCAGGGTAAAATCCCCATACGGATCGCTGCTTCTAGCCACAAAAATCCCTTCATCCGGAAGCGGTACAAACACATAAAAAGTGCCCTGATGATACCGGATCGACGGTGCCCAGGTTCCTGAGCCATGAGACGGGAGCTGATATTTTTCATATGGCAAAGCCGGCACGCAGTAGTTAATGATCTCCCAATGCACCAAATCACGTGAGTGCAGAAGCGGTACACCCGGGAAATAGGTAAAGGATGATGAAACCATATAATAATCTTCCCCGACCCGGATTACATCCGGATCGGAATAATCTGCATACAAAATCGGATTTTGATACACCATGATATCATTTACTCCTTAACTGCACCAACATTAACACCCTGGATAAAATACTTCTGGCAGAACGGATATATAATCATAAACGGCAGAATTGCCAAAATAATCGAAGCATTTTTTACCGTATTCTCCGTCGCGCCGCCCACTGCGAACGGCAGATCACTTCCCATAATCAGGGTACGCAGTTTCATCTGGAAATTATAAAGGTTATCGTTGGTGATATAAAGTTTGTAGTTGGTAGAGTCGTTCCAGTAAGATACGGCAAACATCAGGCCGATA
>JBOFYZ010000054.1:0-73079 GCA_051654925.1 Lachnospiraceae bacterium | reverse complement strand
TAGCGTAAAGTTCTCATCTAAACGTTGTCTTGCCCGTTCCCCCATCTGACATCGCCCATGAGGGTGATCAACCATCCATTGCATTGCCTTCTGTAAAGCCGCCTCATCTCCCGGCTCAACCGTCAGACCCGTTTCCTTATGAATGCTCACTTCTGGCACACCACTCGGCAAGTTTGTATTAATTACCGGTTTGCCATAAGCCATTGCCTCTAATTGAACCAATCCAAACGCCTCGCTTTTGGCTATCGATGGAAGAACAAAGACATCGCATTTGGCAAAAGCCTGATTCAACTCCTCTTCGCTTACTTTTCCGAGGAAATGAATACGCTCCAGAAAACCATGTTTTTCTGCGTATTCTTTCAGTTGTGTATCCAAATCACCCGTTCCCACAACCGTCAATTCCGCATTCTCAACATCAGCAAATGCTCGCATAAGTACATCTACCCCTTTATAATAAACAAGCCTGCCCACGAACAGAAAGTGGACATAATGATTCAGATTTGGATGAAATTGTTGTAAATACTGCGACCCTTTTTGTTGAATCTCTTTATTCACAGCAAATGGTACCGTAACACACTTATCTTTGTAAGCCCCCAGATAAGACGATCCATTCCTCACACCATCCGCCGCAACAATTATCACATCAGCCCGTTTTAAAAATCGTTCCATAATTGGCCGGTAAAAAAACATCAACTTCTTTTGCTTCACGACATCACTATGCCAAAACAAAGCGACCTTACCTTGATACCCTGACAGCAAGCAAGCCAGATCTGCCATCGGAAAAGGTGCATGAAACTGTAAAATATCCTTGTCTTTCATTTGCTTTCGCAACTGGCCAATAAACCCAAATGATAACGGCATGGAAAAAAATGTTCCAAGGCAGCTGCAACGTTTAACAGGAATGTGATTAATCACTTCCTCGCATCCTTTTCCCTTCGGTTGGCACACTAATACACTCATATCGATTTCGTCGTTCAGACCTTCAGCAATCTGTTGAACTACACGCTCAATTCCGCCGATAGCAGGATAATATAATTTATTAATCTGCAGAACCTTTAACTTTCCCATCACTTACCTCCGGGGTTTTGCGATAAACCTCACTACAGTATACCATTATCCCTTATTTTCCGCAACTTTTGCACTCTGGAAATCAGCACTTCTGCCGGATTATAAATTTCTAGCAGCTTTTATCAGTATCGTTTTTCCTAATTACACCAGATGTATTTATCATAAAAACCTCAGAAAAAGCCAGTCAGCATCAATCACCCTAAACCCCCTCCGTACTTTCCTTCATAAACATAATCTTAGGCGTCATAATAATCAGCTTCAAATCCAGAAAAATAGAATAATTTCTAATATACGTCAAATCCAGCTTCAGTTTATCATATGACGTAGTATTATATTTGCCATACACCTGCGCATATCCCGTCAGCCCCGCTTTCACCTTCAAACGATATGCAAATTCTGGTATCTCCGCGGTAATCTCCTCCGCCAGCTCCGGCCGCTCTGGTCGCGGTCCTACGATAGACATTTCGCCTTTTAAAATATTGATCAACTGCGGCAATTCATCCAGCCTGATCGCCCGTAAAATCCGCCCGATCGGCAATACCCGCAGATCCTTATCACAGGCCAGGACCGGCCCAGATAGCTCCTCGGCATTAATTACCATAGTCCGGAACTTATAGATCAAAAACAATGCGCCATTTTTAGTCAGCCGTTCCTGCTTATAGAAGATCGGCCCCCCGTCCGTACACTTTATTGCCAGACAGACAATCACAAAAACCGGCGAAAACATAACCAGCATAACTAACGAAACAAGAATATCCTCAAGACGTTTGATCCACTGTTGTTCAATCGTCAAGTCTGAATTTCTGGACAGCAGCAGCGGGGAATCAAACAGATTCAGTTCATCCGAGCTGCGTAATAATATATCTGAAATTTTAGGTACACTATAAGATCTCTTGCCGACACTATAACAATACTTCACAATCCGATTTCTCGCATGTGACGGTATATCTCCAACAATCACAGCATCATACTCATTGATAATCTTTTCAAGCACCGGAAGTCCTTTGTGATAGGACACAGACGCACAAATCTCATATTTATCTTCCCGTGAATTAATCTTTTCCTTCAAATGGTAATCCTTGCGGTCACCTGCAATCAGCAGCATCTTCCTTGGCGGAAACACATGCTTATAAATCGCATGGAAAACTAATGTCCAGACCAATACAAACAGCACGTCCACAATCGTCATCAGAATCATCGCATTCGGAGTAATAAAACGCTTATCAATAATTGCCATTTGAAAATACGCAAATATATTGGTAAACAAAACCGAAATGCCCTGCGAATAAATTAAGTTCGTATTCTTCAGATAACCAATTTTAAATCCACCATACGTATTCATAAAAAACATCAGCAATACCACATACAGCAAGATTATAACCCAGTTGCCACGCCTAAAAAACGGTTCCTGCAGTATATACTTATTATAATACCCAATCCAGACCGCCGAATAAATGAGTCCCAATCCAGCCATCATCACAAAGGCAAATGCCAATTTTATCAGTCTTTTGTATTTTTCCCTGGAATTACTCATAATCTCCACTTTTAATCCTAATTAGTCTCTCGTCTGCTGGCCGCCATACCAATACTTAACAGCAGCCACATCACAGGTGTCGCAATCGGCAAATTCAAATTCACCAGAGCCTGAATACTATAACAGATCACAGCAAAACAGCACCCTATAATATAAGGGTTTTTACTCGTATTTGTCAACATCCTTATCATCGCAGATATTAAAAATACAATATATGCAGTCAAGCCAATCGGACCAATTGTTATCAGGTACTGCAAGTACTCATTATGCACGTTGTCAAACGACTGCGAAGTAGCATTAAGCATTTCCACAAATATTTCGTTTGTTGTCAAAATACCAAACGTATCCGGACCGTAGCCAAATAATTTGTGCATAGGAGTAAAATCCTGATACAACTCAATCGCCTTCCGCCATATATACCCACGATTCGTTCCCCAGCTATCATTAAATACCAGATAACTGCCAAGGCTACCATATCGATCTCCATTGCCAAGGAAATTCGCGTCAATCACTGCATATATAACAACAATTACCACCGCAGCCACAAGAACAATCCACAGCTTAACATAAATCGTGCTCGTTTTCGACTCGTCCGCTTTATTTACTTTGTCATAGTAGCAAACACCTGCTGCTAACAGCCACAATCCTGCAACCACAAATAACAATCCGCCAAATGTAACAATTATCTGAAATAAGCTATCCAGTCCGATAACCGTATCTGTGTATCTTTGATTGATCCAGTCAATGATCTGCACTACCGTAAAGAAAGTAGCAAGCATTGTCAGATATCGCCTTATTCCTCTTCTGGTTTTAAATACAATCAATGGCAGGATTCCAAACAACGCTCCCAGCGCCAGATACGCATTATCACTACACCCCATTATAATTGCAAAGAAGGATATTACCATACAGATATAATACCATATCATTTTGAATCCACTTCGGGCTGTTATAAAAAGCACGCTGGAAAATGCCATTAACAACGCCACATAAGCTGTGTAGGTATTAATATTCCCAACCGTAGAGGTAAATTGTGCTGACTGTGCAATATGAATCCCGCCTTCTCCACGGAAACCCAAAACATCCATCTGAAAATAATCAGTAATACCAATGATACACATCAGCATGCCACTACACAGAAAAGTTTCCAGTAACCAGCCCTTCAAATTCCAGAATCGACTTATCACAAAATATGCACCAACATATAACGACAGAAGAAACAACCCCGTATACCTTCCTTCATTACCCCAAAAAGATTCATACAGATAGTCCGATTGCAGTGTCGAAATCACCAGAATCAGCAAAAAAACAAGAACTGCAGCATCAGCCATACAAAAAGTATGTTTCCAATTGGCAGGATGAAGACTCATAAAGAACTTCTTAACATGATCACCTTTATGCTCCATCATATCTATCACCAGCATAATCAATGCCAATACCAGACATACCGTCAACATTCCGACTACAATCCCCCAATAGCACTTATACTTGGTTTCCAGAATATCAACATAAGACTGATGATAAATCAACGGAAATACAAGCACTAATAACAGAACAAAAAAACTGATTGCTCCGCTTATAATCGAAGCACAAGTCTCAGCGAATACATCCTGATTACGAATATCATTTTTTTCATTTTTCATTTTCATTGCAGACGCCTCCATCTGTTTTCCTCAAATCTCAATACAGTATAACATTCAACTGCAAATTCCGCAACTTTACAGCCAAAAAAAAGAACTGGCAAACCTTTAATATTTTATTAATACTTCCATATTACGGTAACAATGTGGTTATTTATACCATTTCTCATTCCAATAATTTACCTTATAGGAAGTATAATGACCTCGTAATGCAATTTTAGGAATTTCAAAGAGTTTCAATAACACAAAAGGAGAGTGCGATAAACATGAGAAAGCAAACTAAAATCGTTGCCGTAGCATCTGCAGCTGCAGTACTGGCTATCGGTGCATCCATGACTTCCTTCGCAGCTACAGGCTGGGTTGAAGAAGATGGCGTATGGTATTTTTACGACAAGGACGGTAACAAAGCGGAAGACGAGTGGAAGAAATCAGGAGATTCCTGGTACTGGCTTGACAGTGATGAAGACGGCGGAATGGCTGTTGATAAAGTGATCGAAGACAGCGACAATACATACTATGTCGATTCCAATGGCCAGATGGTAAAAAACACCTGGGTGAAAGTTGTAAACGAAGATCAGGATGATGACAATGATCCCGCAGAGTACATTTACTACTACATGCAGTCCAATGGTAAAGCTTACAAAGCTGGTGATACCCCCAGTACCAAGTTCAGAACTATCGATGGCAAGAGATACACATTTGATGATGAAGGAAAAATGCTGTTTGGCTGGATAGATGGAAATGGTGCCAGACTGTCTGGTGAAGATGACTGGGCTACCAGCGATGCAGATATCTACTACTGCGGTAACTGGGATGACGGTGCCATGAAAACCGGATGGCAGCAGATCAATGTTCATGATGACATCGAAGATGATGACATGGACTACTGGTTCCACTTCAAGTCTAATGGCAAAAGAGAATACAACAACACTGATAAAAACATCAAAGAGAAAAAAATCAACGGCAGAAGATACGGCTTTGATTACCGCGGCGTTATGGTTTACGAATGGGGTATGACCGCATCCGGAAGTGATGGTTCTTCCTCTTCTGACTGGAAATACTTCAGCAGCCCGGAGGACGGTGCCCGCCAGACCAAAGGCTGGTTCAAGGTAGTCGCTCCTACTGAAGATAATACCTTCAACAGCAATACTTATGAAGGCACATTCGCTTCTACTCATGCAGGAGATGAATCCGAGAAATGGTACTATGCTGACGGTGATGGTAAGTTAGCGTCTGGCGAAATCAAGAAGATCAAAGGTAAATACTATGCATTCAGTCCGGATAATGGAAAGACGGGTGCAGCTATGTTGAGCGGCCTGGTTCTCATGAAAGTAGAAGATGGAAAAGTTATTGATGTTGCAGACGGTGGTGTAGATGCAGACAAACTGGAAGATATCTTAGATAGTACAGCTAATGTTGATCCTGGATATACCCTGTACTACTTCGGTAATGATGCAGACAGTGACGGTTCTATGAAGACCGGCAGCACTACAATCAGCCTTGGCGGTGACAGCTACAACTTCTACTTCAGCAAGAGCGGCGGTACCGAAAACAGAGGTAAAGGTATAACCGGTATTGATGACAACAAATACATCTATATGTATGGATGCAGAATCAAAGCTGACTCCGACGACAAATATCAGGTTGTATCCGTAGTAGGTGATGACACCGCGACTGAGGTGGAGAAAGTTTCCAGCCAGAGTTTAAGAAAAGTCGCTACTGGTTCTGTAAAGAACAAAGACAAAGAAACTGTTAAATATGTACCAACTGCTGAACTCGCAAACTACTATCTGGTAAACACCAGTGGTACTATTGTTAAGAGCAAAACAGCAGCAAAAGATGGTGATGACTGGTATTTCTATGTAAATGAGAAAAAAATCAAGATGTACACCAACAACAAGACTCTGACCGGAACTGGCAAAAACGGTACCGATCTGAACAGCTGGAAGACCGAAGAAATCAAGTAATCTCTTTCAGATTAAGCATCAGGGCTAACCAAAACCCGCATACGGCTGCAGGCAGCTATATGCGGGGTTTTTTTACGAAATGTAACTGGAAAATTATGGAATATTATCATGGGAATGCAGGAATAAAACTGGGTTTAAATGATAAAAATATTTATCAGGCACATCTCTCTATAGCCTTGAGCAAGGAGAAAATTATATGAACAATACATTTGAAGAGTATTTGAATGACCACAATTTGGCACAGAATACAATTACTGCGTACACTTATGCTATCAAACAGTATCAAAAGAAATACGGAGCCTTAACCAAAAACAATCTGCGTGATTATAAAGTATTCTTAATTGAAAATTATAAACCGCAGACTGTGAATTTAAGAATCCGCGCAATTAATTGTTATCTGGAAAGTGTTAAGAAGGAAAAATGGCGTCTTCCGCTGGTAAAGGTACAGCAAAAACCGTTTTTAGAGAACGTGATCAGCGAAGCCGATTACCTTTATTTTAAAAACTGTTTGAAAAAGGATGAGGAAATGTACTGGTATTTTGTCATTCGATTTCTGGCTGCAACAGGAGCACGTATTAGCGAGCTGGTACAGATCAAAGCGGAACATGTTAAGATTGGATATCTTGATATCTATTCAAAAGGCGGAAAACTGAGGAGAATTTATATTCCCGATTCACTTCAAAAAGAAACCTTGGTCTGGCTTAAAGACACAGGAAGAAACAGCGGATTTATTTTTGTAAACAGACACGGCGACCGCATAACTCCACGGGGGATCGCCGGACAACTAAAGGTTCTTGGCACCCGTTATGGACTGGATCCATCCGTTGTTTATCCCCACTCCTTCCGACATCGTTTTGCTAAAAGTTTTTTAGAGCGATATAATGATATTTCAATGCTTGCCGATCTGATGGGACACGAGAACATTGAAACGACCAGAATTTATTTAAGAAAAACCAGCACCGAACAACATAATATTGTCAATCAGATTGTTAACTGGTAACGGAAAAGGGCAGGATTCTACAAATCCTGCCCTTTCATTATTAATTTTTTTATTGAATTGTGATCTCTAGATCTTTCCAATCACTCAAGCTAGTTGGCAGAGTCTTGTTGTTTGTGTACATTTTGATCTCTCTGTCTTTTACATAGAAGTACCAGTCATCACCATCTTTTGCTGCTGTTTTGCTCTTTACAATAGTACCGCCGGTATTAACCAGATACATCTGTCCATCCAGTATACCAGAATCACCTAGTGGGAAGTTGAATGCACGATATGGTACATATCTAACAGTTTCGCCATCTTTATTCTGCCCAGCAGAAACAGCAAGAGCTCTCATAGACTGACTTGACATTTTTTGTACAACAACACCCTCTCTAGAGATGCTGTTATCACCAGTTAGTACAGATGGACTTACCCAAACGATCTGATATTTGTCATCAGAATCAGCTTTAATTCTGCATCCATACAGATAAATGTATTTCTTATCATCAACGCCGGTAACACCTCTACCTTTGCTCTCAACACCACCACTTTTATTGAAGAAGAAGCTGTAGCTGTCTCCATCCAATGTAACAGTAGTTGATCCGGTCTTCATAGCGCCATCATGGTCTTCATCACTTCCAAAGTAATACAGAGAGTACTCAATTTCATCATCTAACATAGCATCCAGCAGATTGATTCCATCGTATTCATTCTTATCCAGAATATCATCAAGTTCATCGGCATCAATACCATCATCTAAGACTTCGATGATCTCACCATTTTCCACTCTCATGAGAACCAGGCCGCTCAACATAGCCGAACCCTTCGTTCCATCATCCGGACGGAATGCATAGTATTTGCCTTTGATCTTCTTGATCTCGCCGGTAGCTAAGTTTCCGTCACCGTCAGCATAGTACCATTTTTCATCTTCATCATCTGCATGAGTCTTTGCGAAAGAACCGGTATAGGTATTACTATTGAAGGTATTGTCTTCGCTAGGAGCAACTACCTTGAACCAGCCTTTGGTCTGGCGAGCACCATCTTCCGGGCTGCTGAAGTATTTCCAGTCAGATGAAGATGCAGAATCGTTTCCAGTAGTCAGGGTCCACTCGTAAACCATGACACCACGGGCATCAAAACCATATCTTTTGCCATTGATCTTTTTCTCTTTAATGTTATCCTCGCCTGAGCTGTTATACTCTCTCTTACCATTGGACTTGAAGTAGAACCAATGTTCCAGATCGTCATCTTCCAGATCATCATGAACATAGATTCTCTGCCACCCGGTCTTCATTGCGCCATCTTCCCAACCACCGCAATAGTAGACATCTGCATCAGTGACAGACCAATCATCCTCGCCAGACAGTCTCGCACCACTTCCATCTACCCAGCCGTACAACATTTTTCCATCATCATCGAATGCATATCTCTTACCATCGATAGTTCTGAATTTAGTTGTGGAGGTATCGCCAGCTTTGTAAGCTTTACCATTGGACTGCATGTAATAGTAGTTGTACTCTGCAGGATCATCCTCATCATCCTGATCTTCGTTAACAACTTTAACCCATGTATTTCTTACCATGGTTCCGTTGGAATCTACATAGTAAACGTTGTCGCCATCTTCAATCAGCTTGTCAACAGCCATTCCGCCGTCTTCCTCGCTGTCCAGCCAGTACCAGGAATCCCCTGATTTCTTCCATTCATCTTCTACTTTGTTGCCATCTTTGTCGTAGTAATACCATACGCCATCTTCCTCAACCCAGCCTGTAGCTGCGAAGGAGGTCATAGATGCACCGATAGCAAGCACAGCTGCTGCAGATGCTACTGCAACGATTTTAGTCTGTTTTCTCATTTTTAATGCACTCTCCTTTTTGTTTTTTGAATCTCTTCGAAATTCCTAAAATTGCATTACGAGGTCATTATACTTCTTATAAGGTAAATTATCAATAGTTTTTTTCCATCTTTGTCAATTTCGACAAAAATTTGATTCGTTTGATAATTTACAAAGATTGTATTACCTCTCCATCACAATAAACAGTATAATACACTTCAAATCAAAATGCTATAACGAAACGCTAAGCATTTTCTTACGGAATTCTTACGGAACCCAAAGATTTTTCCTAATATGTATTAATATTAATACTGGGATAAACAAAACTTTCAATTAAGGCTAGTCAGGAGCCCTTTTTCGTGTTATATTGTTCATATATTTATCATTTCACCTTTTTTTGAACGCATAGGAGGAACACATGGACAGGACCGCATTATTATGCCGTTTTATTAAAGAAAACCCAAAAGCCAGCCAGCGTGAGCTGGCTCGAAATATGGAATTGTCTCTGGGCACCGTCAATACCTTAATTAAAGAAAGCATTGCCGCACATCTGCTGGCTCCCGGCAAAAGTGTCGCCGGAACTTATGAAGTAACCGATATCGGAGATCAGTATCTGGAACAGTACCGGATGGATGGTGCGCTGATCCTGGCCGCCGGCTTCGGTTCCCGTTTTGTTCCACTGACCTTCGAGACTCCTAAAGGACTTCTGGAAGTATTCGGAGAGCGGATGATCGAACGCCAGATTAAGCAATTACATGCCGCAGGTGTTACTGATATCACGATTGCAGTCGGTTATCTTAAGGAAAAGTTTGAATATCTGATTGACAAATATCAGGTTAAGCTTCTATATAATCCTGAATATGCTTCAAAGAATACCTTAACCACACTTTATCATGCCAGGGATATTTTGATGGACCGAAATATGTATGTGCTGGCTTCTGATCATTGGATGAAAGATAATATGTTCCACACTTTTGAATGTGGTTCCTGGTATTCTGCATCTTATATGGAAGGAACCACGTCGGAATGGGTTCTTTGTTTTAATAAGAAAGGACGGATTACCGAGGTAGCGGTTGGCGGCGAAAATGCCTGGGTTATGTATGGCCCGGCCTGCTTTTCCAAATCCTTATCACGGCAGTTTCTTTCTATCTTAAATGAGTATTATCACACCCCTGGAACGGAACAGTATTATTGGGAGCAGGTTTTTATGGATCATCTGGATCTATTAGAGATGGATATCAACCGCCAGCCGCAGGAACAGGTGTATGAATTTGAGAATCTCGAACAACTGCGGGCCTTTGATCCCAAATATCAGACCCGGTCTGATAATAAAGCATTAAAGCTGATAGCCGAAGTTTTTCACATTTCTGAATCTGACATTCACGATATTCGCTGCCTGAAAGCGGGTATGACCAACCAGTCCTTTTTATTTGAGGTAAATGGTTCTCATTATATCTGCCGGATTCCTGGTCCCGGCACCGAATTATTGATAAATCGCAAGGAAGAAGCCGCCGTTTACCAGGTTATCGCTCAGCTCAACTTGTCCGAACACATTATCTATATGAACGAACAGACCGGCTATAAGATCGCAGAATATTATGAAGGCGCCCGCAACTCCCGCCCCGATAACTGGGACGATATAGCGGAATGCATGAATATTGCCCGGCAGCTGCACCATTCCGGTTTACAGGTTGATCACGAATTCAATATCCGTGAGCGCATTGATTTTTATGAAAAGTTATGTGCTGGTCATGGCGGAACCTTATTCGAAGATTATGATCAGGTCAAAGACCAGATGAATGAGCTGATGGATCAGCTGGACCACTCCGGCCGGCCAAAGGTTCTCTCCCATATTGATAGTGTCGCAGATAATTTTTTATTTTTACCGGACGGTACGATCCGGTTAATCGACTGGGAATATGCCGGAATGTGTGACCCCTTTATCGATGTGGCCATGGGTGCTATTTATTCTTATTATAATGAGGAGGACACCGACCGCCTGATCGATCTGTATCTGGAGCATCCGGCCAGCGGGGAAGAACGGCGTATTATTTATTCTTATGTTGCCTTAGGCGGTTTTCTCTGGAGTCTCTGGGCGATCTATAAAAGCGCCCTTGGCGATGAATTCGGCGAATATACGCTGATTATGTACCGCTATGCGAAGCAGTATTATCGCAAGGTAATAAAACAAAATTTTTAGATATTTCGTAATAAAAATGTTACCATTTCCAGAATATAGTATGTTATAATGATTCTTAACGGGGGGAAGCCCCCTATTTGAGATACTAAAGGAGGAAGAGATAGATGAGAAACAAACGTTGGACAGCAGTAGCACTTGCCGGTATGATGGGCGCCATGACACTGGCCACCTCAATGACTGCTTTCGCCGCAACCGGATGGCAGCAGAGCGGCAGCAGCTATGTATATTATGATGCAGATGGGTCTCTTCATAAAGGCTGGATCAGCACGAACGATGGTTATTATTATATGAATTTGTCTACCGGACAGATGTCGGTAGGATGGACTGAAATCAGTGACAAATGGTATTATTTTAAGTCTAACGGCCTGATGGCGGTCGGCTGGGTAAATGATAACGGCAAATATTATTACACGTTAAGCGATGGTACTCTGGTACAGAACCAGTGGCTGAAGATTAATGACAAATATTACTACATGCGCGGAGATGGTTCAATGGGAACCGGATGGCGCAACATGGATAACGCATGGTATTATTTCAACAAGGATGATGGTACTTGCACCCTAAACAGTTGGATTGAAATCGACAGCAGCTGGTATCATTTCGGTTCTGACGGCAAGATGCTGACCGGGTGGCAGCAGGTAGACGGTTCTTACTATTATCTGCATACCGACGGCAAGATGCTGACCGGATGGCTCAGCGACGGAACCAACAAATATTATATGAATCCTTCCAACGGCAAGATGTCCGTAGGCTGGAAGGAGGCTGACGGTGCCTGGTATTACTTCAACAACTCCGGCCATATGCAGACCGGCTGGATTCAGGTGAATGGATCCTACTATTATCTGGATTCCGATGGCAAGATGGTCAGCAATACGACCCGCACGATTGATGGTGTTTCCTACCAGTTTGCTGCAAACGGTGTATGCAATACCAGCGGCGTTTCTACCAACAACTCTTACAACGACAGTTCCAACACATCCAGCAATGACTCGAGCGGCGGTCCTGGTGCCACCGGATCGGCTACTTCCGGCGCAACATCTCCGGGTGGTACATCGACCAGCAACGTTACCAGCGGCACTTCCCCTGGAAGCAGCAGCGGATCCACCTCGCCGGGTTCATCATCTACTCCGGGCGGATCTTCATCCGACAACAGCCTGGACCCAGGTCTGACTTCCGGCCCGCAACCGTAACAAGCCAATAGAGTCTTCTAAGCTTTAACCTACGCCTCACGCAGGTTAAAGCTTTTTCTTTTGGAGGATATACATTATGAGTTCACACAAAAAGTACACGATAATGAAACTGCTGACTGCTGCTCTTGCTTTCAGCCTGACATTGGGCAGCCTGACCACCATCGGCAATGCTGCTTCCTACAACAAGATATCAGATGGGATATACCAGCTGCTGGATGGTACCGCCATTACCGGGGTAACCGCACGCGGGATCGACGTTTCACACTGGCGCGGCAGCATCGACTGGCAGCAGGTTGCCGATGATGATGTGTCCTTTGCCATGTTAGGAACCCGTTATAAAGGACAGGTTGACCCTTATTTCCGTGAATTTGCAGAGGGCGCTCATGCCGCCGGTATTCAGGTCGGTGCCTATATTTATTCTTATGCCTTAGATGTTGCCGGAGCTGAAGCCGAAGCTGATTTTGTGCTGGATCTGGTCAAAGACTATCCGATCTCTTATCCGATTGCATACGATCTGGAAGACAATTCTCAGGCCGGACTCACGCCACAACAGCTGGCCGAAATGGTCAACGCATTCTGTGCCAAAATAGAAGCCGCCGGTTATTATCCGCTGCTCTATGCAAATGACTACTGGCTGGCCAACCGGATCGATATGTCAATGGTCAATTATGATGTCTGGGTTGCCCGGTACGAAGTAAAGCACGCGTTCGCCAATCCGGTGATGTGGCAGGCCACCAGCTCCGGTACAATCGCCGGAATCAACGGCAATGTCGATATTAACTTCCAGTATAAAGATTTCTCTGGCGACATAGCTGCGAACCTCTGGCGCACGATTCAGGATTCCACCTATTACTATCAGAATCACATAATGCAGAAGGACACCTGGATCAATGACGGCGCCGGTTGGTATTATATGAACATATCCGGTCATCCCGCCACCGGCTGGCTTACCCAAAACGGCACCCAATATTATCTGGATACTGCAACCGGAAAAATGGCCCAGGGATGGCTGCAGATGTCAGACGGCTGGTACTACTTTAACAACAGCGGTGTTATGCAGACCAACTGGACTAATGATGGCAGCGCCTGGTATTATCTGAATCATTCAGGAATCATGTCAACCGGATGGCTGCAGGACGGACAGATCTGGTATTACCTGAGAGAATCTGGTGCCATGTCAATCGGGTGGCGCCAGATCAACGGCAGCTGGTATTATTTCAACGGCAGCGGAGCCATGCAGACTGGCTGGATCGGCAGTGATTCGGCCTGGTACTACTTAAATCCGGCAGATGGTGCCATGCTTGCCAATACTCAGATAACCATCGACAATATCGACTACCAGATTGATGCATCAGGTGTATGCCAAGCGATCATTCCGGAAGAACCGGCCGCTGAAGAAGTACCTGCTTCTGAAAGCACGGATAACACTGCAGCACAGCCCGCTGATGAAAATATTGTAGCCATTGTACCACCACTATTATAAGCAGGAAGCTCAATCAACAACAATAGAGCGCATAACGGATCCGGCATTACCATTGCCCACATCCGTTATGCGCTCTCATTTTTTAATCAAAAAATAATTCGCATCTTCGTCCCTTTCCCCAGGGCACTGTCCAGTTCAATTCTGGCCTTATGATAAGCTGCTCCATGCTTAACAATAGACAGCCCCAGTCCGGTTCCTCCGATTTGTCTGGAGTGACTTTTATCAACCCGGTAGAAACGCTCAAAAATACGTTTCTGCTGGCCTTTTGCTATCCCAATACCGGTATCGGCTACAGTTATTACTGGATGCCCTTGATCCTGACTGATGATCACTTCAACAGCTCCACCCGGATGATTGTACTTGATCGCGTTATCACATAAGTTATAGATCATTTCATCCAGAACCGGCTCAGCTCCCCGAACCGCAGCAGGAATCCCGGTCAAGGTAATGGTAATTCCGTTTTTTTCTGCTGCATCTTTCAAACGTTCAATAACTTCAAATGATTTCTGGTACAAATCCACAAAAGCGGTATCTCCAGCCTGTTCTTCATCAAGACGAGATAACTTGATAATATCTCCCACTAACGTAATCATCCGCTGCGCCTCCAGATAAATATTTTCTGAAAATCTGCGCATATCTTCCGGCTGCACCAGTCCATCTTTCATAATTTCGGCATAACCAGAGATAGATGTCAGTGGTGTTTTCAGTTCATGAGAGACATTCGCCGAGAATTCCCTGCGAAGCTCTTCGCGCCGTTGCTGTTCTGTCACATCAAGGATGACAATGACCGCGCCCTTACGTTCTGCCGATTCTGTTACAGGATTTGCGATAATCTGGTAATAGCGGCCATCTAACTCGAGATATTGTTCATTGTGCTCGCCCCGCAGTGCAGATTCCACGGCCTGGCGAAAGGCATTCGAACGATTGAAACCAAGAATATTCTGGTTTTTGCCTTTCAGCTGCTCCCCCTCGGCTCCCAGAATCTGCAGTGCACTGGTGTTATAGGAGATAACATCGGCGAAATTATCTACAACGATAAACCCTTCCTTCATATTCTCCATAATTGCCGCAAATTCCTTCTGCTTTTCTTTCAGCAGGTTCATCTGCCGTCTGATCGTCTGCCGCTGTTTTTCCAGGCGGCGCACTAATGGCGAAAGTTCATCGTATATTTTTTCCGCCTGCGGCGCTTCCGGATCCAGTCGATTGATCGGTTCGACAATTTTGCTGGTCTGCCTGACGGCCACCAGCATTGTCAGTGCAAATATCGCCACCGCCATAACAATCATCCACGGTATGGTATTGATCATTGCCGCCAGGCCGCTTCTCATTGTGCTGGCTACTCGGATGACCGTCCCATCCGACAGGCGGGTGGCATAATAAAATGTCTGTTCTGCAAGTGTATCAGAAATCCTGACACTCTGTCCCACACCATTCTGCAACGCCATGGTAATCTCCGGCCGGGCGGCATGGTTTTCCATTCCTTTACGATCAGCAAAGCTATCATATAATACGTTTCCAGACGCATCCATCCATGTAATCCGATTAATCCGGTTGCCATCACCGCGGCTGTCCAGATAAGACAGATAATCCTCACCCAGCAGCTCTATTGCCGGTTCAATATACCTCACCTCAGTGATGACTGCATCCTTCATCTGTGTCTGCATATCACGGCAAAAGAACCAGGTCGTTATCAAGGTGGCAATTACCATCGAAAAAAGAGCCAGCAGACACATATTTCCATATATCTTCGACTTCATCAGATATCCTCCATCTTGTAGCCAACTCCGCGGATTGTCTCAATACTATCTCCGGCTGCGCCCAGCTTCTGCCGCAGACTACGGATATGTACATCAACCGTTCTGGTCTCCCCGTCAAAATCGTATCCCCATATTCTGGACAATAGCCGGTCCCTGGTCATAACAAGGCCGCGATGCTGCATCAGGCATTCAAGAAGCTGAAATTCTTTATGAGTCAGCACCACTTCTTCCCCCTCCGCCTTGACCGTATGTTTCCTTGAATCCAGCACAATTGCCCCCATTTTATGAACTTCTTTGGGCTGTTCCGGTTCTGTCCGGCGAAGCACCGCTTTTATGCGCGATACCAGTTCCATGACCCCGAACGGCTTCGGGATATAGTCATCGGCTCCGCTGTCAAGCCCCACCACCTTATCATACTCACTTCCTTTGGCCGTCAGCATGATGACCGGCAGTCTGGCAGTCTTCCCGTTGCTGCGGATCTTTTTCAGAATTGACAGACCATCCTCATCCGGAAGCATAATATCCAGAAGCACAAGATCGGGCAGTGCCTGTTTCATCGCATTCCAGAAATCACCGGCACAGGCAAATCCCTGCGCTTCTAAGCCGGTTGTCTGTAAAGAATAAACCACCAGTTCACGAATCCCATCATCATCTTCCAGCAGATATATCATCGTAATACCTCCTTCTATGCTTCCTCATGAACTCCGGTAATCGCGAATTCCACCCATTCCGCGATATTGGTTGCATGATCACCGATCCGCTCGAAATACTTCGCTATCATCAGCATATCAATACAAAACTCACCATTGTCCGGATCTTCAGAAACGAGTCCAATCAGCTCTGTTTTGACACTTGTAAACAAATCATCCACGACATCATCATAGCGGATCACCTCACGGGCAATTGCCAGGTCCTTTTTCACAAAGGAGTCAACGCTTCTGGTCACCATTAAGATTGTCGCTTCCGCCATATCCCTGATATGCAGGGTACTTTCCACCTTCCGGTTCTGCAGCCCGGAAATAATCTCTACAATATCTGATGCCTGGTCACCGATCCGCTCCATGTCAGAAATCATTTTAAGCGCAGAAGATACCTTGCGCAGATCCTTTGCCACCGGCTGCTGCTGCAGCAACAGCCGCAGACACAGACTTTCAATATCCTTTTCCTTCTGGTCGATCTCACGATCGGCAGCATAGACATGCTCCGCCAGATTGCGCTCCCCCATCAGTGTTCTGGCCGCATTCGAAATAGCTTCTTCACACAATGACCCCATGCGGATCAATTCTACATTCAACAGCTCCAGCTGTTCGTCAAACCGGTTTCTCATATCAGCCAAACCTCCCTGTAATATAACCTTCCGTCTGCTTGTTCTGCGGCATTGAGAATATTTGCTCCGTACCGCCGAATTCAATCACCTGTCCCAGCAGGAAAAATGCTGTTTTATCCGATATCCGGGCAGCCTGCTGCATATTATGAGTTACCATTATAATAGTATAATCTTTTTTTAGTTCCATAACAAGATCTTCTATCTTTGAAGTCGAGATTGGGTCAAGTGCAGAGGTCGGCTCATCCATCAAAAGAACTTCCGGCTGAACCGCCAGTGCCCTGGCAATACAGAGCCGCTGCTGCTGACCACCAGATAAGCCCAATGCACTTTTTTTGAGACGGTCTTTCAGATCATCCCAGATGGCCGCATCTCGCAGCGATTTTTCAACAATATCATCCAGCTGGACTTTTGCGCGGATACCATGGGTTCTTGGCCCGAACGCAATATTGTCATAGATACTCATCGGAAATGGATTTGGTTTCTGAAATACCATCCCAACCCGCTTGCGCAGCTGGTTCAGGTCAATATCTCCATAAATATCTTCTCCATCCAGCCGGATTGTTCCGGTAATCCGGCACCCTTCAACCAGATCATTCATCCGGTTCAAAGATTTTAAAAGCGTTGATTTGCCGCAGCCCGAGGGACCGATAAACGCAGTTATTTCATTGGCGGGAATATTCAGGTTAATTCCTTTTAATGCATTAAAATCTCCATAAAACAATTCCATTTGTTCAATTGTGAACTTATTCATGATTTCCCACCACCTTTTTTGCAATCATACCAGAAGCCGCATTAATACATACTACGATCAACAGCAATACCACCGCAGTCGCAAAGGCCTGATTGGTATACAGACCTTCGTTTGTCAGCACATACATATGTATCGATAGCGTCCGCCCCGATCCCATCAGCGTATGCGGAATTCCGGCCACCGTGCCGGCCGTATACATAAGTGCCGCTGTTTCGCCCACAATCCGTCCAACCGCCAGGATAATCCCGGACAATATCCCGGGAACTGCAGTCGGCAGAATAATGTAAAAAACCGTCCTGAGGCGCCCCGCTCCCAGCCCGAAACCACCTTCGCGATAAGTATCAGGTACGGCTTTCAATGCCTCTTCCGTAGTTCTCATAATCAGGGGAAGTATCATAATCGCCAAAGTCAGCGCTCCCCCGAGCAAGGTATACGACCAGCCCAGTTTGACTGCAAACAGCAGAAAACCGAACAACCCATAGACGATCGATGGAATCCCCGACAATGTCTCTGCCGTAATGCGGATAATTGTCACCAGCCGATTCCCCCGCCTGGCATACTCAACCAGATAAATTGCCGCAAAAACCCCCAGCGGAACCGCAATTAGAAGCGAAAGGCCAGTCATAACAACAGTATTGATTAAGGCCGGCATCAGGGACACATTTTCACTATTATAATTCCAGGCAAACAGATCCGGCTTTAGATAGGGAATGCCTTTCAGCAGAATATAAAAAATCAGAAAAAACAGAGTCAGTACTGTGATCATCGCACAACCATTTACAGCCATGAACAAAAAAATCGATAACGAATCCTTTCGCTTTTTCATTTCAGCCCTCCGCCCTTCTGGCTATAATTGAAAACAACAGGTTTATCATTAAAATAAATACAAACAGAACAACCGCCGTAGCGATCAATGCCTCCCGGTGCAAATCAGTTGCATACCCCATCTCCAGTACAATATTAGCCGTCAGAGTACGGATTCCGGCAAATATGCCCCTGGGCATGCGCGCCTGGTTGCCAGCTACCATAATCACCGCCATGGTTTCCCCCACAGCACGCCCGATTCCCAGGATAATACCCGCCATAATCCCCGACTTAGCCGCCGGTAATGTGGCAAAAAAGACGCTCCGTTCGTGACTGGCACCCAGTGCCAGAGCTCCTTCATAATAGCTTTCCGGTACCGCATTGACAGCCGACTCAGACACACCAATAATTGTTGGCAGTATCATAATACCAAGCAAAAGTGATGCTGTCGCCATACTCTTCCCGCTTCCTCCCGTCAGCTGCGCCATCATTGGCACCAGTACCATCATTCCAAAGAATCCATATACAACAGAAGGAATTCCAGCCAGCAGATCAATCGCAGGCTTCATGATCCGATACCATCCTGGCGGGCAGAATCTTGATAAATATACCGCCGTCAATACCCCAATTGGTACACCGATCACTACCGCCCCGGCTGTCACATATATGCTTCCTAATATCATCGGCAGAATTCCGTAAATATTATTCCCCGGCTTCCAATGCTGACCCAGCAAAAATCGGAATACCCCGATTTTACCGATAGCGGGCACTCCGTTTGCAAACAGGAAGATACAAATCAAAGCCACAGAACATATCGAAACACATGCCGAAAAAAGAAAAACCAGATGCATCCCTTTTTCCTTTATGTTCTTCATTTTATCTCCTTTACTTAATCTGGCTCCAATCTGTGATCTGGCCTGTATATATGTCTTTCACCGCCTGGCTTGCCAGATCATCAACCGGATTTTCCAGATTGACAATAACCGCAATCCCATCCATCGCAATCACTTTTGCCTTCAGCCCCTGTTCCCTCTCACTGTCCTTTAAATCTCTCGAAGCCATTCCAAGGTCACTCAAACCCTCTGCCACCGAAGTCATCCCCGTCGTGGAATCACTCTGCTGAATCTCAACAACAACATCAGGATTCAGTATCACATATGCTTCTTTCAGCTTCTCCATTACCGGCGTAACCGAAGATGAACCGCCAACAACAACCTTACCCGACAGCTTTCCTGCTTTGTATGAACCAGCATTCCCCTGACTGATATAATGATTATCCTCAACAATCCTCTGCCCCTGCTCACTCAGAACAAAACTCATAAAATCCGCCGCCACATCACTGACCGAATCCTTAGTTGCCAGTAAAAACGGTCTCGCAATCTGATAAGACCCCGACTGAATATTCTCAGCCGTCGCCTCACTGCCATCAATCGCCACCGCTTTCACTGAATCATTCAAAGAACCCAGCGAGAGATAACCAATCGCCTTATCATTATTCACAACACTCGTCATAATAACCGCCGTACTGTTCGTAATCTCCGCCTCTTCCGTAGTCATATCAAATTTTTCTCCCGCCTCATCCTTCTGCTCAATCCCAAACAACTCCACAAAAGCACCACGCGTACCAGAACCATCTTCTCTCGAAATAACCGTAATCTTATCCTGCTGTTTCCTACCACCACAAGCCGTCAGCAAACCAGCCGAAACCATTAATGCCGCCATAACTAAAATTCTTTTCATAATTCAGTATCTCTCCTCTTTTTCATTTCATTCATCAAAAAACCCTTCTGTTTTTCTGCATTTGCAGGAGTGTTAACAAATCTAAATGAGAATCATGACACGTTATAAGCAAAATCAGCATTTTTTGAGCGTAGCGAGTTATGATGATTTTGTTTATGTATTTAGTGTCATGATTCTCATTATAGAGTTGTTTACACTCCGAAACCGCAGTAAAACAGAAGGGCTTCTTCCCCCACTCCAACCAGGCCACCCGGCCCGGCATGAAGCTACTATTTAACAGTAAATCGGATATTTATCACAAATCTTCGTCACTTCCTGACGAATATATTCTTTTTGGTTCTCGAAGTCAGTCGCCGCCAGCCAGATGCATTCCGCAATCTTTATCATATCCTCTTCCTTAAGTCCACGGGATGTTATTGCCGGGGTTCCGATTCTGACACCAGAGGTTACGAACGGGCTTCTTGGATCATTTGGTACGGTGTTCTTATTCAGGGTGATGTAGACTTCATCACAACGATTCTGAAGCTCCTTACCTGATACTTCCATACCGCGTAAGTCTACCAGCATCAGGTGATTATCAGTTCCTCCGGTCAGGATATTAAAACCCTGATCCATCAGTGCCGCAGCAAGTGCCTGGGCATTCTTTGCTACCTGGGTCTGGTATTCTTTGAATTCAGGTTTCAAGGCTTCACCGAAGCAAACTGCTTTTGCTGCGATAACATGTTCCAGCGGACCGCCCTGAGTCCCCGGGAAGATTGCCTTGTTGAAATTGAACTGGTCGGCTGCTTCCTGATTGGCCAGAATCATACCGCCTCTCGGTCCTCTTAGCGTCTTATGGGTAGTGGTGGTTACCACGTGTGCATATGGAATCGGGCTTGGATGAACACCAGCCGCTACCAGGCCAGCGATATGAGCCATATCTACCATCAGGTAAGCACCCACTTTATCTGCCACCTCGCGGAAACGCTTAAAGTCGATCTCTCTCGCATAGGCACTGGCTCCTGCCACGATTAATTTGGGTTTGGATTCAATCGCAATGCGTTCCAGTTCTTCATAATCAATATAACCCTGATCATTGACACCATAAGGAACAATATTAAAATACAGGCCGGAGAAATTAACAGGACTTCCATGAGTCAGATGACCGCCATGATCCAGATTCATACCCATAACCGTATCGCCTGGCTGCAGCATAGCTACAAAAACTGCCATATTGGCCTGCGCCCCGGAATGAGGCTGTACATTGGCATAGTCACAGCCAAATAATTCTTTGGCACGTTCAATGGCAATTGTCTCCAGTACATCTACATATTCACAACCGCCGTAATAACGCTTTCCGGAATATCCTTCTGCGTACTTATTGGTCAGTACTGTTCCCATTGTCATCATGACCGGCTCTGACACAATATTCTCAGATGCAATCAGTTCCAGATTCCGTCTTTGACGGCCTGCCTCCGATTCAATGGCTTTTCCTACTTCCGGATCATAGTCCGTAATGAACTTCATAACTTCATTTACCATAGATAATTTCCTCCTCTTAGTTCTTCCAGTGCCCTTTCACCGATGCTTTCGATTATATTACAGAGTCATGTCGGATGTCAAGGTATAGAAAGGGGCTAATCATGTATTTTGTAGTCCTTTATGACAACCTGTAGGGTGCGGTTTCCGTTATACTCATTGACATCCGGATAATAGATAATATCAATTCCGGATCTACCTTTCTGTTCTTCCAGAAAACGATCTCCATCCGTAAACAGGATCGCCTCCATCGGATGGCCTTGTGCTGTTACCAACGCTAGCTTAACTACGTTGCGATTTTTACCGAAAACCCTAGGGATACCGCGGATATGCAGGCCTTTTTGAGCAAACTGCGGCTTTTCATTCCCCATTCCATAAGGTTCAAGCAGTTTTAGCTCATTCACCAGCTGCTCTGATATGTATTCTAGGGGCATGGCTATGTCAATCCATAGCTTGGGAATAAAATCTTCTGCTGACAGTCCGGCCTGCCGGTTCAGACGAATTCTGAATTCATCAACATATTCTTCTTTTAATGAAAACCCTGCCGCCATCGGATGTCCGCCAAATTTCGTCAGCAAGTCCTGGACGCGGCACAGGGCCTCATACATATGATACGACTCAATGGAACGACCCGAACCTTTCACCCCGTCCTCACTGCGGGTCAGCACCAGCGCAGGCTTATGGTATGTCTCTCTGATCCGGCCGGCAATGATTCCTGCCAGAGACTCATGACAGTCCGGCAGATACACCACAAGGACAGAATCTTCGGTATAACAGTTCTCAACCTGATCCAATGCCTGGTCAACACCAGCTTTTGTCAGCGCCTTGCGTTCCTCATTCAGACGTTTTAACTCAGCTGCCATCATTTCAGCCTGACTTTCGCTGTCACACAGCAGCAGCTTCAGGGCCAGCTGGGCTGTCTTAAGCCTCCCGCTGGCATTCAGACAGGGACCGATGACAAACCCGATATGATAGGCGGTCAGGGCATGGTTATCCAGGTCACAGGCTTCAATCAGCTTTTTAAGACCGATACTTTTACTGGATGATATCTGACGCAATCCCCATTTAACAATAATCCGGTTCTCATCACTCAACTTCATGACGTCACCAATGGTTGCAATCGCCGCAATCTCCAGCATCGCTTCCCACTCTTCTTTTGGGATGTCCCATGCTGCATACAGTGCACCGATCAGCTTATATGCGACCACACCACCGCAGATTCCGTCAAAGGGATACCGGCAGTCGCTCTGTTTTGGGTTTACCACAGCATCCGCTGGAGGCAGAATCTCCTCTTCCTCCCGGCGGGGCACTTCATGGTGATCGGTAACTATGACGGTCATCCCCAGTTCCTTAGCCAGCATAATCTGATCATAAGCAGCAATACCATTGTCACAGGTCAGGATGGTGTCAATCCCTTCTTCGTAGGCTTTGCGGATAATCGCTTCATTAATTCCATATCCGTCGCGAACCCGCTCCGGGATCTGATAGTCAACCCGGGCGCCCAGACGGCCAAGCCCCTTTAGCAGCAGGTAGGTTGAGCAGACACCGTCAATATCATAGTCACCGACAATGCGGATTGCTTTATTCTGCTGTATTTTATCGGTCAATATAGCCGCCGCTTTATCCATGTCCTTCATCCGCAGCGGATCATATAATTCCCCAATCGTGCCATTCAGATATCGCTCAATCGTCGCTTCTTCCGTCACATCCCGGTTTCGGATAATGCGGGCCAGCACCGGGCTGATGTGAAACCGTTCTGCCATTGCGGCAAAGTCAGCCCGCTTGGTATGCAGCATCCATTGTGCCTTATTGCTCATGTTTTTCACCTGCATTTTTCTTTCTTGTGTTTTCCGTCCTACGACTGCTTTTACTCCGCTTGTGGCAGATAATAACGAATCAGAGCCTGGGTTCCTAGATCCCCCATTCCTTCCTGCTCCAGACTTTCGTACATGGATAATACATATTCAAGCATCCCCAGCTTCACCTCTACACCAGCTGCTTCTTCCTCTGCCAGCTTCATATCTTTAATAAAGTGCTTAATAAAGAATCCCGGGGCATAATCTCCCGCCAGTACTCTGGGCATAACATTGCTCATCTGAGCACTTCCGGCTGCCCCGGTAGAGATCGCCTCCAGCATCGTTTTCGTATCCAGGCCTACTCCCTTTGCATATGCCATAGCTTCGCAGGCACCGCTGATAGCTCCGGCGATAGCGATCTGGTTGCACATCTTGGTATGCTGGCCGTTGCCGGCCTTTCCCGTATAATTAATATTCTTGCCCATCGCCTTAAGAACCGGCAGGCAAGCGTCAAATGACGGCCTGTCACCACCGGCCAGAATCGTCAGTGTTCCTGCCCTGGCTCCGGCATCTCCGCCCGTCACCGGTGCATCGACAGCAAATAATTCCCTGGTTTTAGCAGCCTCATAAATTTTTGCTGCCAGCTTCGGACTGCTGGTCGTCATATCGATCAAAATGGTACCTTTGCCGGCATTGGCAATGATTCCCTTCTCGCCGAAATAGACTTCTTCCACATCTTTTGGATATCCTACTATTGTAATGACTGCATCACGGCCGGCTGCGCATTCCGCCACGGTACCGCACCAGATTGCCCCCTCACTGATGATATCTTCTATTTTGGCTCTGGTTCTGGTATATACCGCAACTTCAAAACCTGCATTCATCAAATTACGCACCATGGACTTCCCCATAATACCAACACCGATAAATCCTATTTTTTTCATGATTGACTCCCTCTATTTGCATTTTTTTCGCTCAATGGATTTATTTTAGCACATTCCGGTCATTTATGATATAATGAACCATGTATTTTGTTTTATTAGATCTAACAGAGGAGAACTACAATGAGCACAAAACCCGAAGACAAGAAAGACCGTCAGGGGAATCCGGAATCCGGCAATTTTCTGATTCAGGGAAGCATCCTGGCTGCGGCCGGAATTATCGTCCGGCTGATCGGTTTATTTTATAAAGTCCCGATGACCCGGATATTGGGGAACGAGGGGATCGGTTATTATAATACGGCTTATGAGATTTACAGTATCGGACTGATTTTATCCTCATACAGCCTGCCGCTGGCAATTTCAAAACTGATCGCCGCCAGACGGATCAGAAACCAATATCAGGACTCTCAGAGAGTCTTTCGCTGTGGCCTGCTGTTCGGTTTTACCGTAGGCAGCTTGATGACACTGATTCTGTTATTTGGTGCCAACTGGATCACTACCTATATATTCAACAGTCCGGGCAGCGCTTTGCCTCTTATGGTAATGGCTCCCACGATTCTGGTATTTTCTGTTATGGGTGTGATCCGTGGGTATTTTCAGGGCTATGGGAATATGATTCCGACCTCCATGTCACAGATCATCGAACAGGTTGTCAATGCTGTTGTCAGCATTGCTGCAACTTATACATTTATGAACTGGTATGCCACCAAGGCCTCACCTGCTTCTTACGGGGCCGCCGGCGGTACCCTGGGAACGCTATGCGGCGCCCTGGCTGCTTTGATTCTGCTAGTAATCCTGATGCTGCGATACCGCCGCCGCCAGTCCCGGTTATATCGCCAGCCTCAGAATATACCGGTAGAGTCATGGAAACTGGTTTTCACATCCTTAATGCTGACACTGACTCCAATTATCTTAAGCCAGTTTGTCTACCAGCTCAGCGGATCGGTAGATAATGCAATGTTCGGACTGATTATGGGCGGCAAAGGATTTAACGAAAAAGAACGGCTTTCACTGTTGGGCATTTACGGCGGAAAATACCGTTTGCTCAGCAACGTACCGGTGGCAATCGCCTCTTCGCTGGGCACCTCAATGATCCCCAGTATTGTCTCATCCCGGCTGCAAAAGCAGGACACCGAAGTAAAATACAAAATCCGCCTGACCATCAAGTTTAATATGCTGATTGCCATACCATGCGCGGTCGGCATGGGCGTACTGGCCGCTCCTATTATGCAGCTCATCTTCCGTGACAGCACCCTGCTGGCAGCCCGGCTGATGCAGATCGGTGCCCCGGCAGTCGTTTTTTTCTCGCTCTCCACTGTTACCAATGCCGTCCTGCAAGGTGTTGACCTGATGCGTAAATCAGTCACCCACTCAGCTATCTCTCTGGCCATCCATGCCGTACTGGTGTATGTGATGCTCCAGCACCTGGACTGGGGTGTGTATGGACTGGTTATCGGCAATGTAACCTTTGCCCTGGTTGTCTGCATCTTAAACTGGATTGCAATCGGACGGCACCTTGAATATAAACAGGAAGTAAAAACCACCTTCCTGCTGCCGCTGGCCGCTTCTGCTGTCATGGGGATTATAGCCGTAGTGGTGTATTACGGCATATACGCCCTGGCCCATAGCAACAAACTGGCCCTGTTCATCAGCATCCCGCTGGCAATGCTGTCTTACGGCGTATTGATTATAATACTGAAAGCGGTTACTGAACAAGAGTTAAGGGACATGCCTTCCGGACGCAGGCTGATAAGGATATGCCGGCTGTTCCATTTATTATAAAATAACAAGAAGGCTTTGCCGTCCGGGTCGATTCCCCGGCGGCAAAGCCTTCTATATTACTGGTTGCTGGCCGTATGTATTTTTTTGATCAAATTAACCATTTCAATAGCTCCCTGCGCACACTCAAAGCCTTTATTACCCGCTTTAGTTCCGGCCCGCTCGATGGCCTGTTCAATATTTTCCGTTGTTAGCACACCGAACATCACCGGTATATCGTTATTCAGAGATACCTGAGCGATTCCTTTGGATACTTCACTGCAGACATAGTCGTAATGAGAGGTACTCCCCCTGATAACGGCACCAAGACAGATAACAGCATCATACTTTTTGCTTTTTGCCATTTCAGAAGCAATCAGCGGAATCTCAAAAGCGCCCGGAACCCAGGCAACCTCAATATCGTCTTCGTTCACGCCGTGCCGGACCAGTCCGTCAATGGCGCCAGACAACAATCTGGAGGTAATAAATTCATTAAATCTTGCTGCGGCAATGCCGACTTTAATATTCTGGGAAATCAATTCTCCGTTCATGATATTCATCTTTTTTCTCCTCTTTAATACTTTAATAAGTGTCCCATTCTGTGCTGTTTCGTTTTCAGATAAGACAGGTCATATTCGGTCGCCTTTTCCTGTATCCCAATCCGTTCAACAATCTCGATGCCAAAACCGGCCAACTGATATATTTTGTCAGGATTATTCGTCAGCAGGCGGATCGTCTTTACGCCCAGATCCTTAAGTATCTGCGCCCCGATAAAATACTCCCGCAGATCGCCCTTAAACCCCAGAGCCAGATTGGCATCCAGCGTGTCCGCCCCCTGTTCCTGGAGACTGTACGCCTTGAGTTTGTTAATCAATCCGATCCCCCGACCTTCCTGCCTCATATAGAGCAGGATTCCCCGGCCCTCCTGTTCGATCCGGCGCATCGCATCAGCATACTGCTGGCCGCAGTCACAGCGCAGAGAACCAAAAGCATCACCGGTCAGACACTCTGAATGAACGCGGCACAATACTTCCCGGCCATCTCCAATATCACCTTTCACAAGCGCCACATGGTGTTCACCATTAAGTTTATTAACATAACCATATGCCCGAAAATCTCCATATGTAGTCGGCATCTTTGTAACTGCGGCACATTCTACCAGCTTGTCATGCCGTTTCCGGTACTCCTGCAGATCTTTGATTGTAATAAATGATAAATGATAACGCTCTGACAGCTCCATCAATTTCGGAGTTCTCATCATGGTACCGTCCTCCTCCATGATTTCACAGCAGAGTCCGGATTCTTTCAAACCTGCCAGCCGCATCAGATCGACGGTGGCTTCCGTATGACCGTTCCGTTCCAATACCCCATTTTGCTTTGCCAACAGCGGAAACATGTGTCCGGGTCTGCGAAAATCATCCGGCTTTGCCTCATCAGCTACACACCACCGAGCCGTCAGTGCCCGTTCCGCGGCTGAAATCCCTGTCGTTGTACCAAGATAATCAATTGATACTGTAAAAGCGGTTTCATGATTATCGGAATTCTCAGCAACCATCTGAGGCAGCTTCAACTTCCGGCACAGATCTCTGCCCATCGGCATACAGATAAGCCCCCTCCCATGAACCGCCATAAAATTCACCAGTTCAGTCGTGGCATACTCAGCCGCACAGATAAAATCGCCTTCATTCTCACGCCCTTCATCATCAGTTACAATAATAATTCTGCCATGCCTTAAATCTTCCAATGCCTGTTCGATCGTACTAAAACGAAACATTTAAAACCTCCTTAATACCCATTTCGGGTTAAAAAATCTCTGGTAATACCAGATCCTGCTGCCGCATTCCCGATCAGCTTCTTTACGTATTTGAAAATACAATCATTTTCCAGACTCACTTCGTCACCGGTTCTTTTTCTGTGCAGTGCCGTATGCTGCAGTGTATGGGGAATTATCGACACCGAAAACTCTTCTGCCAGAACCCGGGCGACGGTCAGGCTGATACCGTCAATGGCAATGGAACCTTTTTCAACAATCCCACAAAGAATCTCTGCTGATGTTCGGATATGGTACCAGACAGCGTTACCATCATTTCTGAGCGCGATAATCTTACCAGTTCCATCGATATGACCGGATACAATATGTCCGCCAAAACGGCCGTCAGCCGGCATAGCCCGTTCCAGATTGACCAGTTCCCCGACCCGAAGCCGGCCCAGCGCAGAACGATTCCAGGTTTCAGGCATCACATCGGCAGTAAAGGACGAGGAATTAAACGAAGTAACGGTCAGGCAGATCCCGCTGACGCAGATACTGTCTCCCTTTCGGACATCTGCCAATACCGTTTGGGCACCAATGGTTATCCCGGACTTATCATGATTCCGGTAAATATTTAATACCGTTCCTGTTTCTTCTATGATTCCGGTAAACATGGCAGCACCTCACTTTCCAGCAGCCAATCGGTACCCAGCCGGCTGAATTCCGGCGTCCCCATGCGAAAAGCCTGATCCGGGGATGCGGCACCCTTACCGCCCACCGGACCTTTGGCGATATCACCGCCAAGCACCAGCGGCGCCATATATACCTGCAATTTGTTGACAATGCCGCTGCTGAGAGCCGACCAGTTAAGAGCTGCTCCGCCTTCCATAAACACGCTGTCAATCTGGTGCCTGCCCAGCAGCTTCATCAAGGCCCCCAGATCGGTATGCCCCTCCCGCTCTGGTACCACCACAATCTCGCAGCCAGCCTCCTGATAGGGCCTGAATCTTTGCTGATCGCCGCAGCAGGTAACAATCATCGTCGGCACTTTTTCAGCCGTGGCCACCACCTTTGCCTCCAATGGTGTCCGCAGCCTGGTATCACAGATGATTCGCAGCGGACTCTTCGCTTCCGGTATCCGGCAGGTCAGCAGCGGATCATCGGCTATTACCGTTCCCACTCCTGTCATAATCGCCATATAAGCGGCTCGCTGTTTCTGGACATGAGTGCGGGCGGCTTCCCCGGTAATCCACTTTGACTTACCTGTATAGGCAGCAATTTTGCCATCCAGAGTCATGGCATATTTCATAACCACATAAGGCTTACCAGTCCTGATAAAATGAAAAAACACCCGGTTCACTTCATCACATTCTTCTTTCAGCATCCCCTCTACGACCTCAATACCTTGGCTGCGCAGCAGTGCTGCACCTTTTCCGTTGACCAGCGGATTGGGATCCCCGGAGCCAATGATTACACGGCGGATTTTATGCCGCAGGATCGCATCCGTGCACGGCGGATTCTTTCCCCAATGGCAGCAGGGTTCCAGGGTTACATACAGGTCCGCACCTTCGGCCGACTCTGTCAGTGCTGTAAATGCATTGCTTTCGGCATGGGATCCGCCATATTTTTGGTGATAGCCCTGCCCTATGACTGTTCCCTGTTTCACAATCACGGCTCCCACCATTGGGTTCGGATTTACAAATCCCGCACCTTTCCGGGCCAGTTCCAATGCTTGTTTCATATAATGAGTATCATTCATAAACCATTCCTTTCTTTGTGTTTTCTCTTGCAGAAAAAAAGTCCTGAATCAAAAATCATCCAGGACTTGTTAAGCCGTCATTATTTTTTGTACCTGCTTGTGTATAAAAAAACTGAGTGTGACATAGCACTTTCCTATCACACAACAAAAGCTCTGAAATGAAAAACATTTCAGAGCTATACACAAACATACCCAAAAAACACTGATACTATCTTCTTTCATCCAGACTATACTGTCGGCTTCGGAATCACACCGAATCATGCCTTGCGGCTCGTGGGCTTTACCACCGGTAGGGACTTGCACCCTGCCCTGAAGCTTTTATTCAATTGTCTATCATTATACGCTGCATTCAGATATTGTCAAGCTATTTTCGCAAGATGGTTCTTTACCGCAGATATTTTTTCAACGTTTCCCTTACTGCCCCTGGGCCAGCTATCTGCTCACAGAACATCTGCTCTACCAGCTCACCGATTCCGGCCTGATACAGGTCAACACCAAAAATATTGGCATTTGACAGAATTGGTCTGAGCTGTCCCTGGTAGGTATCCGGCTTGCCGAATTCAATTCCTGCCAGCTTCGCTGTTAATTCCGGATTCATCGGGTCTGATGACAGTTCAAATGCCTGCCCTTTGTCATCTACAGCCAGCAGATAGCGGCACCATCCGGCAATCGCCAGCGGAATCGCTGTCAGCTTCCTGGCATCGCCAAATTTCTCCATATAAGCCTTGATGGTCTCACCATAACGGATTCCTACCTTCTGAGATGTATCGGTTGCAATTCGCTGTGGCGTATCCGGCATAAACGGATTCGGAATCCGGACATTGATCACCTCATCAACAAACTCTTCCGGAGATAAAATGCCAGGATCGGTAACTACCGGCATGCCTTCCACTGGGCCGATCTGATGAACAAGACGGTTCAGCTGTTCATCCTTCATCTCATCTGCAATCAGAGTATAGCCCAGAACACAACCGTACACTGCCAGTGCCGTATGCAGCGGATTCAAACAGGTCGTTACCTTCATTCGTTCCACTTTATTCACGGTTTCACGATCGGTCATGTAAACCCCTGCTTTTTCCAGTGCCGGACGACCATTGGGGAATTTGTCTTCAATGACCAGATACTGTGGGCCTTCCGCATTGACAAACGGAGCAATATACGTATTCTTCGAAGTAATAATCGGAGCAATATCTTCCACTCCGGCTTCAGTCAGACTGCTGCAGACCGAATCAGCCGGTCTTGGTGTGATCTTATCAATCATACTCCACGGGAAGGATACCAGACTTTCATCATTCAGGTAAGATAAAAATCCTTCTTCGACAAATCCTTTATTCTTCCATTCCTGCGCCATTGTCTGAATTGCACTGCCAAGCTTCTCGCCATTGTGAGAACAGTTATCCATTGAAACAACTGCCAGCGGCAGTCTGCCGGACTGATAACGTTGATAAAGAAGCGCACAGACTACTGCCATTGCTGATGAGGCATACGCCGGTCCTTGATCAATATCTTTCTGGATAAACGGGAAATAAGCGCCGTCAGATCCCTTCAGGGCATATCCTTTTTCTGTAATTGTAAAGGAAATCATCTGCAATTGGGGAAGTGTAAAAATCTGATTCAGGCGATCCCAGTCCGGAGCCTCGGATGCACTTGCCTTTACCGCCTCAGTCAGGGAACCCAGAACCTGCTTTTCCGTAGAGCCGTCAGCTTTTAAGGTGACAGCCAGAACCAGATTATCATATGGCTTATAGATCTTATCAATCACATCAAAGTCAAAGGTTTCGGCACAGACAATTCCTTTCGCGCTGTCGCCCTGGGCAATCAGCTGATCAGCTACTCCGCCGATAAAGATGCGGAAGATGTTCCCGGCACCAAAATGAACCCATGAGGGTGCTTCTTTTGTTGCTTCTGCCACTGCGGCAGCATCATAGGCGGGCAGTGTGATTCCTGCGTTCTCCCATGCCTTTTTGTCATGTAATCCTTCACGTGTTAATTTCATATTCAGAACTCTCCTTTGAATGTATTTCGATTACGATCATCTGCACTTTGAAATTAAAATATCAATTCTCATCACAAATGGCTTTTATATGGTTTTATACTATAATTTTTAGCTGTTTCTGTCAATAGCATTTCGAGTTTTTTTATTTATTACTTGCCAACTCACTAAATTTGTGCTACGTTATTGTTAACTGATATATCAATTTTCAAAAAGGAGAAGAAATATATGAAAATGACATTTCGCTGGTATGGTGAAGGCAATGACAGTGTTACCTTAAAACAGATCCGACAGATCCCTGGATGCAGTGGCCTGATGGGTGTTTTGGATCAGTATGCAGCAGGCGAGGTCTGGCAGCTGGAAGCAATTCAGGATTACGTAAAGCATGTCAATGATGCCGGCCTGGAAGTTGAAGTAATCGAAAGTGTTAATGTTCATGAAGACATCAAAATGGGGCTTCCTACCCGTGATCAGTATATTGAAAATTATATCCAGACCATCCGCAATCTGGCTCAGTGCGGAGTTAAAGTTATCGTATATAACTTCATGCCGGTTCTGGACTGGCTCAGAACCGATCTGGCCCGTGTCATTGAAGACGGCTCCAATGTATTGTATTATGATGATGAGGAACTGAAAGGTATGACTCCTACCATGCTGGTAGAGATGACTGCCAAACAGTCCAAAGGCTTTACTCTGCCCGGCTGGGAACCGGAACGTCTGAAGGAACTGGAACGAGTTATGGGTATCTATAAAGACATTGATGAAGACAAGTTACGGGAAAACTACAAATATTTCCTCGAAAGAATTATCCCGGTCTGTGAAGAAGTCGGTATTCGCATGGCAGTACACCCGGATGATCCGGCCTGGCCAATCTTCGGCCTGCCCCGTATCTCCCACTCGATCACAGACTTCGACCGCATTGTCAAACTCGTTGACAGTCCGGCCAACAGCCTCTGCCTGTGTACCGGCTCCCTGGGTTCAAACCCAGATAACGATATCCCGGAAGTAATCCGCCATTTCTGCGCCATGGATCGTGTTGCATGTGCCCATGTCCGCAATGTCAAACACCTGGGACCGAAGAAATTCCGTGAGGCATCTCATCTGTCTGCAGATGGTGACCTGGATATGTATGAAATCATGAGAGCATTATATGATAATGGCTTTGATGGCTATATCCGCCCTGACCATGGCCGGATGATCTGGGACGAGCAGGCAAGACCGGGATACGGACTGTATGATCGTGCCCTTGGCCTGACCTACCTGAACGGATTATGGGAAGCACTGCAGAAAAACAACCGATAAAGGAGTTCTGTTATATGGAACCGCTGAAAATTCTCCCGAAGAAACCAAAAGAAAACAACCGTGCCTACGCATATCGTCTGCTCCGGTACAACATCATGACCTTAAACCTCGCCCCCGGACTGGCATTAAATGAAAATGAAATCGCCGATTTGCTGGGGACCAGCCGGACCCCGATACACGAAGCACTGACGCTGCTGCAGAAGGATTATCTTGTTGATATCCTTCCGCAGAGCGGTTCCTTTGTTTCTAAGATCAGTATGCGTAATGTCCGCGAGGGGTTATTTATGCGGAGTACGCTGGAACCGGCAATTTATCGTCAGCTGGCCGGTAATATTTCCGAGAAATATATGAAAGCCATGGCCGGGAATCTGGAACAGACCGTTCAGACCGTAGTCTCCGGTGATGATTCTGTCGACCGGTACATCGCACTGGATGACGAGTTTCATAAGCTGGCTTATCTGGCTGCTCACAAACCAGCCGTATGGGAAAGCACCAGGATCGTATGTTCTCATTTCCAGCGTGTCCGTTATCAGGAATATCTGGTTATGCAGATTGATGTTACCCATATACAACGGGAGCATCAGCAGCTTTATGAATATTTGTTGTTCGGCGGTTCTCCATATTTTAATCTGGAGGAATTTTATAACAAACATTTATCTTATTATAAATCTTATATTTCGGAGTTGATTGCGGCACATCCGGAGTATTATATTATGGATTAAAATCGATTTACATTCCAATAAGATCAAACTGTTCAAAAGATACCGTTACCTGATAATCCTTATTTGGATTTTTATATTTTATCTGAACGGATTTAAGTCTCTGGCTGTAATACCAGCCACACTCTGCCTCCTCGTATTTTCTGCGGTGAAGGAAGTGCGGAATTTCCTTGTCATCCACCGTAATCCAGTATGGCGCCTGTGCTCTGTGAACCAGATCCAGACTGATATCTTCAACCAGTGTTTGATAGGATCCTTCCTGAGTGAATACGATACTGGTACGTTCTCCTGCTGTGATGTTGATATTGGTTTTCAGATAGCTGCCGCTGGCATAGTCCATACTGGTTCCATCATCTTCATACAAATCAAAAGAAGAATCTTTATCGGGGGCACAAAGAAGCTGCAATGATGTCACCTTCTCAGTCATCAGATTATTCAGCTCATTAACAGCCAGAGGTACAATTCCACCACTGCGTATAAACAGCGGTATACTGTTCAGGGTTACCGGAATCTCAATCGTTTGTCCGCCCTGATAGCATGTTCTGTCGTAATAATCATAAAACGTTTCGCCGGCCGGCAGATAGACAGTCCGGGTCGCTGCACCTTTTTCCACAACATTGGCAACCAGCAAAGCATCACCAATCATAAAATCAATCCCCTCATCATAACAGGAAATATCGTTCTGGAACGCACTGCACAGCGGTTCCATAATCGGAAGGCCAGTTCTGGCTGCACGAGCCATCAATGAATAATAATATGGCGTCATCTGGTAGCGCATCCGAACAGCATTCTGGATATATTCCTTACAATCACTGTACATCCACGGTTCAGTGACGGTATTATCCGTATTTGTCGAATGAATTGAAAAACGCGGCTGGAAGATACCGTTCTGAATCCAGCGAACCAGCAGCTCTGCTTCCGGCGCGGTTCCAAAGAAACCACCAATATCGCAGCCCTGGTTGGCGACACCGGAAAGGCTCATTCCCAGAATCGTCGCGATATTGTACTTCAGCGATGCCCAGCAAGTCAGGTTATCCCCAGCCCAGGTCTGAGCATATCGCTGGATTCCGCTATGACCGGAACGACATACAATATAGGGTCTGGTATTGTCAAATGTCTCAAGAATCGCTTCGTCAGTGATGTGGCACATCAGATTGGACATTACCGACTTGATTTCACCAATGGTACAGCCTTTACCTTCAAAATCACACCGGCTGTCCTTATCCACCATACTGTCATATTCACAGTTATCATTCCAGACGGAACTGGTTCCCTGTTCCAGAACCTGTTTCTTCAGCTGCTCTTTCCAGTATACTCTGGCTTCAGGTTTCGTAAAATCAACAAACATACCCTTGCCGCCCCACCAGGTCCCAGTCCCTTCCTGCTTCCCTTCGCTGTCCTTAACAAAGATTCCCTTCGCCTTCATATCCTCAAGATCCGGGTGTACCAGCAGAATTCCCGGTTTTACATTTGGCGAAACAACAATCCCTCGTTCCTTCATACCCTGAAAGAACTTCCTGGGGTCTTTAAAGCGTTTATAATTCCAGGTAAATACGCATCGTTTAACCCCTTCGGCAGTATCCTGAGAGGTATAGCCGGAAGAAAGCTGAAAACCATCCACCGGAATGCCTTCCTCTTTCGTGGTATCAATAAATTCCAGAATGGCATCATCGCAATCTTTTTCAAGCTCTGGATAATACATAGAAGAACCCAGATAACCCAGGGCATATACCGGCAGCATCGCGGACTTTCCGGTCAGATCGGTATATCGTTCTATAATAGTCTTGATCTGCGGTCCCGCGATCAGAAACAGGTCAATGTCACCACTGTCGGTACGGTAACGACTGTGCATTTTCCAGTAATTGCTCTTTTCCCGCCCCATATCAAAATCACATTCTGCTGTATTGTGGTAGAAATATCCAACAGCCTTTTTACTATGTTCATTTAATTTGATGTAAAAAGGAATGTGTTTATATAAAGAGTCTGTTTTTTCCGGATTATACCCCATAGCATCTTTAGGACTCATGCTCATAAATGTCTGGGCCTTGTTAAAATCACCGGCTTTTTCACCAAATCCATAGAAGTGGTCCTCCGGGCAGATTTCACTGGTATGGATTCTGCGGTGATTGCTGTCTTCCAGATATGCCAGATCAACAATATCCGAATGAAGCAGCGCATTATCCTGATCATATACACAGATACGGAATGGTTCTTTTTCAACCACAACCTTTAATCTTTTTCCCTGCAGTATCGCACAATGCTCTCCATCAGTCAGTTCAGCATCTGCTGCAAATATCCGGCGGCGATATTTCTTCATAATATCATCCATCCGGTCTTCCCACGCCGTCATTGCAAGGCTGTACGATTCTTCTGCAAAATCTCCATCAAAACCAGCACGGATGCGAACAATATCATCCGTCAGAAACCAGATTCTGATTTCAATACTATTTGTTAAAACCGAGAAATAGTTGTCCCTTTTTTTAACTTCTGATGCATTCAGACATAACTTCATATCTGACCTCCCTCTTTCCTTTAATCGTTTTGTACTTATAAATATACAAAATAAATGCAGACACTGCTATACAAAAATTGCCCTGCTTATGTTTATTTTTTACATATCTTGCTATTTTGTTTATGTTGCTTTATAATTATTTTAATTTTAACATACGAAAGGATTCGATATGATAGATCATGCCAGTATTGCTATGTCCCATGGAAAAACGCTTGCCTCCGAACGGGCCGAAGGTATCAATGACAATATGAGCAGTTCCCATTATCACGATTTTTTCGAACTTTATTATCTTGAATCAGGCGAGCGCTATCACCGGATCAGGGATCAGCTTTATCTATTGAAAGCCGGAGAATTTATTGTTTTTCCGCCGCGGGTTATGCATCATTCTTTTAGTTCAGAAAATGTCCCCTTCAAAAGGATACTGGTATATTTTGATCCAAAAGAAGTTGACTCTGCACCAATTCTTGATTACTTTATACGGGATTTTCTGATCTGTTTTGCACCTCACTCGGGTCACTATCATATCCATAATCTGATCAACATGATCTATACAGAACACCAGGAACAGGGAATTCACAGCAAAGAATACCAGCATACGCTGCTGAATCTGTTGCTGCTTACAATTATGAGGAATGCACAGCCAGTGGAAAAAAGGGAAGATAAGGATGTCATGTCCCAGATGATCCAATACATCTACGAACATTATCCGGAAGACATCAGCATTGAACTGCTGTCACAACGTTTCTTCCTGAGCCCTTATTATCTGTGCCGTAAATTCAAACAGGCAACCGGCAACACAGTGATCCAGTACCTGAATACCACCAGGATTCTGAATGCACAGCGAATGATGCTGGAAACCAATAAGAATTTCACCCAGATCAGTAATGAGACGGGATTTTCTAATCTGACACATTTTAACCGGGTTTTTAAGTCTGTTACCGGAATGACACCTTCCATGAGCCGGAAGCAGAACCGAATAAGTGATTAAAACCGAAACGGCTGGTTTGCATATACCCATGCAGACCAGCCGTTTTGATGAATTTTTCTTTTATTTTCCTTCGATCGCCATTACCTGGTCAACCCGCCGCTGGTGTCTTCCGCCTTCGTATACATGATCCAGCCACTCATCAACGATCATCTTGGCCATCTCCGCACCGATAACACGGGCACCAAATGTCAGAATATTAGAGTTATTATGCATTCTTGAAAGCCTTGCGCTATATGGTTCACTGCAGGTGCAGACACGGGTTCCGCTGACTTTGCTGGCGGCAATTCCGATCCCGATCCCGGTTCCGCAGATGCAAATGCCATAATCAGCCTCTCCGGCGACTACAGCGCGTGCCACTTTTTCACCATAATCCGGATAATCGCAGCTCTCTGTTGAGTTAGTACCGAAGTCAGTCACTTCATACCCTTTGGATTCTACGTAAGCTTTGATTTCGTCCTTCATTTCCAATGCGGTATGGTCATTTCCCATTGCTATTTTCATAACTCATTCTCCTCTTTGCTATTGTATATGATCGATCAAGACAGTCTGGAATTCCGGCTCATCAGATATAAATCCAAGACTGTCAGGGCGGCCATAGCTTCTACCACCACAACGGCCCGCGGTACCACAATCGGATCATGGCGGCCTTTGATCGTAATCTCGACCGGTTCTTTTCTGCGGTTTACCGTCTGCTGCACAGCGGCTATCGATGGGGTAGGTTTAAATGCTGCCCGTAATACAATGTCACTACCATCGCTGATGCCGCCAAGAATTCCGCCGGCACAATTTGTTTTCTTATTTATATTGCCACATTCATCGACAATAAATTCATCATTATTTTCAGAACCTAACGATCTTGCCGCGGCAAATCCAGTCCCAATCTCAAAGCCCTTGACTGCGCCGATTGACATTACCGCCTTAGCCAGGCAGGCATCCAGTTTATCAAATACCGGCTCTCCCACTCCGGCCGGAACACCGGTAATCACACATTCGACCACTCCTCCGGCAGAATCATGCTTTGCAATCAGCTCCTCCAGCCAACGTTCAGCTGCCGCTGCTGCTTCCGTATCCGGCATATATAAACGATTTTCATCTCTGATTTGAATATCAAAACGAGCCGGATCGATCTCAAATGCCCCGATACTTCTGGTATAAGCCGTCACCTGAATACCGTAGAAATCCAGCAGCTTACAGGCTATAGCTCCGGCTGCCACCCGGCCGATCGTCTCTCTCCCGGAAGAACGCCCGCCGCCCCGGTAATCCCGGAATCCATATTTTTCATCAAAACAGTAATCGGCATGTCCAGGACGGTAGACCTCCATAATTTCGCCATAATCTCTTGATCTCTGATCCTGATTGCGAATCATCAGTGCAATCGGAGTCCCGGTTGTCCGGCCCTCAAATACACCTGACAGAATCTCAACCTGGTCACCTTCCTGCCGCGCTGTTGTAAATTTACTCTGGCCCGGTTTTCTCCGGTCCAGATAAACCTGAATATCTTCTTCGCACAGGGCAAGTCCGGCCGGGCAGCCATCTATCGTTACGCCAACCCCTTTACCGTGCGACTCTCCCCAGGTCATGATCCGAAAGATTGTTCCAAATGTCGAACCCGCCATTTCAGCCTCCTATTTTCACGATAGCACAGCTATTTGGCTCATCACAGGGAATCGGATTACTGCTCATAACAATCAATCCTTTTTCGTAATCGATGTTGAAAAAGGTTATCGTTCCACTCTCATGGTTGATCGAGGCCAAATGCTTATCATCAGGAAAGACCGCCAGATCCTTGGGATATTCGCCGCTGATCGGCAGGCAGCAGATCTGCTCAAGCAGACCAGTGTCCGGATCTCTGTTGTAAATGGATACGCTCTCATCACCGGCATTGCCGCAAAACAGATGCTTCTCATCCGGAGAAAAACGCATCGAACATACTGCGGTCAGAATATTGGGTTTTTTACCTGCTGTCGGGACGGTCTGAATCTTCTCTATCACCGGAACACGTTCGCCGCTTTCATAGCTGAACACATCGATTACATTTTTCTGCTCCGACATCAGATAAATAAATCTGCCATCAGCACTGAAGCGAAAACAGCGTGGTGCCGATTCGATATCACAGCGGATCGCTTCTACCAGTAACAGATTTTCTTCTTGCTCATTAAAACGATATATTTTTACCTGGTCGAGGCCCGAATCAGCACACATAACATATTTGCCATCCGGTGTTCTTCTGGAACAGGTAACGTGCGGGCGGAAATTACGTTCGGCAATACTGCCCAGGCCTTTATGGTATACGCCATCAACAATTTCTCCAATTGAACCATCTGAGTTCAGGCGCAGAATGGTCGACTTGCCGTCATGAAAACCAGAGACAAATATGTATTTGTCATCTTTATCGGTAGACAAATGACAGCCTCTCATTCCTTTGATATTGGCACTGTTCAAACGGGATAAACTGCCGTTCTCCAGAATCCGGAAGGCCACCACACCTTCATCCGCAATTGAATACAATGTCCTGCCGTTGCTGGCAGCAATTACATAGGAAGAATTATCCACTTCCACTTCACAGCGTTCGCTGAATAATCCTGCCTTTACATCCACATCGTAAACGGTGATACCTTTTGACTTTCCCGTATAAGAGTAAGATCCAACATATGCCATATATTTTCCTGCTCTGGACATCTTTTCCTCCTCCTCAAACCATAGTTTTCTCTTGCTGAATTACAACAGCATTATCATACCATATATTTATCAAAAAATCTATTCAGAATCTATTGACACAGAAAGATTTTTCAGTATAATGGACATTGCTGCTTGTTTATTAATACTAAACTTTAAGATTAATTTTATCATCAGTCAGTATTTGTAAACTTCAAGATTAGGAGGAGGAGCTATGAGCATCGGTGCAAAGTTAAAAGAACTACGTGTATTAAAGGGATTAACGCAGGAAGAACTGGCGGACCGCGCAGAGCTGTCAAAGGGCTTTATTTCACAGCTGGAACGCGATCTTACCTCACCTTCGATTGCCACGCTCATGGATATTCTGCAATGTCTTGGGACTACGATCGGTGACTTTTTCAATGAAGCCCCTGAGGAGCAGATTGTCTTCGGCAAAACCGATTATTTTGAAAAGCATGACACCGACTTAAAGAATGGAGTTAAATGGATTATTCCCAATGCCCAGAAAAATGTTATGGAACCGATTATGCTGACATTGGAGGCAGGCGGCGAAACATACCCCGACAATCCCCATGAAGGAGAGGAATTCGGATATGTGATGCAGGGAACAGTATCCATTCATCTGGGCAACAAGACACATAAGGCAAAAAAAGGCGAGTCCTTTTATTTTATACCGGATAAAAAACATCATTTATCCAGCAAGACCGGCGCTGTCCTTCTGTGGGTCAGCTCTCCGCCGAGTTTTTAATATACCGGGAGGATATATACATGGGGCAGAATTTAATTGATTTAATCAATGTTTCAAAAAGTTTCGATGGAACGATGGTTCTGGATGACCTGAGTTTATCGGTTAAAGAAAATACATTTGTAACTTTGCTTGGACCAAGCGGCTGCGGCAAGACTACAACATTGCGAATTATCGGCGGTTTTGAAGCAGCTGACACCGGCAGGGTTATTTTTGACGGTACGGATATCAGCAAAATCCCCCCGAATAAACGGCAGCTGAATACGGTATTCCAGAAATATGCGCTGTTTACACATATGAATATTGCAGAAAACATTGCCTTTGGACTGCGGATTAAAAATAAACCCAAAACCTATATCCAGGATAAAATTAAATACGCATTAAAACTGGTTAACCTGGACGGCTATGAGAATCGCAGTGTCGACTCATTAAGCGGCGGACAACAGCAGCGTATTGCCATTGCCCGGGCGATCGTGAACGAACCGCGGGTGCTGCTGCTGGATGAACCGCTCGGCGCACTTGATCTTAAGCTGCGTCAGGACATGCAGTACGAATTGATCCGTCTGAAGAATGAACTGGGCATTACCTTTATCTATGTTACTCATGATCAGGAAGAAGCTCTGACCATGTCGGATACCATTGTTGTTATGAACCAGGGATATATCCAGCAGATGGGAACCCCGGAACAAATATATAATGAACCGGAAAATGCGTTTGTCGCCGACTTCATCGGCGAAAGCAACATCGTTGCCGGAGTGATGCTGCGTGACGAACTGGTGCAAATTTTTGGCGCAAAATTTGCCTGTGTCGATAAGGGCTTCGGTACCAATGCCCCTATCGATGTGGTAATCCGTCCGGAAGACATCGATCTGGTCGAGCCGTCTGCCGGGGAACTGACCGGGATCTGCACGCACCTTATTTTCAAAGGGGTTCACTATGAAATGAAAATCACAACTCCGGCTGGCTTTGAATGGCTGGTTCACAGCACCGATATGTGTCCGGTCGGCAAGGAAGTGGGGATTCATGTGGATCCGTTTGATATCCATATTATGAACAAACCTGCTTCAGAAGATGAGGAGGCAGTGGGAGTCAATGAATAAAAAATTATTGTCCGGGCCATATCTTGTATGGATGGTTGGATTCATTATTATTCCGCTGGCTCTGATCGTCTACTATGGACTCACGGACCGGTCGGGTGCCTTTACCCTTGCCAATATCCTGTCCATTGCTAAGCCGGAACATCTCAAAGCATTATGGCTGTCGCTCGAGATATCATTTGTCAGTACGGTGATCTGCCTGCTGCTGGCTTATCCGCTGGCGATGATTCTGCGCAACCGCGGCATGGGGCAGGCCAGCTTCGTGGTCTTCATTTTTATATTGCCGATGTGGATGAATTTTCTGCTCCGCACACTGGCCTGGCAGACTTTACTTGAGAAAAACGGGGTTATCAACGGTATCCTGTCCTTTCTCCATCTGCCCACCCAGTCTCTGATCAATACTCCGGGGGCGATTGTCCTTGGAATGGTATATAACTTTTTACCGTTTATGGTTTTGCCAATTTACAATGTCCTCTGCAAAATCGATGACAACACCATCAATGCGGCCCGGGATCTGGGTGCTAATTTTTATCAGACATTTTTCCGGATCTGGCTGCCATTAAGCGTACCGGGAATTATCAGCGGCATCACGATGGTTTTTGTACCGGCTCTTACCACCTTTGTTATTTCCAACCTGTTGGGCGGCAGCAAGATTTTACTGATTGGAAATGTTATTGAGCAGGAATTTACCAAAGGCAGCAACTGGCATCAGGGTTCCGGTCTGTCACTGGTCCTGATGGTATTTATTCTTCTCAGTATGGCTCTTATTGCCAAATACGATAAAAATGGGGAAGGGAGTGGATTCTGATGACTAAGGCAGCACAACTTCTCAAGAAAATCTGGCAGGATTTTTATCTGGTATTGATTATGATTTTTTTGTATGCACCGATCGCTACCATGATTGTCCTTTCCTTTAACAGTTCCAAATCACGGGCTCACTGGGGCGGATTCACCCTGAACTGGTATACCCAGATGTTTGCCAGCCGCAATATCATGGATGCGTTATACAATACACTGATGATTGCTTTTTTGTCGGCACTGATTGCCACTGTCATTGGTACGGCAGCATCCATTGCGATTAATAATATGCGTCAGGTTCCGAAGAGCATTGTTATGGGTATTACCAACATTCCCATGCTGAATGCCGATATCGTCACCGGAATCTCACTGATGCTGACCTTTATTGCGTTTGGTATCTCACTCGGCTTTAGAACCATTTTGATCGCTCACATTACCTTTAATATTCCTTATGTAATATTAAGTGTCATGCCTAAATTAAAGCAGACCAGCCGTTACACATATGAAGCGGCAATGGATCTGGGTGCATCTCCGGTTCAGGCGTTTTTTAAGGTAGTATTCCCGGATATCCTTCCCGGTGTACTGTCCGGATTCCTGCTTGCGTTTACCATGTCACTCGATGATTTTATCATCACGCACTTTACCAGAGGTGCCGGCATCAACACGTTATCCACGCTTATTTACAGCGAAGTCCGCCGAGGCATCAAGCCATCCATGTATGCGCTGTCCACGGTAATCTTTATTACGGTGCTGATCCTGTTAATTATCAGCAATTTTGTACCCAGAAAGCAAAGGAGATCATGATGAAACTGAAATTAATACCATTTACCCTGGCAGCGGCTGCTGCTTCTATTCTGCTGACCGGCTGCGGCGGCGGTGCCTCAAAAGGTTCCTCCGATGGTGGTTCCGGCAATTCCAACAAGCTGTATGTTTATAACTGGGGCGAATACATCGATGAGGATGTGATTGCCCAGTTTGAAGAAGAAACCGGCATTGAGGTCACTTATGACCCATTTGAAACCAATGAAGAAATGTATCCGGTGATTGAAAAAGGTGGCTCCAGCTATGATGTCGTATGCCCTTCTGATTATATGATTCAGAAAATGATCGAAAATGATATGCTGGCAGAAATTAATTTTGACAATGTTCCCAACTATGACCAGATTGATCCGGCCTATATTGAAATGTCAAAAGCCTTTGATTCCGAAAATAAATATTCGGTTCCTTATTGCTGGGGTACGGTAGGTATTATTTACAATACCAGCCGCCTGAAAGAACTGGGTGTGGAACCGCCGACTTCATGGGCTGATCTGTGGGATGAGCGGCTGAGCGGCGAAATCCTGATGCAGGACAGTGTCAGGGATGCGTTTATGGTTGCTTTAAAAAAGAATGGTCACTCCATGAATACGGAAAATGAAGAAGCGCTGCAGATGGCCAAGCAGGATCTGATCGATCAGAAACCCCTGATACAGGCTTATGTCATTGATCAGGTACGGGACAAAATGATTGGCGGCGAGGCTGCCGTGGGTGTTATTTATTCCGGTGAACTGCTGTATATCCAGGGAGAGGTGGATACTCTGGATTATTCCCTGGAATACGTACTACCCGAGGAAGGCACCAACCTTTGGATTGATTCCTGGGTTATTCCGAAAAATGCTAAAAATAAAGAGAATGCCGAAAAATGGATTGATTTCCTCTGCCGTCCGGAAATTGCCCAGGCTAACTTTGAATACATCACCTATGCTACTCCAAACAAGGGAGCCTTTGATTTATTGTATGATGAAGTAAAAAATAACAAGTCGGTATTCCCGGATATGGATTCTCTGAAAAACAGCGAAGTATATCAGTATCTGGGTGACGAAACGGATTCCATTTATAATAACCTCTGGAAGGAAGTTAAATCCAAGTAATATCGCAGACAGGAATAATCTGCAAATAGTGGGGCATACTACCGATATGACCGATAATAAAGGAGGTAGTGCTATGAGAAATAAAACATTGGATTATACTGCACTGACAATTGCTATCGTCGGCGCCATCAACTGGGGGCTGATTGGGCTTCTGGATTTTAACCTGGTCGCCTATCTGTTTGGAAGCATGTCCTGGCTGTCCAGAATTGTGTATGCTCTAGTTGGGTTGTGCGGATTGTATTTGATTAGTTTTTTTGGAAATAAAGAGAGAGCTGAGGGGTAGGTTGTTGCGGGGGGAAAGCGGGGATTGCGGGCCGGAAGCGGCGGCTGTGGTATCCGTCCGTATTTCCTGCAGTTTCGGACTGTAAGAATCTCTAATAGCAGAGCAATGCCGCTAAATGCAATGCCAGAAACGCCAAAACTCGCTGCGCTCAGACAGTTGGCCGTTTCTGGCATTAACGCGTCATTGCTCTGCTATAAGAGATTCTAACAGTCCTGCAAAGGCAGAAAATACGGACGGATACCACAGCCGCCGCTTCCGACCCGCAATCCCCGCTTCCCCCAGCTACAATATACGCCTCGCTGGTAAAAGGATGAAAAGCAAACCTTTATACTGAGCTTGTGATTTTTTATACATAATAGGGATTGTTATTATGAAAAACTGGCTGGGATGAAATTATATGAGAATGAGTGATGCTTGTTTTAATCGTGTTTTATTTGTGTGTGGTGTGGTTTTGGCTGGGATGGAGTTTTGTAAGCAGGTGCTTTTATATTTTGTTGTTTATGACCACTATTTTGACTGGTGGTTTTTTCCGTTTCATCTTTGTAGTATTCCGATGTATCTTTGTCTGCTATTTCCGTGGCTTTCTGCAAGGGTGCAAACTGTTTGTGGGACTTTTATGCAGAATTTTAATCTGCTGGGGGCGGGGGCGGCGCTTGTGGCGGCGGATGGTTTTCCGCGGCAGCATTGGTATCTTCTTTTTCATGCTTATTTCTGGCATATTCTATTGTTATTGATTGGGATTTTTATAGCTGTTGGCGGACGTTCTGACCGGCGGTGGCGTGGTTATCTGAATTCGCTTTTGCTGTTTGTGGCTGCCTGCCTTGTTGCTACGGCTATTAATGTTTTTTCGCCTGGTATGCGGGCGGATATGTTTTATATTTCTCCTTTTCATCCGATTGAACAGCCGATCTTTTATCAGATCGGGCAGCAGTTGGGGATTCTGGCCGGGCATTTATTATATCTGCTATCGATCTGTGGCGGGGCGGGATTGATACATTTTCTCTGCAGACTGTTATTTTTGCGTCATTTATGGTAATATGCTAATTATATAGTTAATGAGAATGGGGGAGATGATTATGAATATCACATATATTCACCACAGCGGTTTCCTGGTTGAACTGGATTCGCTTTATCTGTTGTTTGATTATGTAGGAGGATCATTGCCTGACCTGAATCCTGATAAACAGCTGTTTGTATTTGCAAGCCATCGGCACGGGGATCATTTTTCTGTGAAAATCTATGATCTGACCGATCTGCATCCGAATGTCCAGTATGTTCTTTCGGATGATATCTTCCAGAATCAGGTCCCTGAGGATCAGAGCTGCCGGACTGAGTTTATCGATGCGGGCAGTTCACTGGACTTTAGTGAGCAGAATCTGCACATTACGGCTTTTCACTCTACGGATGAAGGCGTAGCTTTTCTGGCCGAACATAACGGGCAGTCTGTTTACCATGCCGGAGATCTGAATCACTGGCACTGGGACGGTGAACCGGATGATTGGAATCGGCAGATGGCCGATAATTACAGACAGGAGCTGGAGCGGATCAAGGCTTACGGTGTCCGCCCGAATATCGCGTTCCTGCCGTTAGACGGAAGGCAGGGGGAATGGTTCTGGGTTGGCCTGGATGAGTTTATGAATACTGTTGGAGCTGATATGGTGTTTCCAATGCATTTCTGGCGTGATTATTCCGTTATTGATAAGCTGAAGGCACTACCTAATGCAGCTTCTTATAAGGACAGAGTGGCGGATATTAAGAATCAGGGTCAGGTATTTGGATACAAATAACTGCATCGGCTTTTACCATAAGGAGGAAAACTAAATGATATTGATAAAAAACGGACGTGTCCTTGATCCGAAGACAGGTTTTGATCAGATTTGTGACATTTTAATAAAAGAAGGAAAAATCATTTCCATGGTAAATGGATTACACGTAGACGAGTCCGCCTGCGAGCGTATCATTGATGCTGATGGGCTGACTGTCGCACCGGGCCTCATAGATGTCCATGTCCATTTTCGTGATCCGGGCCTGACTTATAAAGAAGATATCCAAACCGGTGCCAGGGCAGCGGCCGCAGGCGGATTTACTACCGTTGTCTGCATGGCCAATACCAAACCGGCCATTGATAATGTTGAAACATTGGAATATGTTCTAACTGAAGGAAAAAAGACCGGCATCCATGTATTATCATCTGCTAATATCACCATCGGCATGAAAGGCGGCACCATGACCAATATGGCGGAATTAAAAGCACATGGAGCATGTGGATTTACCGATGACGGCATCCCGATTATGAATGCGGCACTGGTCAGACAGGCCATGGAAGAGGCTGTCCGGCTGGATGTTCCGCTCAGCTTCCATGAAGAAGATCCGGCTTTTATTAAAAATAACGGCATCAATCAGGGAGCGGTATCTGATGAACTGGGAATCGGCGGATCTCCGGCTCTGGCTGAGGATGTCATGATTGCCCGTGACTGCATGCTGGCATTACATACCGGAGCTACCGTCGATATTCAGCATATCAGCTCCGGCAATTCTGTGAAAATGATTAAGCTTGCCAAGGATCTTGGGGCTAAAGTATATGCAGAAGTAACTCCGCATCATTTTTCCCTGAATGAAACGGCAATCTTAAAACACGGTACCCTGGCTAAGATGAATCCGCCGCTTCGTACCGAGCAAGACCGGTTGATGATTCTGGACGGCCTTAAGGATGGTACGATTGATATTATAGCCACGGATCATGCACCACACAGTCAGGATGAGAAAGCAAAGCCTCTGACTGAGGCACCCAGCGGCATCATCGGACTGGAAACTGCGCTGGCGCTGGGAATCACGCATCTGGTACATCCCGGACACCTGAGTCTGCTTCAGTTAATGGAGAAGATGAGCCTGAACCCCGCCTCGCTCTATCAGATGGACAAAGGCTGGATTGGCGAAGGTGCCGATGCCGACCTGGTGATTTTTGATGAAAATCAAGAATGGATCGTAGATCAGTTTGAATCAAAATCAAGGAATTCACCGTTTATCGGACAATCACTGTATGGACAGGTGAAATATACACTCTGCAGCGGAATCATTGTACACGAAAACTAATTAAATATATCAACCACCTGATATTGAGGAAAACTCATATCAGGTGGTCTCTTATGGAAATCCCGGAAAACCGCTATATTCATATTAACAATAGGAAGCGATGCACATTGTCGCGAGGGGAAGTGGCATGTTCGTGCAGGTAGCGGCCCCGTTCTTTTAGTGGGACAATTCTCTCAAAGTCGCCGCTTCCTGAACAAAACGCCACTTCCCCAGCTACTTGTATAGCTCCCACCGGGTAAAAAGCGATTAATTTAGTTTGCCCTTTTTACTTGCTCGTGGCTTAGTTGCCTTTATCTTTACCTTTACCGGGGCAGTTGCCGGGGTGCATGAGAATATCAGCATTCCCATTGGGGGGACATGTACTGATATTGAGCATTCTCGTTCGTCGCAGGGGGTCTGCCGGCTGGTTTTGGCGCGGGGATTTCCGATACCAGTGCCGCCAAATTCAGTAGCATCGCTATTGAACATTTCTTTGTACTTCCCGTAGAAAGGTACTCCAATTTCATAGGCTTCATGTTCAACCGGAGCGAAGTTACAAACGAATAATAGTGTTTCTTCGGATTTCTTTGTTTTTCTTAGAAATACTATAATGTTATCTTTTCCGGCAGTGCAGTTGATCCATTCAAACCCGTCCGGATGGTAATCCTGTGCTGACAGAGCTGGTTGTGTAACGTATAGCCTGTTGAGTGCTTTTACATATTCATGCATTGACTTATGCACGGGATACTCCAGGATCTCCCAGGGGAGCTGTTGGTTTTCGTTCCATTCTGATACCTGGCCGAATTCCTGACCCATGAATAAAAGCTTTTTGCCTGGGTGGGCGTACATGAAACCATAGGCCAGACGCAGGTTGTTTGCTTTTTCTTCGAGTGTTTGTCCTGGCATCTTGCCAAGCATTGATGCTTTGCCATGGACCACTTCATCATGGGAAAATACCAGGACAAAGTCTTCGCTGTAGGCATAGACCATGCTAAAGATAAGTTCGCCATAGTGATGGGAACGGAAATATGGGTCATATTGCATATAACCGATGAAATCATTCATCCAGCCCATATTCCACTTGTAATCAAAGCCTACGGCACCTTCTTTGACCTCACCGGTAATCTGTGGCCAGGCGGTTGATTCTTCGGCAATCAGAACAGCTCCTTTGACACGTCTTTTAAAGATGGTGTTTAAATGCTTTAAGAACTCAATTGCCTCCAGATTCTCATGTCCGCCATAAATATTGGCAACCCATTCACCGTCATTCTTGCCATAATCCAGGTACAGCATGGAAGCCACCGCATCCATCCGTATGCCGTCGGCATGATACTGCTCCGCCCAGAACAGGGCGTTGGATATCAGGAAATTGGCGACCTGAGGGCGGCCGTAATTGTATATCAATGTTCCCCAGTGGGGATGCTCGCCCTGTCTTGGGTCACGGTGTTCGTATACGCAGGTGCCATCAAAACATGCCATTCCATAGGCATCTTTCGGAAAATGTGCCGGAACCCAGTCGAGAATTACACCGATACCCTGCTGGTGCATGTAATTTACGAAATACATGAAATCATCCGGGGTTCCATACCTGCTGGTCGGTGCATAATATCCGGTAACCTGATACCCCCATGACGCATCCAGCGGATGTTCCATAATCGGCATCAGTTCGATATGGGTATAACAGGTTTCTTTTATATATTCGGCCAGACGTGGTGCGATCTCACGGTAATTATAGAACTCTGTCCCGGTAATCTCCCTGCCATCAGAATCAACGGCAAGCTCTTTGCGAATCCATGAGCCCAGATGCATCTCATAAATTGACATAGGGGCAGTCTTTGAGTCCTTCTTCTCCCGGGCATTCATCCAGTCCTCATCGGTCCAGCTGAACTTGCTGATATCCCATATCACAGATGCATTGTTAGGTCTGAGTTCCGCATAATTGGCATAAGGATCTGCCTTTAGCATTGGCTCACCCGCGCGGTTCTTAATCTCATATTTGTAAATATCACCGGAGCTTAATCCCGGTATGAAGATCTCAAAGATACCTGAATCCCCCAGCCTTCTCATCTGATGACGCCGGCCGTCCCATAGATTGAAATCTCCAACTACACTGACCCGCATCGCACAAGGTGCCCACACAGAAAAGTAAACGCCCGGAGTACCGTCAACCAGCATTGGATGCGCTCCCATTTTCTTATAAATATCATAGCAGATACCTGCTTCGAACTGTTTCAGCTCTTTCCCGGTATACTGGGGTTCGAAGGCATATGGATCGTGAATTTCTTCTGTTATTCCGGTATCATACATAACGATAAGCGTATATCCGGTCACACTTTTCCGAGGAATCAGCACGGCATAAAAACCATCCTCATCCTGCTGCTCCATCGGATATTTTTTCCCGCTGCCTTTTATCTTTACAGTAATTGCTGCCGTATTCGGTATAAACACCTGAATCAGCAAACCAGCTTCCATCACATGCGGTCCCAGCATCTGGTGTGGATCAGCTGCTTCCGAATATACGATCTCTTCAATTGCTGCCCAATCCATCAAATCATACAATACCTTGTCCATTAGGTGACCCCCTTCGTTTTCGTAAGGCACTTTTTATCATTATAACTTATTTCGAATTTGCTTACAATGATTATCCTCTTGAATTATTGTGTCTGATATGCTGTGTTCTTATAATATGCAAGCATCAGATCTACCATGTGTCCATAACTCTGAACTCCATCTGACTGACGATTTATTTTCAGGTAAGTATCATTCCACTGTGTCGATACCTCCGCTATTTTGCCGTCATACTGACTCCAGAATTGATGATTCTCAACCAGATCGTCTGTGACTTCCTGGGATAAACACTGGTGCAGTTCTATGTAAGCCTGAGGATCCACCTTCGCCAGGGCATTGCCGGCATAAATCCATCCGGTCAGGTAACCGCTGTACTGAAATGACTGGTTATCCGAAGCAAGGCAGGCCAGATATCCGATAAAATTCGCTTCATCTTCTCTCATAAAACCTTTCAGGTGTGACAATTCGTGGCAGATCGTATGAGGAATGTTATAATCTGTCATCTCCTGATTAAAGTTTGCCTCAATAGTAAATGGCGCATAGATTCCCGCCAGCTGCTGCACCGATAAAATCGAGGATATCAGGACCGGCTTAGGGCGGGGATAAAATCCACTGAGAGAAGGAAAGTCCTCCCCTGCCTTCTGCATTGCGTTAACCCCTTCCTGAAGCCATTCCAGCCTGTGATCAGCATAGCGCTCTGCAGTGGCCGTTTCGTTGACTTTTATAACGAGGTACTGGCATAATTCCTTTAATTCTTCTTCTGTGTACAAATCCAACTCAAGTCTTGCATATTCTGAAAATGGCATGGCCAGATAGTTGATACCACAATTCAGAGTATACACAAAAAGTATCACCGCCATCATCCGAAAGCCTCTGCATATCAAATGAAGTGGTTTTCTTATATAACGGATAACAGCGACGATAATTGAAAGGAGAATAATATATAACCCCAGCTCAACCACCGAAAACGGAAACAAACCAAAAAAACCTCCGATTATGGTCACCAGAACGGGATAAATGTGATGAGCATACCAGGTAGCAAATCCCGGAATCCAGCGTGCACACACCTGCAGGATAAGCGCAGCCAGAAGCAGAATGACCCCCTTAGTAATATATCTGCGATTTTTCTTATTCATCTTCCGTTCCTCCCGTCCACCTAATTACCGGTTAAATTTAATCAAATAATTCCCGGCAGACTTCACCTGCCAGGAATCATTTATCAATCTCTTTCTTTAGTGACGCACTTCCAGACGAACCAGAGCGCGTTTCAATGCCATTTCGGCACGGAGCACATCCATCTCTGCTTCCGCAGATGCCAGACGGCGTTCTGCTCTTGCCCGGGACTCATCGGCACGGTTAAAATCAATTTCATCGGGCCACTCGGCAATCTCTGCCATAATAGTAACCTTATCCGGAAAAATTGTAATAAATCCGGACAGCAGGGCAGCCTCCAACAGCTGATCCTGCTCATGAATTTTTAAAACACCAGGAGCAACTACCGCAGTCAGCGGGATATGCTCCGGATAAATACCTACATTACCTTCAGTTGTCGTCAGTTCCACCATTGTTACATCACCCTGGTAAAACTCCCGATCCGGAGTAATAATCTCTAACTTCATAACATCAGCCATGGATTTCCCCCCTTATTTCACGCGGGCAAGAACATCGTCAATATTACCTGCATTCAGGAAGTACTGCTCCGGAATGTCATCGTGTTTGCCTTCCAGAATTTCTTTGAAGCCCTGAATTGTCTCACTGACCGGTACATAACGGCCTTCCAGACCGGTAAACTGCCCGGCCACAAAGAACGGCTGGGATAAGAATCTCTGGATCTTTCTGGCCCGGGATACGGTCAGCTTATCTTCTTCAGAAAGCTCATCCATACCCAGCATTGCGATGATATCCTGCAATTCTTTGTACTTCTGAAGAACTTCCTGGACACCACGGGCTATCTGGTAATGCTCTTCTCCGACAATACGGGGATCAAGAATACGGGAGGTTGATCCCAGCGGATCCACAGCCGGATAAATACCAAGCTCTACAATCGAACGATCCAGTACGGTTGTCGCATCCAAATGCGCAAAGGTATTGGCCGGAGCCGGATCGGTAAGGTCATCCGCCGGTACGTATACTGCCTGTACCGAAGTGATGGAACCATTCTTGGTCGATGTAATACGCTCCTGCAGAGCACCCATCTCGGTCTGAAGGGTCGGCTGATATCCTACTGCGGACGGCATACGTCCAAGCAGTGCGGAAACCTCTGAGCCCGCCTGGGTAAAACGGAAAATATTGTCAATAAACAACAGTACGTCCTTACCACCCTTATCACGGAAATACTCTGCCATCGTAAGTCCGGTCAGGCCAACCCTCATACGGGCTCCCGGCGGCTCATTCATCTGCCCGAACACCATGGTTGTCTTATTGATTACGCCTGACTCGGTCATTTCATGGTATAAGTCGTTACCCTCACGGGTACGTTCACCTACACCGGTAAATACTGAATACCCACCATGTTCGGTGGCGATATTACGAATCAGTTCCTGAATCAGTACGGTTTTGCCTACACCTGCGCCGCCGAACAGACCGATCTTACCACCCTTCTGATAAGGGCAAAGAAGATCAACAACCTTGATACCGGTCTCCAGAATCTCCGTGTCGTTTGACTGCTCTTCGAATGTAGGAGCTTTTCTGTGGATCGGCAAATACTCTTCCACCTGTGGCTTTTCTTTATTATCAATCGGTTCACCCAGTACGTTGAAAATACGTCCCAGCGTATTCTCACCAACCGGCACGCTGATTGAGGATCCGGTCGCCACGGCGTCCATCCCTCTGCGCAAACCATCGGTACTTCCCATTGCGATACATCTTACGGTATCGTCACCAAGATCCTGGGCAACCTCGACAGTCAGACTGCTGTTATCCTCCAGCGGTATTCTGATTGCTTCGTTGATTTCCGGGATCTTGCCCTGGGAGAATTTGATGTCCATAACCGCGCCGATAATCTGCGTGATTTTACCAATGTTCTGTTCTGCCATCTTGTTTCTCCTTATTATATTTATTTCTGTTAATTAATCGCATTAGCACCAGCAATAATCTCCGTAAGCTCCTGGGTAATGGAACCCTGGCGGGCACGGTTATACTGCAGTCCCAGCTTATCCAGCATCTCTTCTGCGTTGCTTGTCGCAGAGTCCATCGCACTCATACGGGCACCGTTCTCACTGGCCACTGCCTCCAGCAGTGCACCATAGATCAGGCTGCTCATATACTTTGGAATAATGGAATCCAGAACCGTATCTTCGTTCGGCTCATAATTCATAATTGCCTGAGCTTTCAATGTCTCTTCCTCACTGCCTTCTTCCATGGTAAACGGAAGAAGCTTAATCAGTTTCGGAATATGGACTACCGTATTTTTAAATGATGTATATGCCAGATAAATTTCACCGATCTGATTCCGGCCAAATTGATCCAGAAGCTCCAGGGTCAGATCTGAAGCATCGCGGTAAAGAGGTTCGTTGATTACTTCTGAGTAATCAGCAGCAATCTCGTACTTCTTTCTCGCCAGCCCGTCTCTGCCCTTGCGGCCGATTGCATACACCCTGGTATTCTCCGGATTCAGATCCGGATGCGCGGCAATCAGCTTGACGATGTTGTTGTTATAGCCTCCGGCAAGTCCGCGGTTGGATGTAATGGCAATCACTGCCTTTTTAGGCGAATCACCGGCACGCAGGTATTTATGCTCGACAATACCGGATCGCTTCAACATCGTGGAAATGGTATCATACATCAGGTCAAAATATGGTTTGGAACTTTCGGCCTTGGTTCTGGACTTCTGCAGCTTTACCGTAGATACCAGCTTCATTGCCTTGGTGATCTGGCTGGTGCTCTGGATACTCGCTCTTCTGCGTTTAATATCTCTCATGGATGCCATGATGATTCCCTCCGTCCTGTGTGCAGGCACTTCTGTGGCATTTGCTTACCGCTGTGCCTTACACGCTTTGATTGCCTTGACCAAAAGTTCCTCGTTCTCCTCTGACAGCTGCTTTGTTTCACGGATTGAAGCCGGAATCTCCGGATACTTGGCATCGATGAATTTAAACAGGTCTTTTTCAAAGGTAAGGATATCTGCTACCGGAATATCCAGCAGATATTTTTTGGTTGCTGCATAAATAATAATAACCTGGTATTCAACCGGCATCGGCTGATACTGCGGCTGTTTTAAGATTTCACGGATTCTTTCACCCTGAGCCAGCTGTTCTGTGGTTGATGCATCCAGTTCAGAACCAAACTGGGCAAAGGATGCCAGCTCCCGGTACTGTGCCAGTTCCACACGTATCGGAGCAGCAATTTTCTTAATTGCCTTAATCTGTGCTGCACCACCTACACGGGATACGGACAGACCGGCATTGATAGCCGGACGGAAACCGGAGTTAAACATTTCTGTCTCCAGATAAATCTGACCATCGGTAATTGAAATTACGTTGGTCGGAATATAAGCAGATACGTCACCTGCCTGAGTCTCGATGATCGGCAGCGCGGTCAGCGAACCGCCGCCCAGCTCATCCGATAACCGGGATGCGCGCTCCAGCAGTCTGGAATGCAGATAGAAGACATCGCCCGGGTATGCCTCACGTCCCGGTGGTCTCTTCAGCAGCAGCGACAAGGTACGGTAAGCTGCCGCATGCTTGGTCAAATCGTCATATACTACCAGGACATCCTGGCCGTTCTCCATCCACTCCTCACCGATTGCACAGCCGGAATACGGCGCAATGTACTGCAGCGGTGCCAGATCAGATGCGGTCGATACAACAATGGTAGTATAGTCCATCGCACCAAACTCTTCTAACGTCTTAACGATGTTGGAAACGGTCGAAGCTTTCTGGCCAATCGCCACATAAATACAGTGAACGCCCTGGCCTTTCTGGTTGATGATGGTATCAAGAGCAATCGCGGTCTTACCGGTCTGACGGTCACCGATGATCAGCTCTCGCTGTCCTCTTCCGATCGGAATCATCGAATCAATCGCTTTAATTCCGGTCTGCAGCGGTGTATCAACGGACTTTCTTTCAATAACGCCGTGCGCAACGCGCTCAATCCGGCGAAACCTCGTGGTCTCAATCGGGCCCTTGCCATCGATAGGCTGACCCAGTGAATTTACTACACGTCCGGTCAATGCATCACCAACCGGTACCTCTACTACCCTGCCGGTGGTCTTAACAATATCGCCTTCACTAATGTTGCTGGTATCACCGAGCAGAACAACACCCACGTTGTCCTCCTCCAGGTTCAGCACCATGCCGAACATCTCTCCCGGGAATTCCAGAAGTTCACCCTGCATAGCTTTTTCCAGGCCGTGGATTCGAGCAATCCCATCGGCAACTGTAATTACAGTTCCAACATCAGAGACTTCCAGCTTGGTAGAATATTTTTCAATCTGTTCTTTGATTACTGAACTGATTTCCTCTGGTCTCAAATTCATTTTGCTGTTTCCCTTTCTGACCGGAATAGTACCCCGGTCTTTTATAATATTTAAGCCAACTGAAGTTTGGACAATTCCTTTTTCAGTTCGTAAAGCCTTGTCTGAATACTGCTGTCCACGACATGATCTCCGATCCTGATAATCAGGCCGCCAATAATCCCGGGGTCAACCTGATAATACATCTCAAACGATATATATGAGGTGGATTCCAACAGTTTTCTTTCCAGATTGGTCTTCTGATCGCTGCTGAGTTCTACTGCACTGGTCACATACGCAGCACCGATTCGTTTATGCTCCTTCACCCGCTGAATAAAATATTCAAAGATCGGAAGCATATCATTCTGCCTGTTTTTCTGAACAATGATTGTTAAGAAGCCTTCCAGCTGTTTAGAAATCCTGCCGAAAAATATCCGGCTCATGATGGTTACTTTTTCGTCCTTGACAATCTGCGGATTATTGAGCAGTCCGATCAGCTCGGGATTCTCCCGCAGTATGGGAACAAGGGCACATACCTCTTCATAAAGTACGTCCATCATATCTTTCTCCATGGCCGTCTCAAACAATGCATCGCCGTATACCTTTGATACTAGCTTTGCCATGTGCTCTCACCCATTTCCTTTAATGTCTCATCAATCAATGCATCCTGAATTGTAAAATCAATGGAGCTGCCCACAACTTTCTTAGCCATCAGTGCTGCAATATCGATTACTTCCTGTTTCATTTCATCGATTGCTTTCTTCTTCTCCAATTCGATCTCACGATTTGCCCGTTCAATGATTCTGGCCGCTTCCGCTCTGGCTTCTTCCAGCATTTCTGCTTCGCGGTTCTTCGCCTTTCTGCGGGCCGCTTCCAGAATGTCGTCAGCTTCTTTATTGACATCCTTAAGCTTTGCTTCATACTCTGCCTTCATAACGGTTGCAGATTCTTTACTTTCTGCTGCGTGAGCAAGCTCTTCGGCAATTCTATTCCGTCTTTTTTCCAGAACATCACGAACCGGATTAAAAAGCAGGTAGGATAAGCCAAAGAACAGAATAAAGATATTGATACCGGTTATCACCGCATCATGCAGAAGCTGCGCATCAAATCCTATCAGTCTTTCTAAAACTTCCAAGGTTTATTCCCCCTTTCGTTTACTTTTCTTTATTATTTGATTAGAAAGGTTTAACAAACATCAGAATAATAGCAACAACCAGACCATACAGACCGGTGGTCTCTGCTACCGCCTGACCCAGAAGCATGGTAGATGTAATATCGGCTTTTGCGCCCGGATTACGTCCTACTGCCGATGCACCATAACCTGCTGCAATACCCTGTCCGATACCAGGTCCGATACCGGCGATCATCGCCAGACCTGCACCAATAGCGGAACAACCATAGATAAAGTCTTGTCCTGAGATACCATTCATAATTTAATTCCTCCTGAATTGATTTTTGTAATTTATGTTTTAATGAATAACTTACTGAAGCTAGCATCCTATAGCTTGTCGTTGATATAAACCATTGTCAGCATACAGAATACGTAGGTCTGGATACAGCCGGAAAACAAATCACAATAAACGTGAAGTGCTGCCGGAATACCAATATTAGCAAATATCGGCACCATTCCGTACCATAATCCCAAGATAATAACCCCGGAAAGTAAATTTGCAAACAAACGTAATGAAATTGATAACGGGTTCGCAAGCTCACCAATCAGGTTAATCGGAAACAAAATCGGTGTTGGTTGAAATAAGCCGGTAAAATGGCCGACACCATGGTTCTTAATTCCCTGATAGTTAACAATAAAAAATGTAAACATACCAAGCAGAAAGGTCACGCCGTAATCTGCGGTAGGCGCCCTGAGACCGAACAGACCGCTCAGGTTGCAGAACAGTATAAATAAAAATATAGTTCCAATGTAATTGATGAACCGTCTGGAATTCCCGCCCAGTATACCACCGGCCATTCCTGACAGCATATCATACGCATATTCCAGCGCATTCTGGAACGTTCCCGGCACATCCGTCGCTTTTGCAAGCGTCCGCTTTGCCAATACTGCGATCAGTAAAATCGCAATCGTTACAATAAGCATTCCTATTGTAGTCGTTGTAATCCAAAAACTCTGCCCAAACAGCTGATATTGATACACACCATGTATCATAAAATCAACTTCATTGGAAATCAACATCCCCATACACTATCATCCTCCTTTCTTCTATAATGTTGTTGAATCCATCTGGTCTTTACCGCGAAATAGAATCTTATGAACGGTCGGCTGAAAAAATGCTCCTGCTTTCATACCCATGGTCCCGATCACTGCCGCCAGTAAATCGATATCAAAAAAACGCCAGCAGCACAGCAATGCAGCAACAAACAAAAGTTTCCGCACCATACTATGCAGGACTGTAGTTTTATTGGCATAGTTCTCATTCTGGCTTGCCAAAACCCGCTCTGTCATTACTGCCATATGAATCAGCATAACCACAGCACCGATGGCACCCAGTCCTAACCCTGCCATTACCGGCAGTAACGGATATGAGACTTTGGGCAGCAAAATCGATGCAATCACGGCAAGTACTGCATTAAACAGCACTACTCCTACCGACAGTTCCAGAACCAGCTGTTTTGATGTCCGGCTAAGCCATTCCATATTCAGTCACTCTCCTTCTTCCTGATACGGCTCGGTTGCTTGGGTTTCTCTGTTCCGGAACGGGCGGGATTCTGCATCCGTTCACGGCGCTCGGCTTCCTCATCCGCCTTTTCCTGACGAAGGATATTCCTGGTCAGATCCCAGGCACATTTGGCACCGGCCAGAATTCCAAGTACCAGCAAAGGAATCAGCGTCTTCGTACCAAAGCGGAAATCCAGTTGATATCCGGCAAAAACACACAAAAAGACGGGAGTCAAAACACTGAGGCCTAACTGTGTGACCAGTGCGAGACTGCGAAACACACTTTTTTTATAATGCATCTTCTCCCACCTCTCTTTGCACTTACGAAAGTATCCTTAATTATACAAAAAGATTTTCGTTTTGTCCATTATCAATAGAAAATACTGTCAAAAATGATATATAATAAACAAAAGATACATAACTTGTCATTTAATAAAACACATTTCTGTTTTAACTTAATTTTTATAACAAAATTGGGCGGATTACTAAATAATATAAAAAAACTTTTAGATTCTACCGTAGATTCGTATGTCAAAAGAAATTACTTTAAAAACTCTCATTTATTAATGATAATCGTTAGACCAGTCCTCGTCAAGGTATATTTATGAAAAAACAGACACAAAAAAATAACCACCCAGCCTGACCAGCATTGACGGTTATTAAAGGTTTTCTGATATCGGTAAGCGGGTGATGGGAATCGAACCCACATATCTAGCTTGGAAGGCTAGTGTTCTACCACTGAACTACACCCGCGTTTTATAAAAACCAATGCCGCAGGCCGGAATCGAACCGGCACGGGAGATTAGTCCCGCAGGATTTTAAGTCCTGTGCGTCTGCCAGTTCCGCCACTGCGGCAAAGTGGAAATGGATGGAGATGGATTCGAACCATCGAAGCGTGTCGCAACAGATTTACAGTCTGCCCCCTTTGGCCACTCGGGAACCCATCCATACTGGCTCTTACAAGCAGACATTATCTTATCACAATACGCTTGAAAAATCAAGTCCTTTTACTCCTCCAAATCTTCTCCGGTTGTCAATAAAATACCTGAATTGGCTGGCAGTTCCAACTGCAGAATTCCGCCATTCACGTGGTATTCAATTACTCCCACATTGTAACCATCCTGGTACGTCAACATGATCCGGCGCATCGTCTGGTCATCGGTAATCCCCAGCTCCCAGACCGGGATATCCACAGTCCGGCTTTCGGCGCGGTTATTTATCACTGCTACGCATTTATTCTGGCCTTTCATTCTTCCATAAGCGATCATCTGCCGGTCTGCTGCCAGCTGTTTCAAGGAGCCTCGCCGCAATGCCGGGAGCCGTTTGCGGAATCCGATCATGTAACGATGGAATTCGATCAGCTCAAAATCCTCCTCGCCCCAGGGATATGTTCTCCGATTATCCGGATCGGTCCAGCCACACACACCGGTCTCATCGCCGTAGTACAGGGTTGGCGCTCCGGGCCAAGTCATCTGTACCATAACTGCCTCACGGAATATTCCATAATTAACGCCTGCCGATGCCATCTCGGGTCCAACTGTCCCGATCCGGCCTACGACCTGATTAGTCCTGGTCAGAAAACGGCTGTGATCATGATTGGACAGCTGGTTCATGGCCGTCTGGACGGACTGGTTCTGCATCCGGCTCATGTGATAATGCATGGAGCGGAAGAATCCGGCTCCATCGCCATACAACTGGCTATTATATTCATCGCTGTGCTTCTCCATACCGGTCAGAAACCAGGTCAGCGGCTCCATAAAGGCATCATAATTCATAATGGTATCCCACTGGTCTCCCTGCAGCCAGCTGCCAGGATCACCATAATGCTCCGCCAGAATCAGCGCCTCCGGATTGGCATCTTTGACCTGATCCCGGAAGTCACGCCAGAACTGGTGGTTGTAATTGCTGCTGTGTCCCAGATCCGCAGCTACATCCAGTCTCCAGCCATCGACACGATATGGAGGTGAGACCCATTTGCGGGCGATCTTCATAATATACTGATACAGCTTGGGTGATTCTTCATAATTGAGCTTGGGCAGGGTATCATGCCCCCACCAGCCGTCATAATTTTTATTAAAAGGCCATGCATTTTCGTCATTAAATTTAAAGAAGGTACGGTATGGGCTGTCTGCGCAGATATACGCTCCCGGTTCATAACTGCCCTGGTTCTTGTAGATCAGCTCCCGATCCAGCCATTTATTGAATGAGCCACAGTGATTGAAGACACCATCGATAATCACCCGCATTCCTCTGTTGTGAACCTCCTGCATAAATTGCTCAAAGAAATCATCACTGGCCTCCAGATTCTCAGGATCAGCACTGCGTATCTGATATCTGGTGGCATGTTCATTGCCGGCCTCGCCGCCTGATACCAGTTCGCCGCCATCGTTCTTAATCAGGGTAAAATGTGGATCAATATGATCATAATCCTGACAGTCGTATTTGTGGTTGGAGGGCGACACAAACAATGGGTTGAAGTAGACGACTTCTACCCCCACATACTGCAGATAATCCAGCTTATTCCAGACCCCCTGAAGATCACCGCCGTAAAAACAGCCTACATCCAGCGTGCTGGGCAGCTTGCTCCAATTTTCCTCCTGGTGTACCGGACGTCCGATGTAGATATATTCATCAGACTGTACATCGTTATCTTTATTGCCGCGGCAAAAGCGGTCCACGAAGATCTGGTACATCACCGCCCCCTTCGCCCATTCCGGTGTATGAAATCCCGGGGTGATCCGAAATGCATAGCAGCTCTGAATATCGGAAGTTGCTCCCAGACGGTTAAAGTAACACACCTCCGACTGCTTAACAATCTGGTAATAATAACGAATCGGTTCGCTGTCGGCAATCATTCCATATTCATAATAGTCAAACAGGGCATCCGAATATGCCTTGACCATTTCCGCTTCTATATTCTTATCTTCTTCAATATAAGATACCCGGTCGGCGTCTCCTTTGGCCGTACGAAAACGCAAAATCACAGGATCCCCTGCATCAGGTTCCTCCGGCCGGCGATAATCAATGGTCTCATCGGCAAACAATGCTGACCGGTTTATTGTCTTTTTATATTCCATCTATGATCAATCCTTTTGCGGTTTGTTTTAATTTCTTTATGATAGCTTATATTCTATATGATTCCGGTTTTACTTACAAGCCCTATCTTTAAAAAGTGAAAGAGCCAGCGGGGTAGCTGGCTCTTTCAGGAGAAGGTATTTCGTTTCTTATGGGGTGTAGCAAAAACTATATAATGTATTGGGGGGGTTTACATTTATTATAATAGCATAATCTCCTCAATAAGTGTGCACAAACTTCGACAAATAAGAAAAATCTTTTTATGCACAATGACAGTCCTGTTTGCAGTTTATATAAAACGTGTGATAAAAAACATACAAATATCAGCCTGCAAACAGGGCTTCAAATTCCTGCTGCCCTATTTTCTCCCGCTCAATCAGCATTTCACTGCTGCGCTCCAGAACCACACGATTCTCCATAATAATCTCTTTCGCCTTCTGGTAGCACTCATCAATAATCCGCTTCACTTCACTGTCAATCGCGGTTGCCACCCCTTCGCCATAACTCCTGGTGTGAGCCAGATCCCGGCCGATAAACACCTCATCCTCGTCACTGGCATAATCGATCATACCAACTTTATCTGACATACCATACTGGGTTACCATAGCACGTGCAATCTTTGACGCTTGTTTGATATCCTGAGATGCACCGGTGGTAACATCATCAAAAATGATCTCTTCAGCAATACGGCCGCCAAGTAACACCATAATATCCTGAAGCATTTTGCCCTTCGTGTTGAACATTTCATCTGCACCCGGAAGCGGCATGGTATATCCGGCAGCACCGATACCGGTCGGAATAATCGAAACAGTATGCACCGGTCCTACATCCGGCAGTACATGGAATAAAATTGCATGCCCGGATTCATGGTATGCAGTAATACGTTTTTCTTTTTCGGAAATAACCCTGCTCTTCTTTTCGGCACCGATTCCCACTTTAATAAATGCCTGATCGATATCCGCCTGCGAAATAAAAGCGGTATCTGTCTTTGCTGCCTGAATCGCTGCTTCATTCATCAGGTTCTCCAGATCTGCCCCGGTAAAACCGGATGTGGTTTTGGCTACCCGGTGCAGGTCAACGTCCTGGCTCAATGGTTTAGACTTGGAATGCACATGAAGAATCTGTTCTCTGCCTTTGACATCAGGGCGGCCGACTGCAACCTTGCGGTCAAAACGTCCCGGTCTCAAAATAGCCGGATCAAGAATATCAATACGGTTGGTCGCGGCCATTACAATAATGCCTTCATTTACACCGAAACCATCCATTTCTACAAGCAGCTGGTTGAGGGTCTGCTCACGTTCGTCATGACCACCGCCCATACCGGTTCCCCGGCGTCTTGCCACGGCATCAATCTCATCAATAAACACAATACACGGAGCATTTTTTTTGGCCTCTTCAAAAAGATCGCGGACACGGGATGCTCCGACACCAACAAACATTTCCACAAAATCCGAACCGGAGATTGAGAAAAACGGCACTCCCGCTTCACCGGCAACAGCCTTAGCCAGCAACGTCTTACCGGTACCGGGCGGTCCTACCAGGATAACTCCTTTGGGGATTCTGGCGCCTAAATTGGTATATTTCTGGGGATTTTGCAAAAAATCCACCATTTCTTCCAGATCTTCTTTTTCTTCCTGCAATCCCGCTACATTTTTAAATGTGATATTGCTGTTCTGAATCACTCTGGCACGGCTCTTACCGAAATTCATCATTTTGGCATTGGTTCCGCCGCCTGCCCCGGAACGCATATTCATCATGAATATAACAACTGCTATGGCGCCCATTGACAGCAGCACCGGAATCAATACCGTAAGCCAGTTGTTGCTCTGTGGTACATTGCCTAACGTATAGTCGATGCCTTTAGACTCCAGCAGAGCCTGCATCTTAGTCACATCGGAAATATATGCGACATATCGTTCACCGTCTTCGGCCTCCAGATGAATCTCTCCGGTCGGAGTCTGCTGATTCTGATGCACCTCTATTGTCTTTAGGTTATCCTTATTTATCAAATCATCCAATTCCTGATTTGTCAGCCGTGACTGACCGCTTCTGGGCAGAATTAAAAGAATTGCAGCCATCGCCAGTAACAGAAAAAGAAAACCAGTTCTTCTTATTGACTGTTGTCTCACTTATTTGCCTCCTTACTGCTCTACGATTCCAATATATGGTAGATTGCGGTACTTCTGTGCATAATCAAGACCATACCCTACCACAAATTCATCCGGAATTTCGAAACAGGTGTAGTCTACCTTTACCTGCTTTTTCTCACGACGTTCTGGTTTATCAAGCAAAGTACAGAGCTTTACACTCTTTGGTCCGCGCTGCTTCAATACCTCGATCAGATAAGCAAGCGTCCGTCCGGAATCAATGATGTCTTCGACAATCAGTACATCCTTACCGGCTAGCGGCTCATCCAGATCCTTAATAATACGCACCACTCCACTGGATCGTGTATCATCTCCATAACTGGAAACGGACATAAAATCCAGAGATACCGGTACAGTGATCCGCTTCGCCAGTTCACAGGTGAAGAACACACCGCCCTTCAGCACACATATCATATGAATCTCTTTTCCTTCATAGTCAGAGCTGATCCACTCTGCTATCTCACTGATTTTTTCATTCACCTCATCTTCCGATAATAACACCCGGATTTTATCTGCCATAATGTTCTCCTCCATCACATGTAACCTGCAATATCGTCTTCGTATCTTCCGTTATCTTATAATATTCGCTGATCCGGTATCCGACAATCCATACTATATGATTTCCTTCTGCCAGAAGCGAAATCTGATCTCGCTGTTGTCTGGGAATCTTTTCATCTATCATAAAGCGCTTTATGGTCTTGCTTCCCCCATCTGCCATAGTGAAATAATCGCCGGGCTTCCTGGTTCTAACAGATAGCGTACCCTTAATTTTATCATAGTCAAACCATTTAGTATACTGATTTTTAGGAATTTCTGTATCTTTTTTTCGGGTAAAGGTCTCCATCTTCAAATCCACCATATTCGGCTGTACTGCTTCTGTTGTAAGCGGATTCTTAATCACCCGCAGAAATCCATACTCGCGGACAGCAGCAATACCGCCGGGAAGGCTGATCCTGCTGCCGACCGGCTGCTTCAGCAATGCCTCCATTGCCGCATAGTGACGGGCAGTGATATCTCTGCGGGCCGGCAGTATAACCGCTATCATCCGGCCAAACAGATAACTACGAATCAGCGGATGCTGTTCTGCGATCACCGCCAAAGGGATGGCGGCTTCCTTTCGGTCATAAACTGCTTCATACAGTTCCGTACCGGCCGCTTCCCAGACACGTCCTGCCGTCTCCGCGAAATAGTCATCTGCCTGAGCAAACAGGCCGCCTGCCTGCACGATATGGTCGGCCGCTTTTTCATTCACAGTCTCCGTAAGCAAAGGGATAATTTCACGCCGGATCCGATTCCTGGTATAATCGTTTGAAGCATTGGTGGAATCCTCTACCCACTCACAACCGCAATCGTTCAGATAACGGATAATATCTGCCCGGTTCAGACCCAACAGCGGCCGGATCCGGTTTCCCTGGACCGGTCTCATTCCGGAAAGCCCACGGAAAGCACTTCCCCGCAGCAAATGATGCAGAATTGTCTCGGCATTATCATCTTTATGATGGGCCAGGGCGATCCGGTTGGCATGCCATGCCAGGGACTCCGCCTCCAGCGCCTGATACCGCAGCATTCTCGCCGCCTCTTCACAGGAATATCCCTGTTCTCTGGCAAAACCCGGCACATCTTTATAAACTATAGTACATGGAATCTGCATCTGCTGGCATAATGCCTTAACAAAGGCCGCATCACGGTCGGCTTCCCCGCCGCGCAGTCCATGGTGCACATGCACCACCTTACACTGCCATCCACAGTCGGGATACTGCTGGAATATATGATTCAGGACAGACAAAAGGCAGACCGAATCCGCCCCGCCTGATATAGCCGCTATCACCCGGTCGCCGGGTTCAAGCATTTCATATTCCAACATATAATCAAATACTTTTTTCCACATAATCTGTCTCCGCTTTTGTAGTTTTCCCCATTCTTTAATTAATAATACCTTTCTTTGACAGGAGATGCAATGATATTTTTCAGTTCTGTTTCCAGATTGCTGCAGCCAGCACGGTCATATCATCACGGGGAGCCTGTCCACACTGACAGGCGAATTCAAGAATCCGGTCCGCCAGATCCTGCGGCGTCTTGACCGGAAGACCCTCAATAAACTCTTTCAGAACCATCTCCTTTTGTTCGCCGGGACAGGCATCCAGCACGCCGTCACTGACCATAATAATCCGGTCACCATCCCACAGCTTCCGTGACAACAGAATCGGCTCGACATTATTAATAATCCCGGCCGGCAGATAATCCGCTTCCAGCAGCTCCACACCATTCTTACCCAGGATAAAGGTTGCTACCGCCCCAAGCTTCATTGCCTCAAGAACGCCTGTATGTAAATCAATAAGAGACAAATCTATCGTTGCCGGATGCTGCTCCAATCCTGTCAGCAGCAAAATAGTATTTACCATCTTCAGACCCGCCCGGGCTGAAAACCCGGTTTCAAGCAGCTGCTGGGTCAGTTCGATTACCCGCTCACTTTCCTCACAAGCCACCGGTCCGGTCCCCATGCCATCGGATAAGCTCATAATAACCTGTCCTGGTACATTTGCTGAATACGTAAAGTTATCCCCCGATACAGCCTGTCCTTCCCCGGCGCACCTTGCCACGCCATAGACCATCCGGTATGCGCCGCTTTCCGTAAAACGCAGCGTAGCTGATTGTCTGGTCACCAAGGCCCGGGTATCCCTGGGCGCACACCAGCTGCTGTTTCCCAGGGCCTGTCCCAGCACCTCGGCGGCATCTTTTGCCGTCACACATTTGCCATTGGTAGTCCGGACCGTCAGATAAGCTTCCTTTTTGCTGTTCTCATACTCCAGCAGCAGCATTTTCTCAACCGCCATATGATGCAGCCGGAAATTCCGTCTGACCGCATCCTCCTTCTGGGCTGTGATATCGGCAGCCTGTTCCATCTGATGGGAGAATTCCTCCAGTATTACCGCCAGCTCACGGAACTGCACCATTACCGTATCCCTGCTTTCCAGGAACCGGTTTTTCCATTCCAGATTCATGGTAGCCCGTCCCAGATAACGATTCAGCTGTCCTACATATTCTTCCCGGAGTTTACAGGTCTCCATAAAAAAGCGGGGCATATCGTCGTAATCGACATGTCCTTTCTGTTCAAATGCCCGCAGCAGATAATGAAGATAATAGCTGTCTTCCTTCTGGCTGTCATGATACAGGTTGCAGCGGTTACAGCCGCCGCACACCATTGCCGCCGACATCTGCATCGCGGCAATCGCATCTTCTTTTGTCAGTCCCTTTTCCCGTCCCATATGGTCCATACAGGATTTGGCCAGCAGTCCCAGCGACTGGGCCATATCATTCAGCCTTCTGGCTGTATATACATTCATATCTGTCATTTCACGACGTTTTATTCTTCTCAGCACAAAAATCCCCTCCTAAGCCACATTATATGCGGCTGGAGGGGATAGTATGTCTATCAATTGTTCTGAGACGGCTTTAAAAGTATCTCATCAGGCTTTACCAGACCCAATTTCTGCTTGGCAACTTCCTCAATATACTGTTTAGTCTGAACATAGATCCGATATTCTTCCAGCTCAACGGCGCGGTTCTTCTCTCTGGAGACCTGCTGTTCCAGCGCCTGTTCCCGGACTTGATATTCCAGATCCTTCTTCTTCATGGATACACTTTTCAGGTTGATAACTACGCCCAGACTGATAACTACCATGGTAATGCCCACGATAGCCAGCCGGTTGCTCCATTTATCTTTTTTCTTTCTTCTGGTTCTTCTGCGTACGTTCATTCAATCACCGATTCCGTCTTAATAGTTTTATTTTAATCCAAAGCCCGGCCTTTTTCAATACCTTTATTAAAAATCGGCTGAGAATGCGATCATAAATAATCATTGTCAGGAACACCGTCACTATGACATAAAAACGCAGGCTGCCATCATTTTCACGATACAAAAGATAGAAGGTAGCAATTCCGGCGGTCAGCCAGTACAAAAAATCTTCCATCCCGATCACAAAACTGTTGTGGCGAATCATCAGGCGGATAATTCTCAGGATATCATACAACGCCATAAGTGCCGCTCCTGTAACGATACTCAGGAACAGCAGCTGTGCCTCCATCCAGATATTCTGACTCATTGGAACAGCCTCTTGAAGATCGACTGTCCAGATTTGCGCAATGCTTCATTGGAGCTATAGATCATACTGTCGATCTGCCCTTCCAGATCAATCTCACCTTTTTCTACCGTCAGACGGCTCACATGCAGTTCTTTTCCCTTCAGAGTCAACAGCCCCATATCCGTATCCATGATGACCTGGTTCTCATCAAAGGATACCACTTCCCTTACTCCGGTTACGTTAGCACAAGCCCGGTTCTGTACAAAACATGCATGCGGGCGGATATTCTGTTTCTCATCCATAAAAAAGACCTCCTCATATCCCGAACACCTAGTTCAGTATATGAAGAGGTCTGGTCTTTTATGATAGATTACAGATAACGGAACAGCTCCTTCGCTTCTTCCTTCCTGACAGTCTCCTGTACATTCAGGACTTCCACCTTTACGGAACTGGTGCCAAAGTGAATCTCAATGATATCTCCGGCTTTCACATTCACCGATGCTTTCGCCGGTTTGTCATTGACCAGCACACGGCCTGCGTCGCATGCTTCGTTGGCAACCGTCCTCCGCTTAATCAAGCGGGATACTTTTAAGTATTTATCCAATCTCATAAAATTATGCGTTTACCATATCCTTAAATGCTTTACCAGCTTTGAACTTAGGTGTCTTGCAAGCTGAAATCTTCATAGATTCTCCGGTTTTTGGATTTCTTCCTTCTCTGGCTGCTCTTTCAGCTACTTCAAAAGTACCAAAGCCTACCAACTGAACTTTTCCGCCTTTTGCCAGTTCTTCAGAAACTGCATCTGTAAATGCTTTTACGCTTGCTTCTGCATCTTTTTTAGATAATCCTGCCTGCTCAGCTACTGCTGCAACTAATTCTGTTTTGTTCATTATAATTTCCTCCTGGAATTGTTATAGCACCTGATGGTCACTATCTCTTATTCGTACTTTACATTTATATCTGTTTTATAACGCTTTGTCAAGGTTTTTTGGCTTTTTCCTGCTTTTTTATAGAGTTCCACAATGCCAGACTTTCTTCTGGTGAAGTAACCTTCACATTCCCGAATACATGCGGATGCCTGCGGATCATCTTGGCACACAATCCGTCTACCACATCCTCAATAGTAAAGATGCCATTTTCTTGTGCAATCCTGCTGTGGAGCATCACCTGAAGCAGTACATCACCGAGTTCCTCGCACAGATTGTCCATATCATGCCTGTCAATCGCCTGAAGAACCTCCTGGCTCTCTTCCTCAAGGCAGACCTTCAGGCTTTCATGAGTCTGTTCTTTGTCCCAGGGACAGCCGTGGTCGGAACGCAGTTCTGCAATAATTTCTTTCAGTTCATCAAATGTATGCATGATATTTCTCCTTTTATTTGCCTATGAAAACTAAAATAGCACGCGGCGGTACCATAAATTGCTTCTGCTCAGCAACTGTTTTTTCGGTGCCCGGCTCATAGTATCCATTGGCGGCATTATCATCGGTATTGAAGGCAAGGTACCACAACTTCCTCTGCGGCAGCTTAGGCAGCGAAAACTGGTGAGGTTCCCAGTGCATATTGTAGGCGACAAAAAAATAGTCATCCGGGCTGCCATCCTTATGCCTGCCGTACTCGCCGCAATACATAATCCCGATCTGCCGCCGGAAATTCTCAAATTCCGGACACCAGGCTTTTACCCCGTGATAGGATATGTCAGGATGCCCGCATGCCAGATAATCCATCCCCCGGGGTTCCTGATCCATGTGAAAGACTGGGTGGGCTTTCCTGAATGCAATGGAAAATTTCACAAATTCGTGGATATTGTGGTTGGTTTTCAGCTGCTTCCAGTTCAGCCATGACGTTTCATTATCCTGACAGTAAGCGTTATTATTGCCGTTCTGGGAATTGCCGAATTCATCACCGGCCAGAATCAGTGGTGTGCCCTGGCTGAGCAGCAACAGCAGCCAGGCATTACGAAGCTGCTTTTTCCGCAGATCCAGTATTTTCTTTTTTCTTGTTGTCCCTTCGATCCCACAATTCCAAGAATAATTATATTCATTTCCGTCTCTGTTATTCTCCCCATTGGCCTCATTGTGCTTCCGGTCATAGGAAACTGCATCCATTAGGGTAAATCCATTGGTATTTGCCAGATAATTGATAACCCCATGGTGTACTGGATTTAAGCGGCTGCGGTAGATCAGGCTGTTCATCTGTTCTTCATCGCCCTTTAGCACCCGTCTCATATCGGTCAGAAAGCCTTCGTTGTACACCGCCCTGTTGCGTTCTTTGCCGGCAGACCTTGATTCATCTTCCCAGGCATTGGCCCACAGCTTGGTACCGGCCAGATAAGGATCGTCAGCAAGCAGCGCTGCCGGGGCACATCCGGTCAGATGGATACCGTCGATATGATATTCCTTCACCCAATACCGGGCCGCATCCAATATGACTGTCGGATTCTCGCGGCCACTGAAATAAAATTCCAGAACCAGCTCAATCCCGGCTCTATGCAGAGCTTTGATCAGATGTTTCAGTTCATTAACCGGATTCTTATTTCCGGATCCACTGCTGTATGAAGCCTTTGGTGCGAACATCAGCGCTTCCTCATATCCCCAGTAATTCAATCGTCCGGTAATCTCACTGGCTCCGGTCGGCGCACCGGCATAGTCGTGACGAGTCATTACCTCCTGAAACTCCGTTACCGGCATCAGTTCAAGAGTCGTAATCCCCAGTTCCTGAAAATAAGGAATTTTCTCCTCCAGGGCAAGAAATGTTCCCTTCGCCCTGACACCTGATGAAGGGTGACGGGTCAGTCCCCTGACATGAGCCCGGTAAATAATACAATCCTCATAAGGAATCTCAGGCAGCCGGTCCTCTTCCCAGTCAAACACAGGCTGAGACACCGGGGTTCGCAGCCGCACATGAACCTGCTCTTCCCGCCCCCATTGTTCCCATCCGTAATATAGCCGGCCACAGGGATCGGCAAATTGCCGGCCATTGGTCTCAAATGCATATTCATACTGATCCAGATCATCCCCCAGAACCGTCATCTCCCAGACATTTCCCAGCCGGTTTTCTGCCGGAAAAATAAGCTCTGTATGAGGCGGCTGGTCATCTGGCTGCTCCGGCATAAACAGCAGCAGGCTGCAGCTTTTTGCCGCAGCCTCGACTGATACGTGAATTCCACCCTCTATAATGGTGAGGCCCATTGGATATGTCCTTTTATCATTCTTATCAATCTGATACCGATCCATCCAGCACACCTCTCTTCTCGTCATAACTGACCGCTAACACAGATCCAGTTCCACCGGACAATGATCGGATCCCAATACATCTGTATGAATAGCTGCTCCTTTCAGCCGGTCTTTCAGGCTGTCAGAAACACAGAAATAATCAATTCTCCATCCGGCATTCTTTTCCCGGGCCCGGAACCGGTACGACCACCAGGAGTACACATCGGTCTGGTCCGGATAGAAATACCGGAATGTATCGACAAAACCAGCCTCCAGCAGCCGGGTGAATTTCTCACGCTCGTCATCCGTAAAACCAGCATTTTTGCGATTGGTCTTAGGGTTCTTCAAGTCTATTTCGCAATGTGCAACATTCAGATCTCCGCAAAAGATCACCGGTTTTTTTTGTTCCAGTTCTTTCAGATAATCACGCCAGGCATCCTCCCAGGTCATCCGGTAAGGCAGACGTGCCAGCTCCGACTGAGAATTCGGCGTATAGCAGGTCAGCACATAATACTCAGGAAATTCAGCCGTAATCACCCGGCCTTCCTGATCATGCTCCTCATGACCGATTCCGTACGTAACCGCCAGCGGTTCTTCTTTTGTAAACATCGCCGTACCGGAATATCCCTTTTTCCTGGCATAATTCCAGTACTGATAATATCCAGGCAGATCCAGTTCAATCTGGCCCTCCTGAAGTTTCGTCTCCTGCAGACAGAAAACATCGGCATCCATCTGCTGGAAATAATCCATAAACCCTTTTCCTACACAAGCCCGAATCCCATTTACATTCCAGGAAATCAGTTTAGTCATACAGGTTCTCCTTATACACACCAGCCGCAATCAGCTTGCCAATCGCTGCCACTACGGCTTCTTTATCCTCTTTATAAGTAACGCCAAACCATTTATCTCTGGTTTCGAGAACCTTCACCTGACCCTTTTTCGCCTGAATCAGGTTATCGATAATCTTCGGCAGCAGATACTCTGCTTTAATATCGCCTGCTTTGATATTGTCCAGAAACTCCAAAAAGCCCTGTTCCAGCTCATTAATAAACGACGGCGGAAGTCCCCACATATTCATCGAAACATGCTGGTCAGCAATCACCAGTACCGGATTCCCCTGCTCGTCAGATGCAAATAATCCGTTGCCCTTCTGTTCAATATCATACGTCTCGACGACTTCCTTCAGCGTTCCGTCCGTATTCACCTGACAGACGCCGCGGGTCACCGCACCATTTTCACTTAAAGTATTAGCCAAAATGAACCCACCCATGCACATATCATAAACATCGGCTTCGGTATCCATTTCATTCACCATATAGTCATGAATTTTACGAAATCCTTCTTTGCCGTAATAGTCATCGGCATTAATTACCAGAAATGGCTCATTGACCAGCCCCTTGATGGACAGCACGGCATGGCCAGTACCCCAGGGTTTGTTCCGGCCGTCCGTCACCTGATAGCCTTGGGGCAGATTGTCAAGTTCCTGATATGCATACACGACCTTAACCAGCTTTTCAATCCGGTTGCCGATAATCTCTTTAAAGTCTTTCTCCAGACTTTTGCGAATGATGAATACCACCTTATTAAATCCGGCATCCAGCGCATCATGTATGGAATAATCCATAATAATCTCGCCATTCGGTCCAACCGGCTCCAGCTGTTTGATCCCCCCGCCAAACCGGCTGCCGATCCCTGCCGCCATAACTACAAGTGTTGTGTCTTTCATAACGTTGCCCTATCCTCTCCGATTTGCTTTTAACTATATCATAATCTTTATTAAAAGGCAATTTGTTAAGATGTAACTTTGTGTCTAAGGGCTGTCGCGCTAAAAAACGCCTGTGGCTCCTGGCAGCGGCGGTGGTATCCGTCCGTATTTCCATCGGTTTCGGTCTGTAAGAGTCTCTAAGAACAGAGCAATGACGCTAAATGCAATGCCAGAAACGCCAAAACTCGCTGCGCTCAAACAGTTGGCCGTTTCTGGC
>JBOFYZ010000053.1:0-34331 GCA_051654925.1 Lachnospiraceae bacterium | reverse complement strand
CCTGACCGAGAAAGTGCAGGAAGGAGTCGAAGTCCGGGTGATGTATGACGGAATGCTGAGTTTATATCAGCTGCCGGTCCATTATCCGGAAGAGCTTGAGAAAAAGGGAATTAAGTGCCGGATATTCTCGCCGGTTCGCCCGGTTTTATCTACATACCAGAACAACCGTGACCATCGAAAAATCATGGTAATCGACGGACACACAGCATTTACCGGAGGCATCAATCTGGCCGATGAGTATATAAACCAGAAAGAACGGTTCGGGCACTGGAAAGACACGGGAATTATCCTGAAAGGAAAAGCGGTAACCAGTTTTTTGATGATGTTTTTGCAGATGTGGAATATCAACAGCACCGAACCGGAATCCTATCAGAACTACCTGTGTGATCCGGAGTATTTTCATTCACCACGGCTGAATATGGACGGCTACGTTATGCCATTCGGCGACAGCCCACTGGACGATGAACCCGTCGGCCAATATGTCTACATGGATATCCTGAATGAAGCAAGACAATATGTTCATATCATGACCCCATACCTGATTCTGGACAGCGATATGATGACAGCACTGACCTTTGCCGCCAAGCGCGGCATCGAAACAATCATCATAATGCCCCATATTCCCGACAAAATCTACGCCTACGTCCTGGCTCGTTCATACTATGAAGAGCTATTACTGGCAGGCGTAAAAATATACGAATACACCCCCGGATTCATCCACGCAAAAGTATTCACCAGCGACCATGAAAAAGCAGTAGTAGGCAGCATCAATCTTGATTACCGCAGCCTGTATCTACACTTTGAATGCGCCGCCTACCTATACAAACACGAAGCCGTCCGCCAGGCCGAACGCGATTTCCAGGAGACCCTGGCCGCATCTCAGCTGATTACACCGGAAGACTGCAAAAACTATCCTGTTTTGAAGAAACTTGCGGGCAGAGTATTACGGCTGTTTGCACCATTAATGTAATCGCATATGACGCACATAGTCGCGAGGGAAAGTGGGACGATCGTGCAGGAATCGAATCCGTTCGTTCGGCAGGATATTCCTAAGCTAATAAAAAAGATTTACAGCGGCACCGGTGCCAGTCACCGGGAACTCTTAATGACTTCCCGGTTCCGGTGCCTGGATTTCTGATCGGAATTCAGAAAGTGTGATATTGGCAATAGTCAGGGCAGTTGTAATTATTATGTTTGATTTCATAATTATGTTAGAAAGTAGAACCATGTACTGTATCATAGGTTCTATTTTTTTGTTTTTATCCAGTGGGGGAGTACAACTGGCTGGGGGAAGGGGCGTGTGTGGGCAGGAATCGGCGACATTGAGAGAGCTGGAGGCAGTCCTTAGATCCTAAACAGGGATTTGCAGAGGAGGTTTTCTGAGTTCCGATCAGAAAACCAGGCGACGGAGTAGCGAAATCATCAAGATTTCGGTGCGACTGGAGCCGGTGCCGCTGCAAATCCCTGTTTAGGATCTTAGGAATGCCCCAGTGAAAGAACGGAGCGGATTCCTGCCCACACACGCCCCTTCCCCCCGCGACTATGTGCAACCTCTCTTAAAAATAACAAACAAAAGAATAAACCCCCGCATTTTGGAAACGCTATTAAAAAGACCGGGAAAGGTGATAAAAAATGGCAGATAAAGCAGATTCAAAAACAATCGAACAAAAGCTTGATGAAAAAGATTTAGAGAAAAAAACAGATGAAAAACTGGAAGAATACGGCCAGATGACCCTGGAAGGTAATCAAAATAAGAAAAAGCTCCACCTCCTTTCCATTATCGGCGAAATAGAGGGGCACGAAAACGCTTCAGGCAACACCAAAGCGACCAAATATGATCATGTGCTGCCACAGCTGGCAGCACTTGAAGACGATGACAGCGTTCAGGGCCTGCTGGTCCTCTTAAATACATCGGGTGGTGATGTCGATGCCGGACTGGCAATCGCAGAGATGATCGCATCCCTGAGCATGCCGACCGTTTCGCTGGTATTGGGCGGAAGTCATTCGATTGGCGTACCGCTGGCTGTATCAACAGACTATTCCTTTATTGTTCCGACCGGAACCATGATGGTACATCCTGTCAGGATGAGCGGACTGGTTATCGGAACTTCTCAGACCTTTGAATACTTTAATATGATTCAGGACCGGATTCTGACTTTTATCAGCAATCATTCCGATATTGCTTATGATCAGGTGAAGAAACTGATGCATAATACCGAAATGCTTACCAGGGATCTTGGTACGATGCTGGTTGGTGAGCAGGCGGTAGATGAAGGGCTGATTAATGAAGTGGGCGGAATCCGTGAAGCGCTCCGGAAATTATACCAGATGATTGAGGCGGGAGAATAATCCTGCGGCACTTGCAATTCTTTCTGTTTTTTTGTATACTAATTTCATTGGAAAAACAGGAGGCTTTAACTCGTGGCAACAAGTAAAAAAAGAACAACCAACCAGACAAACAGAAAACCAGGCAGACCAAAAAAGACAGAAACGCAGCCACTGCAGGAGAATTTCATCAGGGCAGAACTGCTCATTATTCTTTCTTTTGCACTGGCCGTTCTGTTGTTTTTGAGTAATTTTCACCTGTGTGGCGCAGCAGGTGATTTTTTTCGTACCGTCCAATTAGGTATCTTTGGACTGATCGGCTATGCAGTTCCGATCCTTTTATTCACCGGAACCTGCTTTTATATGTCTAATCAGGGCAATCTGACGGCGGCAAGGAAGCTGGCGGCAGTGATTGTGGCCGCGATTACTTTGTGTGCCTTTATGCAGTTATTTTTTGGTATTACCCTTACAGCAGAACAGTCCCTGCTGGAATATTACCATAGCTCATCGGCCAATGGTGCAGGCGGCGGCCTGGTCGGTGGTCTGGTCTGTCATGTCCTGATCTCGGTGCTGGGCAAAGTAGGGGCCGGCCTGGTTCTGTTCGTATTATTTCTGATCAGTATTGTCTTTATTACCGAGCGGTCGGTTGTCAAGGTGGTTCAGAAAAGCGGTAATGCGGCTTATCAGCATGCCCGCGACGATATTGACCGGCGCAGAGAACGCAATGCCATACGAAGAGAAGAGCAGCAGCGTCTGCGGGAGGAACAGAGGGTACGTGGGGTCAATCTGGATTCTACTTATCTGACGGTACCCGAACCTGAGTTGGAGGAAGAATCGGCATACATACCAGAGCCGCAGCAGTCGGAAGCGTTGGCCGCAAGCAGTGCAGATGTATTCAGCGGTAACATTGCATTACCTCAGGATTATGCAGATGAGGACAGTGTACCATTTGAAACAGATATTCCGGCGGCGGCTTTTGCTGTAACAGAAGAATTGGATCTGCCGCCGACATCCATTCCGGTGCCGACACCGGCAGCAGAAGAGATGCCGAATCACATTCAGATCGAAGCAGAGGATGAATACTATCAGACCGATGCTTCGGAAAAGGGTGTTAATTACGATGGATTCTTTATTCCGGAGGAACCGAAGCGTGTGGTAACAGCTTCCGGTAAGGTGATTGATACCGATACAGAGGCGCTTCAGAAGAAGCTGGAAACAAAGCGTCAGGAAGCAAAAGAAAATGGCGATCTCAGTGTGTCACAGCAGATCCAGGAGAAGCAGGAAGAACCAAAAAAAGAATATATCTTTCCACCGGTCAGCTTGCTGAAGCGAGGCAGCCGGACTGCCGGTTCGTTCTCCGACAAAATATACAAAGAGACTGCGATCAAGCTGCAGCAGACGCTGCGTGACTTTGGTGTCGGTGTTACCGTCACCAATATCAGCTGCGGGCCGTCTGTTACCCGTTATGAACTGCATCCCGAACAGGGTGTGAAAGTTAGCCGGATTGTCGGACTTGCCGATGATATCAAACTGAGCCTGGCAGCCGAGGACATCCGGATTGAGGCGCCGATCCCCGGTAAGTCAGCCGTCGGCATCGAAGTGCCCAATAAAGAAAATAATATGGTATATCTGCGCGATCTTTTCGAGGCTGAATCATTCAAAAAGCACAGCTCCAGGCTGGCTTTTGCGGTAGGAAAGGATATCGGCGGTCAGGTTGTCGTGACCGACATAGCCAAGATGCCTCATATGCTGATTGCCGGTGCGACCGGATCAGGTAAATCAGTATGTATCAACACGCTGATTATGAGCATTATTTTCAAATCCAGTCCGGACGATGTAAAGCTGATTATGGTCGATCCCAAGGTCGTGGAGTTAAGCGTCTATAACGGCATCCCGCATCTGCTGATTCCGGTCGTGACTGATCCGAAGAAGGCATCCGGAGCGCTGAACTGGGCGGTAGCTGAGATGACTGATCGCTATAAGAAGTTTGCTGAGTACAATGTCCGCGACCTGAAAGGCTATAATTCCAAAGTCGAAGGAATCAAGGATATCGATGATGAAAATAAACCAAAGAAACTGCCGCAGATCGTTATTATTGTGGACGAGCTTGCGGATCTGATGATGGTGGCACCGGGTGAAGTCGAAGATGCTATCTGCCGTCTGGCCCAGTTAGCCAGAGCGGCCGGGATTCATCTGGTTATTGCAACCCAGCGGCCATCGGTTAATGTTATTACCGGACTGATCAAGGCGAATGTGCCGTCCAGAGTTGCATTCGCGGTATCTTCGGGCGTGGATTCCCGTACTATCATCGATATGAACGGTGCGGAGAAGCTGCTGGGAAAAGGCGACATGCTGTTTTATCCGTCCGGTTTCCCGAAACCGCAGCGGGTTCAGGGTGCCTTTGTATCGGATCAGGAGGTACAGAAGGTCGTCGATTTCCTGACACAGCAGGGACTGAGCGCAGATTACCGCCCGGATGTGGAGCAGCAGATTAATACTGCACCGGCGGCAGTAGCAGGTGGCAGCGGTGGCAGCGGCAGGGATGAATATTTTGTCCAGGCCGGCAAATTTATCGTTGAAAAGGAAAAGGCTTCGATCGGTATGCTGCAGCGTGTATTTAAGATTGGTTTTAACCGGGCGGCCAGAATTATGGATCAGTTGTCTGAGGCTGGTATTGTCGGTGAAGAGGAAGGGACCAAGCCAAGAAAGGTGCTTGTTACCATGGAGGAGCTGGAAGAGCTGATGCAGCACCTGGATGAATAAAACGTAGCAGTTCAGGACGGCGGGAAATTGCGTGTAAAAACAGCTGTCAAGCTTACTTGTAAGGCTGTTTTTGCACACAATTTCATATCGGATGGACATCCGATGCTTCTTGATTGGCTTTAGACATTCAAGAAGATAGCCGCCCTGAACAGATACAATATTTTTAATTAATAGGAGGAGCGGAAATGAAAACAGATATTCAAATTGCTCAGGAGACAGTTATGCAGCCAATTAAAGAGGTGGCTGCAGGGTACGGTATCATTGAGGATGACCTGGAGTTGTACGGCAAGTACAAAGCAAAGCTGACCGATGAACTGTGGGACAAGGTCAAAGATAGAAAAGACGGCAAACTGGTTCTGGTAACAGCAATTAATCCAACTCCTGCAGGTGAAGGGAAGACAACTACTTCCATCGGGCTGGGTGATGCCCTCTGCAAGCTGGGCAAGAAGACCCTGATGGCGCTACGTGAGCCGTCCCTTGGCCCGTGCTTCGGTATTAAAGGCGGAGCAGCCGGCGGCGGTTTTGCTCAGGTGGTGCCGATGGAGGATCTGAATCTGCACTTTACCGGTGATTTTCATGCGATTACTTCAGCCAACAATCTGCTGGCTGCACTCCTGGACAATCATATCCAGCAGGGCAATGAACTGCAGATCGATACCCGTCAGATCCTGTGGAAACGATGTCTGGATATGAATGACCGGGTACTTCGTAATGTTGTGGTCGGACTGGGCGCGAAGCCTGATGGTGTCGTGAGAGAAGATCATTTTGTTATTACCGTTGCTTCGGAGATTATGGCGATCCTCTGTCTGGCAAATGATATGAAGGATTTAAAAGAACGGCTGGGACGGATTATTGTTGCATATAATTATGCTGGGGAGCCGGTTACGGCATCACAGCTTCTTGCAGTCGGGGCTATGGCGGCGCTGCTCAAGGATGCCATCAAGCCGAACCTGATCCAGACTTTGGAACATAACGGTGCCCTGATTCACGGCGGTCCGTTTGCTAATATCGCCCATGGCTGCAACAGCGTACGGGCAACCCGGACAGCATTAAAGCTGGCTGATATTGTTGTGACGGAAGCTGGTTTCGGTGCCGATCTGGGCGCTGAGAAATTCCTCAATATCAAGTGCCGCAAGGCCGGTCTTAAGCCGGATGCCGTCGTTCTGGTGGCTACGGTAAGAGCACTGAAATATAATGGCGGTGTTGCAAAGGCCGATCTCAATACTGAGAATCTGGAGGCTTTGGAAAAAGGCATCGTCAATCTGGAAAAACATATTGAAAATATCCAGAAATTCGGAGTACCTGTAGTGGTGACCCTCAATTCCTTTACCAGTGATACTGCAGCGGAATATGAATTGATCCGGACCTTCTGTGAACAGCGCGGCTGTGAGTTTGCCTTATCGGAAGTCTGGGCAGACGGCGGGGCAGGCGGTATTGCCCTGGCAGAAAAGGTCATCGAGACACTGGAACAGAAGGAGAGCCATTATCATCCGCTTTATACCGATGAGATGAGCCTGAAGGAGAAAATCCACACAGTAGCAACAGAGATTTATGGAGCGGACGGTGTGTCTTATGCACCGGCAGCCGCAAGGGCACTGGCGAAAATAGAAGAAATGGGATTCGGCAGTCTGCCGGTATGTATGGCAAAGAACCAGTATTCGCTGTCTGACGATCAGACTAAGCTGGGACGGCCAAGTGGCTTTGATATTCAGGTAAGGGATGCTTATGTCTCTGCCGGAGCAGGCTTTGTAGTAGTACTGACCGGCGCAATTATGACCATGCCTGGTCTGCCTAAAAAACCGGCAGCAGATAATATTGACGTAAATGATCAGGGCGTGATTACCGGATTGTTCTGATGACAGGAAAGGAAATAACATGCAGTTAAAAGAATGGTTAGACGAGCTGGAGTATCGTGTGATACAGGGAAATACCGAACAGGAAGCAAATGAGGTAGTCTTCGATTCAAGAAAGGCGGCTCCGGGAAGTATCTTCGTGTGTATGCACGGAACAAAGGTTGATTCTCACGATTTTGTATCCGATGTTGTGGCCGCGGGAGCGAAGATTCTGGTCACAGAGAAACGGGTAGAAGTACCGGAGGATGTAACTGTGATTCAGGTAGTCAATGGCAGGGCAGCCCTGGCCAGGCTTTCGGCGGCCAGATTCGGCTATCCGGCAAAACGGATGCTGATGATCGGCATAACGGGTACCAAGGGCAAGACGACTACGACTCATATGCTAAAAGCCATTATGGAACAGGCCGGGAAGAAGACCGGTATGATCGGAACCAATGGTGTAACGATTGGTACGGAGCATTATCCGACGGTTAATACAACTCCGGAATCTTATGACCTGCACCGGTATTTTGCCCAGATGGCAGATGCCGGCTGTGAGTGCTGCGTAATGGAAGTTTCTTCACAGGCCTTTAAGATGCACCGGGTCGATGGGATTATGTATGATTATGCGTTGTTTACCAACATCTCTAATGATCATATCGGACCTGATGAGCATAAGAATTTTGAAGAATACATAGACTGCAAAAAAGAGATTTTTAATCAGTGCCGCTATGCACTGATCAATCAGGATGATGAGCATTTTGACGAAATCATCCGCAATATTGGCTGCGACTGGAGTGGTTACAGCTTACAGGAAGAGGCTCGATTCCAGGCGGAACATATTAGCTATATATCGGCGTCTGACTTCGTGGGTCTGGAATTTGATATTACTGGTGCTTATCAACTGCCGCTGCGGGTCAGCCTGCCGGGGAAATTCAATGTCTACAATGCGCTGGCAGCAGCAGCGGTGGCCCTCAGCGAGAAGGTACCGGCTGACCGGATCTGTCAGGCGCTCGAGCAGCTGCGAATTGACGGCCGGATGGAGATTGTATATACGTGTGATAAGTTTTGTGTCATTGTTGATTATGCCCATAATGCTGTCAGCATGGAAAGTCTGCTGGAGACTCTGAGCGAATACAACCCGGCGCGTCTGGTCTGTATTTTTGGCAGCGGTGGCAACCGTTCCAAAGACAGACGGTATGCGATGGGGGAGATCGCCGGAAAGCTGGCTGATTTTTCCGTGATTACTGCGGATAATTCCCGCTTTGAGAAGGTTGAAGACATCATGGCCGATATTCGCGGCAGCATTGAGAAAACAGGCGGAACTTTTATCGAGATACCAGATCGCCGGGAAGCGATTAAATACAGTATCTTCCACGCCGAGCCGGGTGATATGATAGCGGTGATCGGAAAAGGTCATGAGGATTATCAGGAAATCGAAGGGGTTCGTTATCCATTCCTGGATCGCAGTGTAGTAGAAGAAACGGTAGCAAAGTGGAAAGAACAGGGAAATTAAAATATGGAACAGATAACTGTAAAAGACATTGTTAAGGCGACTGGCGGGACCCTCCTGTGTGGGGATCCGGATACACCAATTATACATCTTAGTATCGATTCCCGGACCATGAAAGGTGATGATCTGTTTGTGCCGATTATCGGCGAGAAGGTAGATGCCCATCGTTTTATTGATCAGGCTTTCGCAGCGGGAGCGACAGCAGTGCTTACCAGTGAACACGAGGAGATGTCAGATGCTCATCCGTGGATCAGGGTGAGTGATACCAAAGGAGCCCTGCAGGCAATCGGATCTTACTATCGCAGCCGGCTTACTCTGCCGCTGATCGGGATTACCGGGAGTGTCGGCAAGACAACGACACGGGAAATGGTGGCAGCTGCGTTGTCAGCGGGTTTTCAGGTATACAAAACTCCTGGCAACAGCAACAGTCAGGTCGGTGTGCCGATTACGCTGTCGGAGATCACCTCTGGCGACGAAATCGGGGTGCTGGAGCTTGGCATGAGCGAACCGGGCGAGCTGACCGTGATTGCCAGAATCGCCCGGGTCGATATGGCGGTGATTACTAATATCGGGGTTACCCATATTGAGCAGCTGGGGACGCAGGAGAATATCTACCGGGAAAAGATGACGATTCAGGATGGACTTAAAAGTGGCGGGGTGCTGTTTCTGAATGGCGATGATGAATGGCTGAAGAACACAACGGCCAAACCGGGCTGCCGGACGATCTATTACGGCACCGGTGGAGGCAGCAGCTACCGGGCTGAAGAGATTCGCCTGGAAGAAGGTTATCCGGTCTTTACAGCGGTATGTAATGGCGTGAGGCTGCCGGTTCATCTGCACATTATGGGAAGGCACAATGTTCTGAATGCGATGGTCGCCCTGGCAGTTGCAGATGTCAATGGCGTCTCGCTGGAAGATGCAGTCAGGCAGATCGAAGCTTTTACCGGTTTTAAGAACCGTCAGCAAACCTATGAAAACAATGGAATTACGATTATTGATGATACATATAATGCCAGTCCCGCGTCCATGAAAGCCGGACTCGAGGTCCTTTATTCAATGACCAGACCGGGGCGCAAGGTGGCTGTTCTGGCGGATATGAAAGAACTGGGGCCGGAGGCGGTTTCTTTTCATCGCGAGATCGGGCAGTTTCTGACATCCTGTCCGGTTGATATTCTGGTGACCCTGGGAGAACTGGCAAAAGAAATCAGCATCGGCATGGAACAGGCCGGCGGTTCGGCAGTCTGTTATCAATTTGAAGCCGAAGACCGGGCCTCCCTGATTGAAACGCTCAATCAGCTGCTGAAACCAGGTGACTGTGTGCTTTTAAAAGGCTCCAACAGTATGAAGCTGGGCGAAGCGGCAGCACATTTAGTTGAAAGTCCCCCTCACATACGTTCGACGGAAGGTGTTGAAAGTCCCCCTCACATACGTTCGGCGGAAAGTGTTGAAAGTCCCCCTCACATACGTTCGGCGGAAAGTATAGAAGACAGGTGATAGCATGACACCGCAGTATGCAAGTGTTATTGTAGATATCTCACATGAGAATGTTGACCGGACATTCCAATACCGGATTCCGGAGGCACTGCTTTCGGAGATCCGGATCGGAACGCTGGTCAGCATTCCCTTTGGGACGGGAAACCGGACCAGAAAGGGTTATGTGGTTGATATTACGGATAAAACAGAATATGATCAGAATAAAATTAAAGAAATAGCTGGGGTAGTGTCGAAAAGTATAACGGCAGGATCCCAGCTGATTCAGCTTGCATGGTGGATGAAAGAGCAGTATGGTTCTACCATGAATCAGGCTATGAAAACCGTGCTTCCGGTGAAGCGTCAGATCAAAACCAGGAATAAGGAAGTAGTTCAGACGCTGCTGGGCAGTCAGCATCCAGCCGGCGGCGATAAACTGGTGCTGAACCAGGAACAGCAGTGGATTGCCGATGCATTTTCCCGGGACTGGCGGGAAGGAAACCGGATACCATATCTGATTCATGGGGTTACCGGAAGCGGTAAGACGGAAGTATATATGGCGATGATGGATGAGGTCCTTAAACAGGGGCGTCAGGTGATTGTTCTGATCCCGGAGATTTCCCTTACTTATCAGACGGTTATGCGTTTTTATCAGCGCTACGGTGACCGGATCAGTGTCATGCATTCAAGACTTTCGGCCGGAGAACGATATGATCAGTTTAAGCGTGCTTCAAATGGGGAAACTGATATTATGATCGGGCCGCGTTCGGCACTGTTTACCCCGTTTTCTTCGCTGGGTCTGGTGGTGATTGATGAGGAGCAGGAGGGTGCTTACAAAAGTGAGGTAACCCCCCGTTATCATGCCCGTGAAGTTGCGCAGCAGCTGGTTAAAATGAATGATGCGCATCTGGTGCTGGGGTCGGCAACTCCGTCAGTGGAAGCCTATACCATGGCGCAGGAGGGTCAGTATCAGCTGTTTGAACTGACCAGACGGGCCGGGGACGGGAGTCATCTGGCTGAGACTGAGGTGATTGATCTAAGAGAAGAGATGAAGCGCGGGAATAAATCGATCTTCAGTGAGCGGCTGCAGGGCCTGATTGCAGACCGGCTGGAAAAGAAGGAACAGATTATCCTGTTTATGAACCGGCGGGGCTACTCCAGCTTTGTCTCCTGCCGTTCCTGCGGCGAAGCAGTAAAATGTCCGCACTGTGATGTCTCGCTGACGCTGCATAACCGCACCCGGCTGGTTTGTCACTACTGCGGTTACAACATCCCGATGCCGAAGCACTGTCCGGGCTGCAGTTCCCCATATCTGGCGGGATTCGGTGTCGGTACCCAGAAGATCGAAGAAATGACCAGGCAGATGTATCCCAAAGCCAGAGTGTTGCGGATGGATTTTGATACTACTTCAAGAAAGGGCGGGCATGAGTCCATTCTTTCCGCATTTTCAAAGGGCGAAGCAGATATTTTAATCGGAACGCAGATGATTGTCAAAGGACATGACTTTCCTAAGGTGACGCTGGTTGGTATTCTGGCGGCCGATGTATCGCTGTATGCGCCCGATTACCGGTGTGCCGAGCGTACCTTCCAGCTGCTGGTACAGGCAGCCGGCCGGGCGGGCCGGGGCAGACGGCCGGGCATTGCCGTGATTCAGACGTACATGCCGGAACACTACAGTATTCAGGCCTCGGCCTCGCAGAATTATGAAGCATTTTACCAGCAGGAGATGGGCTTTCGGAAGCTGATGCATTATCCGCCGGCCTGCCATTTACTGACAATTCAGGTGGCGGGAAAAGACGAAGAGCGGCTGGAAACTGTCGTGCAGAAAGTCAAAGCTGTTGCCGAACAGGGGCAGGAGGCGGCTGCAATCATTGGTCCGGTACCGGCCTCGGTATACAAAGTTAATGATATATACAGAAAAATTATATATCTGAAACATCAAAATTATGATATACTAATAAGAATACAGAAGCGCCTTCAGGTTTTTTGGGATGAATTGGAAGAAAGCCGTGCAAATACAATACAATATGATTTTTCATAAGCAGTACGAAAGGAATGGGACAGAATATGGCAATTCGACAGATTAGAACAATAGGTGATGACATTTTAAGAAAAGAATGTAAGCCGGTGAAAGAAATGATGCCCAGAATACAGGAATTGATTGAGGATATGTTTGAGACTATGTATGAAGCCAATGGTGTCGGACTGGCAGCTCCTCAGGTTGGCATCCTCAAGCAGATTGTGACGATCGATGTCGACGACGGCAACCAATATGTGTTGATCAATCCCGAAATTGTGGAGACTGAGGGAAGCCAGACCGGTCCGGAAGGCTGCCTGAGTGTACCCGGTAAATCCGGTACGGTGACCAGACCGAATTATGTTAAAGTACGGGCACTGGATGAGAACATGGAACCGTTTGAGCTGGAAGGCGAAGAACTGCTGGCCCGGGCAATCTGCCATGAATGCGGGCATCTGCATGGGGAACTGTTTGTGGATAAGGTAGAAGGTGATCTGCTGGATATCCAGATGGAAGAGGAAGAAGAGGAATAGGAACGGACTATGAGAATTGTATTTATGGGGACGCCGGATTTTTCAGTCCCAACGTTGCAGCGTCTGATTGAATCAAAACATGAAGTGGCGGCGGTAGTGACCCAGCCGGATAAGCCCAGAGGCCGCGGTAAAGAGATTCAGATGCCGCCGGTGAAGGAACTGGCACTGGAACATCAGCTTCCGGTGTATCAGCCGGTCAGGGCAAGAGACGAGGCCTTTGTGGCAGAAATGCGGGCGCTACAACCGGATGTTATGGTCGTTATTGCGTTTGGCCAGATCCTTTCGGCAGAGCTGCTGGATGTGCCAAAATATGGCTGCATCAATATCCATGCATCTTTGCTGCCAAGGTACCGGGGAGCATCTCCGATTCAGTGGGCGGTGATCAACGGCGACCGCGAGAGCGGCATTACAACGATGATGATGGCTGAGGGGATGGATACCGGGGATATGCTGGATACCCTGACCGTGACACTGGATGAGAAGGAGACTGGTGGAAGCCTGTTTGACCGTCTGAGCCTGCTGGGCGGAGAATTGATTCTGACAACACTTCAGAAGCTGGAAGACGGTACTTTGACCAGAATTCCGCAGGATCATGACCAGGCAACTTATGTTAAAAAGATATCCAAAACGCTCGGTGACATTGACTGGTCTATGCCGGCCTGTGAAATTGAGCGTCTGATCAGAGGGCTGAATCCCTGGCCGAGTGCCTATACCCATTGGAACGGCAAGCTGCTGAAACTATGGGAGGCTGACGTTCTGGCCGGAGCAGCCGGAGCCCCCGGTGAGATTTTGGAAGCAGCCGGAGATGTGCTTAAAGTACAGACCGGTGACGGCATCCTGAGTGTTAATAGCCTTCAGCTGGAAGGCAAGAAGAGAATGGATACAGCGGCATTTCTGCGTGGTTATCCAATCGGCAAAGGCTGTATATTTGAAAGGAGCTGATTGTTATGTATGGTTACTATCCGGGGATGGGGTATGGATTGGATCCGACGATTATTCTTGTATTGATTGGTGCTCTGCTGTCGCTGTGGGCATCCAGCCGGGTGAAGGGAACCTTCCATAAGTATTCGGCGGTGCGCAGCACGACCGGTCTGACCGGGGCGGAGGCGGCTAAGAAGCTGCTGCATTCCCAGGGAATATATGATGTAACGGTACAAGCGGTAAGAGGAGAACTGACAGATCATTATGACCCGCGCACTAAGACGGTTAACCTTTCTGAGTCCGTTTACAGCCGGGCTTCAGTAGCAGCGATCGGGGTAGCCGCACACGAATGCGGACATGCCATTCAGGATAATGTTGGATACAGTCCGCTGAAACTCCGGGCAGCTTTTGTTCCGGTGGCTAACTTTGGCAGCCATTTATCCTGGCCGTTGATTGTAATAGGAGTGGTTTTAGGTGCCAGTCCATTTATTCAGATCGGGATCTGGATGTTTGTGCTGGCTGTGTTATTTCAGCTTATTACGCTGCCGGTGGAGTTTAACGCATCCAACCGGGCGGTTTCATTGCTGGGTAATGTCGGCATATTGCCGCAGCAGGAAGTAGAACAAACGAAAAAGGTATTAAGTGCAGCAGCGCTGACTTATGTGGCCGCAGCAGCCGGATCGATTCTGCAGCTTCTGCGTCTGCTTATTTTATTTGGAGGACGGAAAAGAAATGACTAAGCAGACAGACTGCCGGGAGATTACGCTGGATATTCTGATGGAGATTATGGAGAAGGGCAGTTACAGCCATATTATTCTGCGTCAGGCACTGGATAAGTATCAGTATCTGGATAAGCAGGACCGAGCCTTTATTACCCGTGTTACTGAGGGGACTCTGGAATACCGGATTACCATTGATGCAATTCTGGAACGATGTTCCACCGTCAAAGTCAGAAAGATGAAACCATTGATCCGGACGCTGCTCAGAATGTCGGTATATCAGATTTTTTGGATGGACCGAGTGCCGGACCGTGCTGTCTGTGACGAAGCGGTCAAGCTGGCAGTCAAACGCAAGTTCCAGGGTCTTAAAGGTTTTGTCAATGGTGTTTTAAGAAATATTGTCCGGCAGAAGGACAGCTTTGTATTCGACAGCTGGTCAGAACAATATTCGATGCCGCAGTGGCTGATTGAACACTGGCAGAAGACTTATCCGGACGCTGTCGTGGAACAGATGCTGCAGGCATTTCTGGCCGATATTCCGACGACGGTCCGCTGCAATCTGGATCGCATAACCCAGCCGGAGATTATCAAAAGCCTTCAGGATCAGGGCGTGACCGTACAGGTGAGTCCCTTGTCAGATCAGGCTCTCTTGCTGACATCTTATGATTATCTGGACAGTCTTGAAGCCTTTCGGGAAGGCTGGATTACGGTTCAGGATGTCAGTTCCGGATTTGTCGGAACGATTGCAGCACCGGCACCGGGGGATCGGATTCTGGATGTCTGCGGTGCACCGGGTGGTAAAAGTCTTCATGCGGCCGATCTGCTGAAGGGAACCGGCATGGTCACCGTCAGGGATCTGACCGAAGATAAGATCCGGCTGATTGACGATAATATCACCCGTAGCGGATTTACCAATATCCGGGCAGAGGTCTGGGATGCCCTGGAATTCGATCCGGAGTGGGATCAGCAGGCAGATATCGTACTGGCTGACCTGCCGTGTTCCGGACTTGGCATTATCGGCAAGAAACCGGACATCAAATATCAGGTAACACCTGATCGGTTCCATGAATTATCTGCATTGCAGCAGGAGATTCTGACGGTTGTGTCCCGATATGTCAAACCGGGTGGAATTCTGGTATACAGTACCTGTACGATAAATCAACTAGAGAATGAAGAGCAGGTCAGCTGGTTTACCGGAAATTTTCCGTTTGAGCCGGTTGATATTTCCGGACGTCTGGGATCAGCAGTACAGGAAAGCAGTATGAAAGAAGGATATCTGCAGCTGCTGCCGGGGATATATCCCTGCGACGGCTTTTTTATTGCAGTATTCCGAAAGTTAGAGGACTAGGACAGTATGGATAAGATTGATATTAAATCCTTGTATCTGAACGAGCTGGAGCAAGAGATCAGGAAGCTTGGGCTTCCGGTATTCCGGGCCAGACAGATCTATCAGTGGATTCATGAAAAGCTGGTCACGGATTTTGATCAGATGACCAATATCGCAAAGCCGCTGCGGGAGCAGCTGAAAGAATGTTTTGAGCTGACAGCACTGGAGCCGGTGGAGGTAAATATCTCCCAGATAGACGGAACCAGAAAGTATCTGTTTCGCTTATCGGACGGAAATGTCATCGAGAGTGTCTGGATGAAATATCATCATGGCAATTCGGTCTGTATTTCTTCGCAGGTAGGCTGCCGGATGGGCTGCCGGTTCTGTGCCTCGACCCTGGATGGCCTGGCGCGGAATCTGACGGCCGGAGAACTGCTGGATCAGGTTTACCGGATTCAGTCTCTGACCGATGAACGGGTTTCCAATATTGTGATTATGGGCGCCGGAGAACCGATGGATAATTATGACTCAGTGCTCCGTTTCCTGCATATAATTACAGAAGAGCATGGACTTCACATCAGTCAGAGGAATATTACAGTATCAACCTGCGGTATTGTCCCGGGGATCCGCAGACTGGCAGAGGAAAAATTGCAGATTACTCTGGCTCTGTCACTTCATGCCCCCAATGACAGCATCAGGAAATCACTGATGCCGATCACCAGCCGCTATCCGATTCAGGAGGTGCTTGGGGCATGTAATTATTATTATGAGCAGACCGGGCGGCGTCTGACTTTTGAGTACAGTCTGGTGAAGGGGGTCAATGACAACCTGGAGGAGGCAAAAGCGCTGACGGCATTAATCCGGAATATGCATGGTCATGTGAACCTGATACCGGTGAATCCGATTAAGGAACGGGATTATCAGCAGTCAAACCAGAAGGCGATTATGGAGTTTAAAAATTATCTTGAAAAAAACGGAATTAATGTTACTATAAGAAGGGAAATGGGCCGCGACATCAACGGGGCCTGTGGCCAGCTAAGGAAAAGTTATCTGGAAGAAAAAGGAGGTTGAGGAACGTGCAGGCATATGCAGTAACAGATGTAGGAAGAAAACGCAGCATGAATCAGGATTATTGTTTCTCCTCAACATCCCCGATTGGCTCATTGGATAATCTGTTCATTGTTGCAGATGGGATGGGAGGACACAATGCGGGGGATTACGCATCCCGGTTTGTGGTAGAGCATCTGGTCTCTTATTTGAGTCAGAAATATGAAGATAAAGATATACATAGTATATTAAAAGAAGCGATCCGCAGGGCGAATCAGGAATTGTATCAGGTTGCAAGCCAGCAATCGGGCTTGTATGGAATGGGCACCACATTGGTTCTGGCGACCATTAAGAACCAGGTATTATATGTTGCGAATATCGGCGACAGCAGGCTCTATATGCTGCGTGCCGGATTAGAACAGGTTACTAAGGATCACTCCTATGTGGAAGAGCTGGTCGCACTTGGCAAGATGAAGCGGGGCAGCAGAGATTACCAGGAGAAGAAAAATATTATAACCCGTGCAATCGGTACCAGCGGTGAAGTAGATATCGATTTGTTTGCAATGAAAATAAAAAGCAAAGACTATATTCTGATGTGCTCAGACGGCCTCAGCAATATGGTGGATGAATTTGAGATAGAGTATATCATCCGTTCCGAGGATGAGCTAAGAGACAAGGCTACAGGACTGGTGGAAGCGGCGAATCGGGCCGGCGGCAGGGATAATATATCCGTAATTCTGATCGATCCCCAGATGAGTGAGGTGAGCCTATGATATTGAGAACAGGTACCTTCCTGCAGGATCGCTACGAGATTCTGGAACAGATCGGCTCCGGCGGCATGTCAGTGGTATACAAAGCGAAATGCCATAAGCTGAACCGTCTGGTAGCTATTAAGGTTCTGAAAGAAGAATTTGCAACCGACAGTAATTTTGTCAGTAAATTTAAAATGGAAGCACAGGCGGCGGCAGGATTGTCGCATCCGAATATCGTCAGAGTGTATGATGTAATTGACGAGGAAACCATTCATTACATTGTGATGGAACTGATCGAAGGAATTACCCTGAAAAGCTATATCCAGAAAAAGGGCAAGCTGGAAGTGAAAGAGAGCATCGGGATAGCGATTCAGGTTGCGCAGGGGATTACGGCGGCGCATGAGCAGAATATTATCCACCGGGATATTAAGCCGCAGAATATGATTATATCCCGCGACGGCAAGGTGAAGGTAGCGGACTTTGGTATTGCCAGGGCAGTATCGGCACAGACCCTGACCTCTTCGGCGATGGGATCGGTACACTATATTTCACCGGAACAGGCACGGGGCGGCTACAGTGATGCCCGAAGCGACATATATTCACTGGGGGTTACGATGTATGAGATGGTAACCGGCAGACTGCCCTTTGACGGAGATAATACCGTGGCCATTGCATTATCCCATCTGAGTGATGCAATGGTTCCGCCGAGTGTCTACAGTCCGGAGATTCCGATCAGCCTCGAGCAGATTATCCTCAAGTGTACAGAGAAAAAGCCGGAACGACGTTTTAACGACGCCGGTCAGGTGATTGCCCAACTGCGCAAAGTTCTGCTGCGGCCGGAAGGGGAGTTTGTCAAAGTAGACAGCAGTCCCACTGCCAGAGAGATCAGCAGCATTATGGACAGTGCTACGATTGCCATTACAAATGACGAGTTAAACCAGATTAAAGAAGCGACAAATCCGGATTTATTGGCAGATTTGTCAGACCGGCTGCCGGCCCGGGAGTCAGTACTGGCACCAAAGCCGGACAGACCTCCGGCCAATAAGAAAAAACCTGGTCATGATGACGATGTCAATAAGAACCTGGAGCGTTTGTTTGCCAGTGCCGGTATTATCGCGGCAATTATTATTGTGGCAGTTCTGATTGTTGTGGTTTCCAAGCTGACCGGAATGTTTCAATTCAGCTTCTCCAGCCAGGAGCCGACAACGGTCCAGACTTCACAGGAACAGGCCGATACTCCCTCATTAAATAGTAATGAGGTGGTTGTACCGGCTGTATCCGGCCTTTCAGAGGAAGCGGCGGTAGATGAACTGAAAGATGCCGGACTGGTCGTCATACGGGAGTATGAGTACTTTGATGATGTGGAACCAGGGTATGTGGCATCTCAGGATCCTGCTTCAGGAACGGTTTTATCGCGGAATGAAGGAACCGTCACCCTGAAGATCAGCAATGGTTCGGACAAGATTGATTTAAGTACGTTAGGTATTGAGACGATGGATGCCAGTACGGCGAAGAAAATAATCGAAAGCAGGGAACTGGAAGTTGAGATCATTCAAGAAGAGAGTGATACGGTAAAAGCCGGATATGTACTCCGGGTTGATCCGATGAAGGTGCCAAAAGGAGAGACGGTAGTTCTGTATGTGAGTACCGGCCCTCATATTGATCTGGTTACGGTTCCTGATATTACCGGTATTCCGGAAGGAGAAGCGATTGCCACACTGGCTGAGGTCGGGCTGGTTCCGGGCAATATCGGCACCGAACACAGTGATACGGTGGCTCAGGGCAGTGTAATCAGCCAGGCAGGCGGAACCGACGGTCAGATTGAGCCGGGCGGTACCATCAATTATGTTGTCAGCAGCGGCCCGGAACAAAAGCAGCAGCGTTATGTTGCATCGATTCATGATACCTATGATCTGAGCAGTCTGATCGGTCCGGGAGCGGGCAGTGCCAATGCAACCCTGATGATACGTCTGCGACAGGTTTCAGAGGATGGTACCGATATATACAAGACCTTAACGGATACGGTTACCATTTACGGATCAGTTTTGCTGCCGATCAGCTATACCAGTATCGAAAGCATGAATGGAACAGATCAGGGCGAAGTGCAGGTGGTGGACGTCAGCACCGGAGCGGTACTCAAGAGCTATCCGCTGGCGTTCTTCCCCATGGATTAACAGGAGAGCAGATGAAAGGAAAGATAATCAAAGGAATCGCCGGATTTTATTATGTTCATGACGGGCATAGTACGGTCTATGAATGCAAAGCAAAAGGGATATTCCGCAATCAGAAGATCAAGCCGCTGGTAGGCGATGATGTATCGTTTGTTGTTCTTGATGAAGCGGACCGGGAGGGGAATATTGAAACGATTCTGCCGCGAAGGAACCAATTGGTTCGTCCCGCGGTAGCGAATGTGGATCAGGCGCTGGTGATATTTTCAGTGACCCAGCCGGAACCGAATCTGAATCTGCTGGATCGCTTTCTGGTCATGATGCTGAGTCAGGGAATCCCGGTATCGATATGCTTCAATAAAAAAGATCTGGCTGATGAACCACTGATGGATCAGTATCGCCGGATCTATGAAAAGGCAGGCTATCCGGTGTATTTTACGTCGACCAAGGAATCTGACAGTGGGATTGAACCGATTCAGGAGCTGCTCAGGGGCCGGACTACGGTACTGGCAGGGCCGTCAGGGGTAGGAAAATCGTCGCTGACCAATCAGATCCAGCCCAAAGCGCAGATGGAAACCGGCAGTATCAGTGAAAAGATCAAGCGTGGCAAGCATACGACCAGGCATGCCGAGTTATTCTATGTGGAGCATGATACCTATCTGGTTGATACACCGGGATTCAGTTCGATGTATCTGGAACAGATGGAAGCAAATGAACTAAAAGATTATTTTCCCGAGTTTGCGGATTATACAGATGATTGCAAGTTCCTCGGCTGTGTCCATATCGGCGAGCCGGTGTGCGGAGTGAAACAGGCAGCTGAAGCGGGTGATATCAGCACTGACCGGTATCATAATTACAGATTGCTGTATCAGGAAATCAAAGATAAAAGGAGATATTAATATGCTGATTCTGGCGCCGTCGATTTTATCGGCAGATTTTAAATCATTGGGACAAGATGTGGAAACAGTTTTAAATGCAGGAGCGCAGTATCTGCATATCGATGTCATGGATGGAATGTTTGTGCCCAGCATTTCATTTGGAATGCCTGTGATCAAGAGTATCCGTTCCTGTACCGACAAGGTATTTGACGTTCATATGATGGTCAGAGAGCCGGAACGGTATGTGGAGGCGATGAGAGCAGCGGGAGCCGATGTGATTACCGTTCATCAGGAAGCCTGCCTGCATCTGGACCGCACCATCCAGCAGATTAAAGATCTGGGTGCCAGAGCCGGTGTGGCAATTAACCCGGCCACCCCTGTATCGGTCCTGGACTGTGTCCTGGATCAGGTTGATATGGTCCTGATTATGACCGTCAATCCGGGCTTTGGCGGCCAGAAATTCATTCCCTACACACTCGATAAGATCCGCGAGCTGCGGGCGAAATTCAACGCTATCGGAAAACATACGGATATTCAGGTAGACGGTGGTATCGGCATACACAATGTCCATCAGGTGATCGAAGCAGGTGCCAATATCATAGTAGCCGGCTCGGCGGTATTCGAGGGCGATGCCAAAGCCAATACGGAAGCATTTCTGCAGCGGTTTGAGGAGCTTGAAAAATGAAAAAAGGATTGATACTGACAGGGGGAAGGCTTAATGTAGCTTTCGCCCGGTCTTTCTTATGTGAACATACCTTTGACAAGGTTATTGCTGTGGACGGCGGTTTGAAGGCGGCCAGAGAGCTGGATATTATTCCTGATTATATTGTTGGTGACTTTGATACGGCCGAACCGGAACTGATTCAGCAATACAAGGAAATCCCCTATATTGTATGGGATATGCACCAGCCCGAGAAAAACGAAACGGATACCGAACTCGCCCGAAGCAGGGCTCTTGCAATCGGCTGTACGGAGCTTGTTTTTCTGGGTGCAACCGGAGGCAGAATTGATCATATGCTCGGCAATATCGATGCCTTATATGCATGTATGCAGACCGGTGTGTCCGCCTGTCTGGTTGACGGACAGAACAAACTGTATCTGCTGGATCAGGGTAAGACGTTTTACCGTGATAACTTATGGGGCCCTTTTATTTCTTTTCTCCCTTATACCGGAGAGGTGTCAGGGATTACCCTGCATGGTTTTAAATATCCGCTCGATGGCAGGCATATCAAGCGCGGCGAGGAAGTCGGGCTGTGTATCAGCAATGAGTTAAGCGGTGAATCAGGCAGTTTGGATTTTGACAGCGGGATTTTAATTTGTGTGGAAGCACACGATTAAGAACTGGACTGGTAGATATTTAATAAACTGGATATTTGTATCAACCCACTCGCATGATATGATAATTTACAGTAACAGTTCAGGGCGGCGAGGCTGTTTTTGTATGCAATTTCACATCGGATAACAAAGAGTGAGGGAGATGTAGTTATGGAAGAAAAGGTTACAATTCAAAAAATGTGTCTGGTCGGATTGATGGCGGCGATGGTATATGTTGCGTCAGCATTTCTTCAGATTCCGATCCCGACTGTGATTGGGAATACCAGACTTCATATGGGGAACGTGATGTGTCTGCTGAGTGGTTTGTTATTAGGGCCGCTGTGTGGCGGGATGGCTGCCGGTATCGGTTCGGCATTCTTTGACTTGACCAATCCGGCATATATATCATCTGCACCGTTTACCTTCGTCTTCAAATTTTTGATGGCATGGCTGTGCGGGCGGTTGTATCTGTCCTTCCGGCATAAACGTAATATTGTATTTTACAGTGTCGTTGCTGCAGCAGCAGGAAATCTTTTATATATTGTCCTGTATCTGGGGCAGAGCTTCTTTGAAGCTGCAGTATTTCTGCAGCAGCCGGTGGCCGGAGTGGTATTGTCAGTGATCCAGAAGGGGACTGTTTCGACAATGAACGGAGTGATTGCAGTGATTGCAGCTGTTCCGCTGAGCCTGGCAATCAGGCCGGCATTAGGGAAAATTATGATGCGGACGATCTGATGAAATATCGAAAAGGGCTTTTATTTATTGCAAAAATGTAGTATAATTCGGGATTATACTACATTTTTGCGTATAATCAGAAAACGCAGCAGGAGGAAACCATGTTAGATATAAAATTTGTCAGAGAAAATCCTGATATTATCAGACAGAATATTAAAAATAAATTCCAGGAAGACAAGCTGCCGCTGGTAGATGAAGTGATTGAACTGGATGCTCAGAATCGGGCGGCGAAAGCCGAAGCAGATAATCTGCGCGCCTCCAGAAATAAGCTGTCCAAGCAGATCGGCCAGCTGATGGGACAGGGCAGGAAGGATGAGGCAGAGGCTGTCAAGGCTCAGGTAACCGCTAATGCAGCGCGTCTGGCAGAGCTGGAAGTGCAGGAGAACGAGCTGGAAGAGCGGGTAATGAAGATCATGATGACCATTCCCAATATTATTGATCCCAGCGTACCGATTGGAAAAGATGACAGCGAGAATGTCGAGATTGAGAAGTTCGGAGAACCGAAAGTTCCGGAATTCGAAGTTCCATATCATACCGATATCATGAAACGATTCGACGGTATTGACCTGGATGCCGCCGGAAAGGTGGCCGGCAACGGTTTTTATTACCTGATGGGGGACATTGCCAGATTGCATTCGGCTGTCCTTTCCTATGCCCGTGACTTTATGATCGACCGCGGCTTCACTTACTGCATTCCGCCATATATGATCCGCAGCAATGTAGTGACAGGGGTTATGTCCTTTGCTGAAATGGATGCCATGATGTATAAGATTGAGGGTGAAGATCTGTATCTGATCGGTACCAGTGAGCATTCCATGATTGGCAAGTTCATTGATACGATCACTCCGGAGGATCAGCTGCCGAAGACGCTGACCAGCTATTCCCCCTGCTTCCGTAAGGAGAAGGGCGCTCATGGTATGGAAGAGCGCGGTGTATACCGGATTCATCAGTTTGAGAAGCAGGAGATGATCGTTGTATGCAGACCGGAAGAATCCCCTGAATGGTATGACAAACTATGGCAGAACACCGTTGCTCTGTTCCGTTCCCTGGATGTACCGGTACGGACCCTGGCCTGCTGTTCCGGTGATCTGGCCGACCTGAAAGTAAAGTCCTGCGATGTGGAAGCATGGTCTCCGCGTCAGCAGAAGTATTTTGAAGTTGGTTCCTGTTCCAACCTGGGTGATGCTCAGGCGCGCCGTCTGAAGATCCGTGTTGACGGAACCGATGGCAAATATTTTGCCCATACCCTGAATAATACAGTAGTAGCTCCGCCGCGGATGCTGATTGCATTCCTGGAGAACAACCTGTGTGCCGATGGAAGTATAAAAATTCCGGAAGCATTAAGACCTTATATGGGTGGAAAAGCAGTGTTGACACCGTTGAATTGACAGAAATTGTGCATTATGACTAATTTATGGCAAAAATAAATTAATCATATGTTGACGATTTCTGGTAAATGTGTTAATATTTTATTTATGAGGCACAGCCGGATAGTGAATATGACACGAGCATATACTAAACCTGCTTGGTTTAGGGGAAGAATATTCCCTGAATCAGGTGGGTTTTATTTATTTGAGGGATGAAAAGTATGAAAGTGATAAAAGTTTTGAATAATAATGCCGCCATAGTGGTGGACGAAAACGGTATGGAATCAGTGGTAATGGGTAAGGGAATTGCCCATAAAGCCAAAAAGGGAGAAGAGATAACGGGGCAGGAAATCGACAAAATATTCATTTTGGATGATAAGTCAAAGCTGGCCAGATATTCCAAGTTGTTTACCGAAATACCGGAGCCGGTTTTCTCTTTATCCAACAAGTATATTGAGGCGGCGATACAGAAACTTAACCGGAAGTTACAGAATTCGCTGTATATATCACTGGCCGATCATCTGAACAGTATGATCGAGCGGGGACGTGTTCATGCGTATATAAAGAATAAAATGCTCTGGGATATCAAGCGTATGTATCAGGATGAATTTCAGATCAGCCGTGAACTGGTGAAAGAATTTAATCAGCTATACGGCACGGTTTATGATGACAATGAAGCGGCTACGATCTCTCTGCATTTTGTTAATGCCACGATTGAGTCCGATTATGATACCACGGTTAAAATTACAAAGCTGATCGGAGATATTCTCAGCATTGTCAAATATAATTTCATGATTGAATATGACGAAGACAGTTATTCCTATTATCGTTTTGTGGTTCACCTGCGTTTCCTGGCGCAGCGTATATTTCAGGATACCATGCTGGATGATCCGGATATGAGCCAGGTGCTCAGACAGCAGCTGACCGGCCCGTATGAAGAGGCCTTTGGGTGTGCGGATAAAGTGAAGCAGTTTGTTGTCGATCATTACAGCTATTTGTTTACAGAACAGGAATGTCTGTTCCTTGCAATATATATTATCAAAGTTGTGTCTGACAGCAATAAAATCAGACCAGAGGAGGTGGATTTATAACTTGCAGGGGGTGACGTTTCGGACGGCCTTACCTTTTTGCGATCCTGTAAAAAAGTAAAATGGAGGTTTAAAATGGGAAAATATACGGAATTAGCAAGAGACATTATTAAGAATGTCGGTGGTGAAGAAAATGTTATTTCACTGACTCATTGTATCACCCGCCTTCGCTTTCAGTTAAAAGATGAGAGCAGAGCGAATGATAAAGTTTTAAATGAGAGTAAGGGTGTTGTTACCGTTATGAAAAGCGGCGGCCAGTATCAGGTCGTGATTGGTAATCATGTTTCGGCGGTATATGAAGAGGTATGTCAGGTTGCCAATATTGGCAATGGTGAAGTGGTTGAAGTTAAAAAATCATGGTTTAACACCCTGATTGATATTATCAGCGGATGTTTCCAGCCGTTTTTGGGACCGCTGTGTGCAGGCGGTATCTTAAAAGGACTGAACGCGCTGTTTATCTTTCTTGGATGGTATACGAATACAGACGGCATGTATCTGATGCTGAATGCGATTGGCGATGCTTTGTTCTACTTTATTCCGGTCGTGATTGGTTATACGGCTGCAGCGAAGTTTAAAGTAGACAAATTTATCGGGATATCCCTGGGTGCAGCTCTTTGTTATCCGGCGATCCAGGCGGGAGCTGTCAGTGTAGCGGAGCCATTGGGGATACTATTTGGTGGTACCATATTGGAAAGTCCCTATTACCTTAAGATTTTGGGGATTCCATGGATCACCAATGATTATGTCAGCAGCGTAGTACCGATTATCCTGGTAGTATGGCTGGCCAGCCATGTACAGAAGCTGGCTAAAAAATATATACCCGAAGTTATTCAGACATTTTTTGTTCCACTGGTGGTTATGCTGGTATCACTGATTGTCGGTTTTCTGGTTATTGGTCCGATTACGACTATGGCAACAGCGTTGCTGGGGGCAGGATTTAAAGTCCTTTATGCATTCTCTTCCGTCCTGATGGGCGTTTTGGTCGGGTTCTTCTGGCAGGTACTGGTTATCTTCGGCCTGCACTGGAGTATCATACCGCTTGCGATGATTAACCTGGGGATGTACGGGTATGATACCATCCTTGCCGGTTCTTTTGGGGCCAGTTTCGCACAAACGGCAGTAGTAGCAGCAATGTACTTTAAATTAAAAAATAAAAAGACCAAAGAACTCTGTCTTCCGGCGATTATCTCCGGAATCTGCGGGGTAACGGAACCGGCTATTTATGGTATTACGCTTCCAAAGAAAAAGCCATTTATCTATTCCATGATTGGTGGAGCCATCGGTGGCGGTATTATTGTTGGTCTGAAGACGAAAGCGTATGTGATGGGTGGTCTGGGTGTCTTTGGTCTGGTCAATTTCATTGATACGGTCAATAACGATGCCAGTGGTATGCTCTATGCCTTTATCGGTATTGTGGTATCTGCGCTGGTGGGATTTTTGCTGACATTCTTCTTCTGGAAGGATGATTCTGAGCAGGAGCAGGAAGTAAAAGAGACAGTTATTACGACCCGGCAAAGCATTCAGCTTGAGGCACCGATCGAAGGCCGGATCATTCCGCTGGATCAGCTGGAAGATGCTGCCTTTGCCAGTGGCGCACTGGGACAAGGAGTTGCTATTGAACCGGCCAAAGGGGTGGTAACAGCCCCGGCTGACGGAGTTTTGTCAGCCCTGTTCCATACCAGACATGCACTGGGAATTACTACCGACAGTGGTCTGGAAGTACTGATTCATGTCGGCATGGATACGACCATGCTGGAAGGAAAGGGCTTTATTGCCAAGGCCGAGGCCGGAGATAAGATCAAAAAAGGTCAGGTATTGCTGGAATTTGACATGGATTATATCAAATCAGAAGGGTATTCCCTGGTAACACCTGTATTAATCAGCAATATGAGCAGTGAAGATGTATTGAGTATACAGGCCGGTGACCGTGTTGCCATGGGCAGTAACCTGATGTCAGTTGAAAAGCATTAGAAAGGATGTAGAAGTATGGGATTTTGTGAGAATTTTTTATGGGGTGGTGCGACCGCAGCCAATCAGTGTGAAGGCGGATATAATGAAGGCGGCAGAGGACTGGCCAATGTGGATGTGGTTCCGCACGGCAAAGACCGTTTCCCGGTTATGGCAGGGAAAATGAAAATGTTTGATTTTGATGAAGAACATTATTATCCGGCGCAAAAGGCCATTGATATGTTTCATCATTACAAAGAGGATATCCGGATGTTTGGTGAGATGGGGTTTAAGACCTACCGGCTGTCAATTTCCTGGAGCCGTATTTTCCCGAAGGGAGATGAGCAGGAACCAAATGAAGAGGGATTGAAGTTTTATGAGGATTTATTCCGGGAATGCCATAAGTATGGCATCGAACCACTGGTTACCATTATCCACTTCGATTGTCCGATGCACTTGATTGAGGAGTATGGCGGATGGAAGAATCGCCGGATGGTTGATTTCTTCCTCAATTACTGCCAGGTGATTTTTACCCGCTATAAAGGGCTGGTGAAATATTGGCTGACCTTTAATGAGGTTAATATGATCCTGCATGCTCCTTTTATGGCAGCCGGACTCTACTTTGAAGAGGGTGAAAATCAAGCCCAGATAAAATATCAGGCAGCACATCATGAGCTGATTGCCAGTGCCCTGGCAACAAAACTGGCGCATGAGACAGACAGCGGGAATCAGGTGGGCTGTATGCTGGCAGCCGGGCAGTATTATCCATATACCTGCCATCCGGGAGATGTATGGGCATCGATGCAGAGTGACCGGGAGAACTACTTATTTATTGATGTGCAGTCCAGGGGAGAATATCCATCGTATGCCTGGAAGCAGTTTAAACGGGACAATATTGAGCTGACGATGGAGGCGGGGGATCTGGACATCTTAAAGAAGTATACGGTTGATTTCATATCGCTTTCCTATTATGCTTCCAGATGTCAGAGTTGTGATCCGAACGTACTCGATACCGTCTCTGGAAACATCTTTGCAAGTATCAAAAATCCGCATCTGGAGTCCAGCCAGTGGGGATGGCAGATCGATCCTCTGGGATTGCGCATTACTTTGAATACGCTGTATGACCGCTACCAGAAGCCTCTGTTTATCGTGGAAAATGGTCTCGGCGCAAGAGATGAACTGGATGAGAACAATTATGTAGAGGACGACTACCGGATCGAATATATGAGCAAACATATTCAGGCAATGAAAGATGCTGTGGATCTGGATGGAGTCGATGTGATGGGGTATACCTCATGGGGCTGTATCGATCTGGTCAGCGCATCGACCGGAGAGATGAGCAAACGGTATGGCTTTATCTATGTGGATCTGGATGATCAGGGGAATGGTACCGGGAAACGGTATAAGAAAAAATCATTTGACTGGTATCGGAAGGTGATTCAGACGAACGGGGAAGATTTGTCTGTGTAATCAGGTTAAGGAATTAAACGCGTCTGCGAAGCAAGTCGTAGGGATCCACTACGCCGTCGTTTTGCAGACGCGTTTTTGATGCGAAAACAGATACATGACTTCCACGCTTCGTCGCCTGGTTTTCTGATCTTGACGGGAGGGGGATTTCGTATTATCATTAACTGGCAGAAATGGAATGAGGACGGTTGATGATATGACAGATTTTTCGGGATTGTTTGAGATGCAGGGGATGTTGTTTTGTTTGATGATATTGGGTTTAATACTGGCCAGGATTGGTTTGGTGAAGAGGGATAGCAGGGGGTTTTTGACGGATCTGGTGATTCAGGTGACGCTGCCGGCGAGTATTTTGAAATCGTTTCAGATGCAATTTGATGGTCAGATACTGAGAAACTGTATGGTGGTTATTGTGGTGGCAATAGCGATCCAGATCGGGACTTATCTGCTGGGGATGGTATTGTATAATTGGTTTCCTGACGGCAGGAAGAGGGTGCTGCAGTATGCGACAATCTGTTCTAATGCGGGGATTTTAGGGAATCCTATTGCGGAGGGGGTCTTTGGTCTGGAAGGGCTTTTGTATGCTTCTGTTTATGTGATACCGCAGCGGATTTTTATGTGGTCGGTGGGACTTACTTATTTTACGGAAGCGCCGGACAGGAAGAAGCTGATTAAAAAGATTATGACGCATCCCTGTATTGTTTCGGTGGTGATTGGCTTTGGTTTGATGATATCGCAGCTGCAGCTGCCCGGGTTTCTTAATCTGACGATTGAGAAGGTAGCGGATGCAAATACCGGTCTGGCGATGATTCTGGTGGGGACGATCCTGGCGGAGATACCAGTGAGACAGTTGGTGGACAGGCAGGTGGCATACTATACCATGGTTCGTCTGTTTCTGGTCCCGCTGCTGGTTTTTCTGGGATGCTATGTGTTTCGTGTAGATGGTTTTGTGGCCGGGGTTTCAGTTGTTCTGTCTGGTATGCCGGCGGCCAGTGTTACTGCGGTAATGGCTGCCAAATATGGAAAAGATGAGGTGTTTGCGACAAAATGTGTCGTTTTATCGACACTGTTATCGATGGTTACTGTGCCGTTATGGTGCCTTTTTCTAGGTTGAATCTGAGCCTGATTTATGCTATACTAACAGACGAGTTTTATGTTGTAAAGGAGAATCGTTATGGCAGAAGAAAAAGATTATGTTCAGATACTTAACCGGGTGAGAAAGAAACGTAATAAGCGGCCCCGTTTACCATATATACTGGCCGGACTTGCGGCAGCAGTTGTAGTTGTGGGGGCAGTGATATTTGCCGGAAGAAACACCAATCAGCAGACTTCGGCAGAAGGGGAGACACCTGCTGCTGCGGCACGCAATATAGAAGAGTCAGAACCGGAGACGACAATGTCGGCGGAAGAAATTGAAGCACAGCGAGAGGCGGAAGAGAAGCAGGCGGTTGTGGACGCTTATTCCAATCTCGGTCTGGCGCAGGTGTCCGGTTACCTGAATGTCCGTGAAACAGTGGGCGAGAGTGGCAAGATTATCGGTAAGCTGCAGCAGAACAGTGTCTGTGAGATTCTGGGTACTGAAGGCGACTGGTATCATATCAGTTCCGGTGGAATTGAGGGATATATCCACAGCCAGTATGTCCTGACAGGTGATGAAGCTAAAGCAGAAGCACTGCAGTATGTGGCCAAAATGGCAATTGTAAATACCGAGAAATTAAATATCCGCCAGGAGCCGGTGATTGATCCTTCCAATGTACTGGGACAGGCCCTGATCAATGAACGGTATGAGGTGGCAGAAGAGAGCGAAGGCTGGGTACGTATTGCTGAAGGTTATATTTCATCAGAATTTGTTACTGTAACGTATGCCATGAATGAGGCTCGTAAGCTTGATCTGCGGGCGATGGCGCTGAATCAGTATGACAATCTGGTTATTTCAAAAGTTGACGGTTATCTAAATCTCCGGAGTTCGCCTGAGAACAAAGGAATGGAGAATGTAATCGGTAAGTTCCCCAGTCGTGCTGCCGGAGAGATTTTGGAGACTCTGGATGGCTGGTATAAGATTAAATCCGGTTCCATTACCGGATATATCACTGCTGAAAGCCAGTATGTGGCAACCGGTCAGGAAGCCAGGGAGCTGGCGCTGGAGGCGGCATCCCTGATGGCAATTGTCAATACCGATAAGTTAAATGTTCGTTCCGAACCATCGACTGAATCCAGCATCTGGACCCAGATATCAAAGGAAGACCGCTATTCGGTTGTGGAGCAGCTGGATGGCTGGGTACAGATCGAACTGGACAGTGGTGATGAGGAGTCGGGAGAGAATAAAGCTTTTATTGCGACCCGTGAGAATAATATAGAGGTGCGGTATGCTCTGGCTGAGGCGATCAAATTCTCACCGTTGGAAGAACGGGCAAATCAGCAGGCGTCTGCCCGGAGCAAGGTAGTAAATTATGCGCTGCAGTTTGTTGGCAACCGTTACGTATGGGGCGGGACCAATCCAAATACCGGTGCGGATTGTTCGGGGTTTGTTCAATATGTACTCCGAAATTCTGCCGGTGTCAGCCTGCCGCGTACATCCAGAGAACAGGCTAAAACAGGACAATCAATTAAATCAAGTGATATGAAGCCGGGTGATCTGATTTATTATACCAATAAGAGCGGTGTGGTAAATCACGTAGCCATGTATATCGGGAATGGCCAGATTGTACATGCAGCAAGCACGAAGAGCGGGATCCGGATATCTACGTGGAATTACCGGACACCCAAATATATCCGGAGTTACCTGGATTAGGAAGTACGGGAATAAGAGCTTCTAAAATTTAATAATAAACTAACTGCATAATAGCAGCCGCAAACTCGTTTCACTCAGACAGTTGCCGGCTGCTATTATAATGTTCTCCCTGCGGATTGACTGTGCTGAAAAAAACGAACATATGTTTGCTAAAGTGCTTGCGTTGATGATGTGAGTGTGGTAAAATAAAAACAAAACAAATGTTCGGGTTTGGATTTTGGAGGTGTGGCGGATGTTGATTCAGGAGGCTATGAGCGTGCAGGAGAAGCTGCGGATATTATCGGATGCGGCGAAGTTTGATGTTGCCTGTACCAGCAGCGGGGTGGATCGCAAGGGTAAGAAGGGCGGTATGGGGAATACGGTGGCGGCGGGGATCTGTCATAGTTTCTCGGCGGACGGACGCTGTATTTCGCTGCTTAAGATATTGTTTACCAACCAGTGTATTTATGACTGCAAGTATTGTGTGAACCGACGGTCGAATGATGTGGTGCGGACGGCTTTTACACCGGATGAAGTCTGTACGCTGACGATGGAGTTTTACCGGCGCAATTATATTGAGGGACTGTTTCTGAGCTCGGGGGTTCTGCATACGGCTGACTATACGATGGAGCTGATTTATCAGACTTTATATAAGCTGCGGGTGGAGCATCACTTTAATGGGTATATCCATGTGAAGGCGATTCCGGGAGCGAGTCCGGAGCTGATTGAAAAGGTGGGGTTTCTGGCGGACCGGATGAGTGTGAATCTGGAATTGCCGACAGCTGAAGGACTGCGGACCCTGGCGCCGGGGAAGACCAGGGAGAAGATTCTGGTACCGATGCGACAGGTACAGCGGGGAATTGCGTCGCAGAATCAGCGCTATCTGGAAGATGGTGGCAGGATCCGCCGGCTGGCTTCTTACGGGATGAGCAATTCGCCGAAGCATCCGGGCCGTAATGTGTGGGTACCGAAAGATCGCCCTGGGCAGCGCAATTTTGTACCGGCAGGACAGAGCACCCAGATGATTGTAGGCGCAACTCCGGAGAATGATTATCAAATGGTCAGAGTGGCGGAGGCTTTGTATCAAAAGTTTGATTTAAAGCGGGTATTTTATTCGGCATTTGTCCGAGTTAACGATGACAGCGATCTTCCGGCACTGCCGGGCGGACCGCCGCTGCTGCGGGAGCATCGCTTATATCAGGCGGACTGGCTGCTGCGTTTTTATGGATTTCAGGCGGAGGAACTGTTGTCGGAGGATCGCCCGAATTTTAATGTCCTGCTGGATCCCAAGTGTGACTGGGCGCTGCGGCATCTGGAACTGTTTCCGGTCGAGGTCAATAAGGCCGAATACTATACCCTTTTAAAGGTTCCGGGACTGGGTGTGAAGTCGGCGCGGCGGATAGTTGCAGCACGAAAGCAGGGGATTCTTGATTTTCCTGATCTGAAGAAGCTGGGGGTGGTCTTGAAGCGGGCGGTTTATTTTATCACCTGTTCCGGTAAAACCATGCAGCCATTTCGACTCGATGAGAACTATATCACCAGTCAGCTGGTCGGGGTGGAGCACCGGAAGGTGTGGGATATTGAGAACCATGACAGCTACCGTCAGATCAGTCTGTTTGATGATTACAAGATTACCGCGCCGGTGACGATGGAAGATCGTCAGTCGGTTGTGTCAGGCACATTGTAGGAGGAACTATGACAGTATTTGTATGTGGGGAACAGGTAGATGATATCTGGAGCGGTATTTATGATGCCTGGATGAGTCGTTTGGGACATGCGAATGTAAGGCTGGAGCCGGAAGGCTGCAACCGGGAGCTGTTTTGCGATTACCGCCAGGTTGAACGCAGCGAGGAGAAGGCGGCTAAAGTGGTCAGCAGCATCAGGTCAAAGCTTACGGAGGATATCTATGAGATGGTGTTTAAGGCAGCCCTGTCTCAGGATGCAGATCGTGCGGACATGATTTACCGCTTTTTAATCTATGCGTTTCATGTTGGTTCCAGAATTATTGATATGCTTCAGGTTCCGGCAGTATTTGAGATTTTCCGGATGAACCGCAATCTTGGTATGGAATTCAGCCATATGCAGGGATTTACACGTTTTTCTCAGATGGAGGAAGGTATTCTGCTTGGCAAGATCGGGCCGAAGAATGATCTCACGGTTTTACTGGCGAATCATTTTGCTGACCGCTTATCCGGTGAGAACTGGATTCTGTATGATTGCAATCGGAAGAAAGCGGCTGTTCATCAGGCCGGTGACGGCTGGGTGATGGTACAGGCGGATTCAGGCGAATGGCAGAGTCGGTTGCAGAAAGCCACCGATGAAAATGAATATGAAATATTATGGAAGTCATTTTGTGAATCCATTGCGATTAAAGAGCGGCGCAATCCGGGCTGCCAGATGAACATGCTGCCGCTGCGTTTTCGTCCCTTTATGACAGAGTTTCAATAACTTCTATTGACATTTTTTGAGAATCCGCTATAGTAAAGATATCTTTACTATTCTAGGAATTTCTCATGTACAGCTCGTACGTTTTCCGTGAAAGAAAGAAATATGTCAAGTAACCACTGGTTAGGAAAGGAGTTATCTTTGTTTCAGAAAGTAAATAGTGGAGGTATCCAGGGAATTGATGGATACCTGGTTTTGGTGGAAGCGGATGTCGGCCCCGGATTACCTGGACTGCACCTGGTTGGATATCTGGCCTCAGAGGTAAGAGAGGCACAGGAGCGGGTTCGCACTGCCGTGAAGAATTCCGGCTTCCGGCTTTCACCGATGAAAATAACAGTGAATGTATCACCCGCCAATATCAGAAAACAGGGGACGGCTTTTGACCTGCCGATAGCTGTGGCAATTATGGCGGCATATGGGCTGGTGAGAGAAGATCTGATCAGGGACAGTGCATTTATCGGAGAACTGGGACTGGATGGTACTGTGAAGTCGGTACATGGCGTTCTGTCACTTGTATCAGCATTTCAGCAGGCCGGTATCAGACGCTGTTTTCTGTCCCATAAAAATATCTGTGAGGGGACTGCGATAGATGGCATTTCCATCTATGCAGTTTCGACGTTAAAGGAACTGATTGATGGTTTGAATCATCCGGATACGCTGACTCCACAACCGCCGGTCAGCCGGAAAGAACGGCTGCGGAGCCATTATAAATCAGACTACCGCGATGTAAACGGACAGAAGCTGCTGCGGCGGGCAACAGAGGTTGCGGTAGCCGGTCAGCATAATATTCTCTATATTGGCCCGGCCGGCAGCGGGAAGAGCATGATTGCGGGTCGGATTCCGACCATTATGCCGCCGCTGACCTATGAAGAAAAGCTGGAGGTATCCAAGATCTACAGCGTATGCGGGATGCTCCCCCAGGGACAATCCCTGCTG
>JBOFYZ010000052.1:0-13895 GCA_051654925.1 Lachnospiraceae bacterium | reverse complement strand
AGTCCTGTCGAGGTCAGGAACATAGCCTGAAGTATAAGAGAGTATCCCGCCGCTGCCGTTGTAAACAAACCGCCAATGAGCGCCAGCCCGATTAGTATCTCTGAAATAACAATGACTATCTGGAAGACCATTTGCATGCCTTCAAGAGGCAGTACAAATTGATTTATAATCCAGTCCATCGCAGGAATTTCAATCTTGAATGCATATTCTGATCCCTTAACAAAGATAAATTTGATCCATCCGAGGATATCCAGATAGCCCAATAACTGCCCAGCCTGGGCAACTGCATCCGCCCCGGCATTAGAGGCTGAACTAACCACATCAGCTACCGCTGATGCTGCACTGGCCACATCAGTAGTGGTAGATCCCGGATACAGAATACTTTGATAAAACTGATTTGCTCCATGAAAGAACCCTTCAAGTTTAGGACTGGAAAGCCAGCCTTCTCCAATCTTCACCACACCTTCATGGATCCATATAGCACCCAGAAAGATTCTTAAAGGTACCAGCACAAAGCTGGGTGAACGGTTGGAAAAATGTCCTCCGACAAAGCTCCTGCTGTTTCTAATGGTAAAGAATTCATGTTTCAAATATGAGAATATTTTATTCCAGCCAAGAACCTGTGCGAAATAAATAATATTAATAAAGTGCTTCGTAAACATGGCAAGGAAAGACGGCAGTGCAAACATTTTGTTTGGTAATCCCACATTGGCAACTCCGTATCTTCCGCCTACACAGACCATTACACCATGAAATTTAGGTGCATATTTTTCCATTTCACCCTTGCCAGTAAGCTCACAAACCAGATTGTGGGCGACCGTATCTGCACTGGCTTCAGCGTTTTCTACCATTTGAGGAACAGGTCGCTGTTCTCCTTCGGGTACGTAGAAAATATTATCTCCAGCAATATATACGTTTTTATGTTTATCCGAACGAAGATATTCATCTGTCTGAATTCTACCACGGCCAGCATCACCAATTTCCTTAGAGGAAGCTGCAATATCAGCCCCTTCAATACCAGCTGTCCAGATTACAGTATCTGCAGGAAACTGCTCTGATTTATCATTTGTCTTGCATGTTATATAGTTTTTGCCGACACCGCAGATCTGACTTTTCAAACGGACTTCTACGCCCATCTTTTCTAGTCTCTTCTGAACCTTCGAAGATAATTTATCAGGCAGAACAGCACAAACCTTATCCATGGCATCAATATTTACTATGGTAACCATTTTTCTGTCAATATGGAAACGTTCGCACAGAATCGGCACTAACTCCGCTAACTCTCCAGCCATTTCCACACCAGTAAAACCAGCCCCCACTACATAAAAGTTCAGCATTCGCTTTTTCGTTTCCAAATCCGTACAGCAGGCGGCATCTCTAAACTTCTGAACAATATGTTCACGTAAGATTACTGCATCTTCATAGGACCAAAGAGTAAAAGAATGCTCCTTCGCTCCTTCTACACCAAAGAATGTTGGTTTCGAACCGCTGGCCAAGACCATATAGTCAAAATCATAATCCCCGGCTTCCCCATGAATTTTCTTCGCCTCATAGTCAATGCTGTTAACCTGATCAAGAACTACATTCACTTTTCTACCGGCAAACACCTGATTCAGATCAATTTTGATACTGTCTTCTTCCACACGCCATGCCGCCACCTCATGAAGCTCTGTAAGCATGGTATGAAAAGGTCTTTTGTCAATAAGCGTTATTTCATACTCTGAATTCTTATGTTTCTTCCTTAACTTCTTTTCAAGCTTCTTTGCAGTCAGTATTCCCGAATACCCTGCTCCAACAATCATAATCTTCTTCATATGCCACACCTTTGTAATTTTATGTTAATCATTTAACACTCACAGTTAGACGAGTATATCATGAGAAGCGACTGCTGTAAACACTAATCCCAACTATTTTTTTGGTAATTATTACCTATTATTTTTATCCTTATCCGAGGTAAATTGTGTAACAAGTTCAACTTAAAAAAAGAGCAGCACATGTAATCTACATGCACTACTCTGGAATTAAACTGGATAGTTGCTTAACTTATTGACATTGTTAGCACAACAGCCCCTTTTCTCCTCACCCATCTAACAGATGATTTTCGCCGGACACTTCCCGGCACATTTTCCACAATTCTTACACTTGGAATAATCGATCACCGCAACATTATTATCCATTGCAATCGCTTCAAACGGACACTGCTTCGTACAAAGCGTGCATCCGATACATCCGTTCGCACATTTTGCCTTGACATCTTTGCCCTTGTCATGAGAAGCACACTGAACCAGGTATTTGGCCTTATACGGTACCAGTTCTACCAGCTGGTTCGGGCATGCTGTGACACATTTGCCGCAGGCAACGCACTTCTCTTTATCTACGACTGCGACACCATCGACAACATGGATCGCATCAAAGTTACAGGCTTTTACACAAGAGCCATATCCCATACAACCATAGGCACATGCTTTTTCACCGGCACCTGGAACAACCGCTATCTTGCTGCAGTCGCTGATTCCATAGTAATGATACTGCTGTGTCGTCTTTTCACAGGTTCCTTTACATTTTACATAAGCGACTTTTTTGTCTGTGGAACCACTTTCGATTCCCATAATTGCTGCAATTTTGTCGGCAACATCAGGACCGCCGACAGGACAGGCATTTGCCGAAGCCTCACCGGCAGCAATAGCCGCCGCCAGACCGTCACAGCCCGCATAGCCGCATCCGCCGCAGTTATTCCCCGGCAGTTCGTCACGTACCAGAATTTCTTTTTCATCAACTTCTACTTTAAACTTCTCACTGGCAATCCCCAGCAGTACTCCGATAATAATACCGATCGCACCGATGATACCACCAGCCAGAAGCAGACCCGTTATATTCATTCTTACGCTGCCTCCTTATTTAATCAATCCGGAGAATCCCATAAATGCAATTGCCATCAGACCGGAGGTAATCAACACGATGGGGGAACCCTGGAAATTATAGGGGATATCATTGTCTTCCATACTTTCACGAATACTTGCCAGCAATACAATTGCGATTGTAAAACCAACTGCCGTACCAAAACCGTTTGCCACACTGAGTAAAATATTATACTCTTTCTGTACATTGGTCAGTGCCGACCCAAGTACCGCACAGTTTGTCGTGATCAGCGGCAGAAATACTCCCAATGACTGATACAAAGACGGCATACTCTTCTTTAAAAACATTTCCACAAACTGTACCAGCGCTGCGATAACAAGAATAAAAGCAATCGTCTGAAGATATTCCACCTGAAGCGGCACCAGTACAAATGCATAAATAACACTGGTTACAATGGAAGAAAGCGTAATAACGAAAATAACCGCTCCTCCCATTCCCAGGGATGTGTCTACCTTCTTGGATACTCCAAGGAACGGACAGAGCCCCTGGAACTGGCTCAGAATAATGTTATTTACCAGAGCAGCGCCAATAATTACTAAAATCAGTTCTCTCATTTATCTGCTCCTCCTATTCTTCTTTCTTAGCCGGTTCTGCTGACATACAGGATGCCGTACAGCCCATACAGCCGCCGCCGCATGCAAAGGACTCTTTTGGTGCCGAACCATTGGTTGCCGATGGTGCCTTAAACTTGTTCTGCAGGGCCGTCAGCATTGCCAGGACAAAGAACGCTCCCGGCGGTAATACGAAGATTGTGATATGGTAGCTTTGCGGGATGAATTCCAACCCAAAGATTGATCCGGCTCCCAGTATTTCACGAAAGATCGCAATAAAGGTCAGACCCACGGTAAAACCGAGTCCCATTCCAAGACCATCAAACAGAGAATTCATCGGGCCGTTCTTCGCTGCATATGCTTCAGCACGACCTAAAATAATACAGTTTACTACAATCAGCGGGATGAAAATACCCAGTGAGTTGTACAATGCCGGAATAAATGCCTGTAATAACAGCTGTACAATGGTAACCAGTGAAGCTACGATTACGATGTATGCCGGAATCCTGACACGATCCGGAATGATTTTTCTTAATAGTGAAATAATCAGGTTCGAGAATACCAATACCACCGTTGTTGACAGACCCATGCCCAGACCGTTGATCGCCGTGGTCGTTACTGCCAGCGTCGGACACATACCTAACATCAGGACAAAGGTTGGGTTCTCTTTGATTATACCGTTATATAAACGTTCGATATAGCTTTTCATTTCTTCCCACCTCCTACTGTGTCAGGCAGTTATTTGCAAAATAAACTGCCGCATTTACTGCACCGTTGACTGCATTGGATGTAATGGTCGCACCGCTGATCGCGTCAATCTCATCCGCTGCTGCTGCGCCGTTTTTAGTCATCACAAATACATCAATGTCTTTATTATAATATTGTGCCTTCCATTCCGGATCCTCTTTGGCTACCATACCAAAACCGACGGTCTCGTTAATGGTCAGGAATTCGATTCCCTGGATATTCCCCTGCAGATCGATCCCGACCGATGCGGTAATCGCACCGCCGTATCCGTCTTTTGTCGTCGCAGTTACTACATAGCCAACCACACTGCCACTTTTATCCAGACCGGCTGCACATTCATCAACCAGTACATTGCCATATCCAAGACTGGCAATCTCACCATTGGCCTGCTCCAGAATTGCTGTCATATCTTCATCACCAAATGATTTTGCTTCCGGCAGAACCAGTATATAGGCATTGCCCTCAGCCTGCTGATTCGCTAATGCAATCGGTTCTTTGGTAATCTCATACACACCGCCGAGTAATGCTCCTGCAATTAAGGTAATCACACACAAAATCAGGGCATCCTTCATAAATCCGCCTTTACTCATGGTCGTTTACCCTCCTTTCCAAATGCCTTAGGAAGTGTAAATTTCTCAATCAAAGGTACCAGCAGGTTGCTGATAATAATAGCATAAGATACACCTTCTGCAGATCCGCCCTGTAAACGGAACAGTCCCGTCAGGATACCCATCAGAATTCCAAAAACAATCTGTCCTTTTGGGGTAATCGGACTGGTGACGTAGTCGGTTGCCATAAAAAAGGCACCGAAGATCAGACCACCGCCGCAGACATGGGCCGCTGCCTGGTACAGACTGTGATCACCGAAAATAAACACAAAAACTGCTGTTGTTAATATGTAGGCTGCCGGAATCCGGATGCTGATTACTTTCTTTACAAGCAGATAAGCCGCTCCAATTAAAAGAGCAATCACGGATACTTCACCGATCGTACCTGGAATCTTACCGATAAACATTGCCGTCAGATCTACTGTCTCGCCTGCACGCATTGCCGCCAGCGGGGTTGCTCCGGTCCAGCCGTCCAGAGTAAAGCTGGACATTGTTTTACCAAATGAGATCAGCAGGAAACATCTTGCTGCCAGCGCCGGGTTCATAAAGTTCTGTCCCAGTCCGCCATACAACTGCTTAACAATAATAATTGCAAAAACACCGCCCAGCATCGCAATCCAGAGTGGAATATCAGCCGGCATATTAAGCGCCAGAATCATTCCGGTTACTACCGCACTCAGATCTGCCGTTGAATTCGGCATCTTCATGATTTTCTTGTAGACATATTCACTTAAAACACAGGCTGCAACTGTCGCCAGAATAACCAGCAGCGCATGAAACCCGAATTGAAACACACCATACGCAGTCGCCGGAAGCATTGCAATCACCACATCCAGCATAATATTCTGAGTGGTATCTTTGCTCCTTACGTGCGGGGATGATGACACATTTAATAATCTACTCATTTTCTGCTCCCCTCCTACGCTTTCTTTCTGCGGTTTGCCATAACCGTTTTTCTCATCTCTTTAAATGCCTGGGTCAACGGCCGTTTAGCCGGGCATACGAATGTACAGCTGCCGCACTCCATGCATTCCATACCATTTAGTTTCTCGAATTTAGCACTGTCATTTTTCAGTGCCGCTTTCATCATCATCACCGGAACAATGTTGCTGGGACACACACCAACGCATTTACCACACCGGATACATGGTGACGGGTCGATGACCGCAACCTCATCCCTGGCAAAGCAGGTCAGTGCCGAGCAGGTCTTGGTCACCGGAATATCCAGAGAAAATAATGCCATCCCCATCATCGGGCCGCCGGCAATCAACTTTTCCGGTTCTGTTTTAAAACCACCGGCTGCATCAACCAGTTCCTGGAAGTTTGTGCCGATCTTTACATGATAGTTCTGCGAGTTCGTGATTGCATCGCCGGTTACCGTTACAATGCGGCGCATCAGCGGAGTGGTCTCACATACTGCCATATACACGGCGATAACCGTATCAATATTGTCAACAATACATCCCACATCTGCCGGCAGCATAGAAGAATTCACTTTTCTTCCGGTAACTGCATTAATCAGGGAACGCTCTCCTCCCTGCGGATATTTGGTCATCAATGGACAAATTTCAATTCTAGGTTCATCCTTAACCATCTCAGTCAGTTTTGTAATCGCTTCCGGTTTATTATTTTCGATACCAATTACGCCTTTGGCATTGTCAAACAGCTGCAAAATAACCTTCAGTCCGCCGATGATTTTCTCTGGCTCCTCCAGCATCATGCGGTAATCGGATGTCAGATATGGTTCACATTCCGCACCATTCACCAGTATGTACTCGATTGCGCTCTCATCCTTGGGCGTAAGTTTTACATGGGTGGGGAATCCGGCTCCTCCCAGCCCGACAATACCTGCTTCCTTAACAATATCACGAATCTCCTGTCTGGAAAGGGATGCCGGATCCCGATCGGCCCCCATTCCTTCGATCGTCTCATACTGTCCATCATTTTGGACGATGATGGAGTTAACCATAGCACCGTTCGCTACCCTTCTGGGTTCAATTGCTTTCACTGTTCCCGATACGGAACAGATTACATTTGCAGAGATGAAGCCACTTGCTTCTCCGATCTTCTGACCTGCCAGGACCCTGTCGCCTTTTGCTACCAGTGGAGCAGCCGGCGCGCCAATGTGCTGGGACATCGGATATACCATATCCCCTTTCGGCATCAGGATCTGTACCGGCTTGTTTTCAGACAGCCCTTTTCCTTCGAAAGGATGAATGCCGCCTTTAAATGTAGCCAATCCCATCTACCTTTACCCTCTTTCTATACGTTTTCATGACTCTATTGACAAATTCTATCAGTTTGTCATCTTGTACAGTATAACATATCAAAACCTTGTATACAATTATTTTTTAAACATTGTATACAGTATTATAGTTATTTTATGGTAGAAATGGTTAAAATTACCTGCCATTTTATCTCAGATCATGTTAAAAAATAGACAAACTGTAAAACCCTTGCAGGAAATATGTTTTTGCAAAAAAACAATTCAACTTTATTTGATAAATTTTCTCGGCAAAATCCGTTTTATTCCTTACCGTTCATCTCAATCTGCTTGTGAAAATTTTAATGAAGTAATGCACTTTTTTTATTTTTCTATCATATGTACTTATAAATAGTTATTAGAATTTTCTATATAAGATATTGTTTATTTATTATTTATATTTTGTTCATAAATCTTTTTTCTGCGTTTGTTATACTGGGATTATTATTGAAGAAAGAGGTGATTCTTTGGATTGGAAACACAGCTTAAAGTCTAACGTTACTACTGCCGAAGAGCTGGCAGCATATCTGCCGCTGACCCGTACTCAGACCGAACAGATGAATGCCATTCTGACACGGTTTCCCATGACTGCCCCCCAGTACTATCTCTCCCTGATTCGATGGGATGATCCCGAAGACCCGATCAGGCGCATGTGCATTCCCGCCCCGGAAGAAAATGACATGACCGGTACTTTTGACAGCAGCGGGGAATCTACCAACACGGTCCTGCCCGGCCTTCAGCACAAGTACAGCCAGACCGCTCTGATCCTTTCAACTCACCGATGTGCCATGTACTGCCGTCACTGCTTCCGTAAGCGGCTGGTCGGTATTTCTGATGATGAGACCGCTGAAAATATTAACGAAATGGCTGCCTATATCCGTTCCCACCCAGAAATCAGCAATGTCCTGATATCCGGCGGCGACGCTTTCTTAAACAGCAATGTAACCATCGAACATTATCTGGAACTCTTTTCCGATATCGAACATCTTGATTTGATCCGTTTTGGGACAAGAACCCCCGTCGTTCTTCCCTCTAGAATTTATCACGACCCTGAACTTCTGACATTGCTAAAATCCTACGCCCGCAAAAAAACCATTTATGTCGTAACACAATTCAATCATCCCAATGAACTGACAACAGAATCACAAAAAGCGATTCAGGCTTTACTGGATGCCGGAATCATTATCAAAAACCAGACCGTACTCCTGAAAGGCGTGAATGGCAATAGTCACACACTCGGCAGACTGTTCAAAGGCCTCACCCGGATCGGTATTGTTCCCTACTATCTGTTCCAATGCCGCCCCGTATCAGGCGTCGGCAATCATTTTCAGGTTCCCCTTCGACAAGGATACCAGATTGTCGAAGAAGCCAAGCAGATGCAGAACGGTCAGGGCAAATGCATCCGCTATGTTATGAGCCATGTCAGCGGCAAGATTGAGATACTGGGCGAAGCTGGCAGCGGCGATATGCTATTCAAATATCATCAGGCAAAATCCCCCCAGGATCAGAGCCGTATTTTCTCAAAATTGATATCTGACGAGCAATCTTGGCTTGATTTTTAAAAATTAGAAAATTTATTTAAAACTTTTGCAATAAAATTAATATTCTCTGCATTAACTTAATGAACGGATGAAAAGGACTTTCGACGGACAATCAAATATGCAGCGAAGAAACCTATCAAGTAAACGAAATCCTTGATGCATTACACTCTATCACACACGCGGCACAGGAGATTGGAAGTCAGAAGCGATTTTCGCAAGAACCTTAAAAAATAGGGTTGCAACCAAAAAAACACCAGGTCATCTGACCTGGTGTTTTTAATATAATGTTTTATTTAAACAAACCTTTCTTCTTAGGCTTCTCTCCGCTGATCTCAGTTTCACCCTTCATGACCGCATCAAAATGACGCAGGGCTTCCTTCTGGGCCTCAGTCAGCCGTTCAGGTACCTGAACCACAAGCGTGACAAAATGATCGCCGCGAATGTTTCGGTTCCGCAGTGTTGGAACCCCTTTTCCTCTCAAGCGAACTTTTGTGTCGGTCTGGGTTCCTGCCTTTACTTCATATTCTACTTCACCATCCACAGTTTTAATCCGGATCGGCCCGCCGAGCGCAGCCAATGCGAATGGCACCGGAACCGTTGAATAAATGCTGGTATCCTGACGTTTAAAGACCGGATGCTGGGATACTACTGCTTCTACAAGCAGATCGCCGCGTTCGCCGCCATTAGTACCCGGTTCACCGCCGCCGGCACAACGAACACTCTGTTCATTGTCAATACCAGCCGGAATGGACACTTTGAATTTCTTCTTTTTGGTAATATACCCGCTGCCGTAACAATCCGGACATTTCTCACGGATAATCTTTCCTTTACCACCACAGTCCGGGCAAGTCTGTATGTTCTGCACTTGTCCGAAAAACGACTGCTGGGTATACATAACTTTACCTTTTCCGTTACATTTCGGACAGGTCTCAGGAGAGGTACCGGCTTTCGCACCGTTGCCATGACATTTGCCACATTCCTCTTTGAAATTAATTTCAATTTCCTTATCACATCCAAATACTGCTTCATCAAACGTGATACGAATTGCGGTTCTGACATTGGCACCGCGCATCGGACCGTTGTACTGAGCACTGCTTCTCCTGCCGCCGCCGAAGATATCACCGAAAATGTCGCCGAAAATATCGCCCATGTCACCGGAGAAATCAAAGCCTCCGAATCCGCCGCCGGCGCCACCTTCAAAAGCAGCGTGACCAAGCTGGTCATACTGCCTTCTCTTTTCCACGTCGCTAAGAACACTATATGCTTCGGAAGCTTCTTTAAACTTTTTTTCAGCCTCAGTATCACCCGGATTACTATCCGGGTGATACTGTTTGGCTAATGACCGATATGCTTTTTTTAACGCGGCGTCGTCTGCATCTTTGGCTACGCCCAGGACTTCATAATAATCTCTTTTACTCTCTGCCATGATCCTTTACCTTTCAGATTATACTTCCTTGAAGTCTCCGTCAATTACATCATCTCCGGCGCCAGCACCGGCATCTGCTGCAGATCCCATATCAGGACCGTCCCCCTGGGCTCCCTGGGCAGCTTCATAAACCTTGGCAAACAACTGCTGTGCACTGGTCATCAGTTTTTCTTTGCCGGCTTTGATATCCTCCACCTGCGCCTCAGTCATATCATCGATCGGAGCACGGTTAATCGCTTCTTTCAGCGCTGCCAGATCAGCCTCAACTGCTGCTTTGTCATTGGCATCGATCTTGTCACCCACTTCTTCTATTGCCTTCTCAGTCTGGAATATCATGGAATCAGCATCGTTTCTCGCATCAATTGCTTCTTTTTTCTTCTTATCCTGTGCTTCAAATTCAGTCGCTTCTTTGATCGCTTTTTCGATATCAGAATCAGACATATTTGAGCCGGAAGTAATGGTAATATGCTGTTCCTTACCAGTTCCCAGATCTTTGGCAGATACATTTACGATACCATTGGCATCGATATCGAAGGTTACTTCAATCTGAGGAACGCCTCTTCTTGCCGGCGGAATTCCATCCAGACGGAACTGGCCGAGGGTCTTGTTGTCGCGGGCAAATTCACGCTCGCCCTGGACTACATGAATATCTACTGCAGTCTGGTTATCTGCTGCGGTAGAGAACACCTGGCTCTTCTTGGTCGGGATCGTGGTATTTCTTTCGATCAGTTTTGTTGCTACTCCGCCCATTGTCTCGATGGACAGGGAAAGCGGGGTAACATCCAGCAGCAGAATATCGCCTGCACCTGCATCGCCGGCCAGCTTGCCACCCTGGATTGCTGCACCGATTGCCACACATTCATCCGGATTCAGGGACTTGCTTGGTTCACTACCGGTCAGCTGCTTTACTTTATCCTGAGCTGCGATCATACGGGTAGATCCACCTACCAGCAATACTTTACCCAGTTCATTGGCAGTCAGACCACCGTCTTTCAGGGCATTCTGTACCGGGAGTGCAGTACGCTCAACCAGGTCATGGGTCAGTTCATCAAATTTAGCCCGGGTCAGGTTGGTATCCAGATGTTTCGGTCCTTCTGCCGTAGCAGTAATAAATGGAAGATTAATGTTGGTTGTTGTTGCTGTAGACAATTCTTTCTTAGCCTTCTCAGCTGCTTCTTTTAAACGCTGCATTGCCATCTTGTCACCAGACAGATCAACACCCTCAGCCTTTTTAAATTCATCTACCAGCCACTGGCTGATACGGTTATCGAAATCATCTCCGCCCAGACGGGTATCACCATTGGTTGACAGTACTTCAATAACACCATCACCAATCTCAATTGCTGATACGTCGAAGGTACCGCCGCCCAGATCGTATACCATGATCTTCTGCTCACCTTCGTTGTCAAGACCATAGGCCAGCGCTGCTGCGGTCGGCTCGTTGATGATACGTTTTACATCAAGGCCGGCAATCTTTCCGGCATCCTTGGTTGCCTGGCGCTGTGCATCATTAAAATATGCGGGAACGGTAATAACCGCTTCGCTGACAGTCTCACCAAGATAGGCTTCTGCATCTGCTTTCAGTTTCTGCAGAATCATTGCAGAAATCTCCTGAGGAGTGTAGCTCTTTCCGTCAACACTTACTTTATAGTCAGTACCGATATGTCTTTTAATCGACGAAATCGTACGATCTGCATTAGTTACCGCTTGACGTTTAGCCGGCTCACCAACCAGTCTTTCACCGGTCTTCGTAAATGCCACGATTGAAGGAGTCGTCCGGGAACCTTCCTGGTTCGGGATTACAACCGGTTTACCGCCTTCCATAACAGCTACACAGCTGTTTGTTGTACCTAAGTCAATACCAATAATCTTGCTCATAGTTTTTCCTCCTGATATTTATTCAAAATATTGTTTAATTTGCCACCTGGACCATACTGTGTCTGATTACAGTACCACGATACTTATAACCCTTCTGCATTTCCTGAGTGATTTCATTCTCTGCAAAAGAATCATCTTCCACATGCAAAACTGCGTTGTGCAGATTTGGGTCAAACTGCTGTCCCAGTGCTTCAATTGCTTCCACACCGGTATCTTCCAATGTTTTCACAAATTGCTTATATATCATCTCTATACCTTCGGCAAAGGCACTGCCTTTTGCATCCTCCGGCATAGAGGTTAAGCCTCGTTCAAAATTATCCAGTACCGGGAGAATCTTTTCAATAAAATCCCGGGCACCGATCTCATACATCGCTGATTTTTCTTTCTCTGTCCGCTTGCGGAAATTATCAAACTCGGCCATTTGTCTGGAGAGTCTGTCTTTCAGATCATCGATCTGAGCATCTTTGGAATCTCCAGGTGTTTCTTCTGTCTCATCTGTCGGGACTGTTTCCTGCTCTGTATCTACTTCCTCCAAGTGTTCCTGCGAAACATTTGTTTCTTCTGTCTTGTTTTTCTGGGTCATACTTTGTTCACCTTTCCTCGTTTTTAAATGTGGCATCCAGCTGCTTCATGAGGTTTTTCAGCGTACTTAAGACCTTCTCATAGTCCATACGCTTCGGACCGATAATACCTATCGTACCACGGATCCCCTCACCTAATTCATAATTTGCAGTTACCACGCTGCAATCTTTCATCGCCTGGATTGGAGATTCATTCCCGATATAGACCTGGATTCCTGTATCTTCTTCAGAATTGTTAACTTCGGTAATCAATTCCTGAAGCATTTCTTTTTGTTCCAGCGTCTGCAGCAGCTGACTTGCTTTGACTCCATCGCTGAGTTCAGGATATTTGAATATGTTTGTTGCACCACTGGTATAGATCTGTAAATCATCCTCATCTACCTTGATCGCTTCAGCAACCTCATTCAGTACCAGATCAACCACTTTACTGTGAACACCGGCCTGCTCTTTCAGCCTGCTGATCATGCCCAGATTAATCTCTTCAAGAGACAGCCCATTCAGGCTGCTGTTGAGCATGATATTGAGATTCAGGATTTCATCCGCAGTCACTTCTTCTTCCAGTTCTACCACCGTGTTTTTAATAAGATTGCCTTCAACAACAATAACAACTAGTAATTTCCTTAATTCCATCTGTGACAACTGGATAAACTTGAGTTTGTTCTGATTATATTGCGGACCGCTGATCATAGTTGCATAATTGGTATCTGCCGCCAGCAGCTTCGCCAGTTTCTTCAGAACCAGTTCAACCCGGTCGACGCGCTGAATCATCAGCTCCTTGATCTCGGTCACTTCCTGTTCCTTTTCCCTCATAATCTGATCGACGTAGAAGCGATACCCCTGGTCAGAAGGAATTCTCCCGGCTGAAGTATGAGGCTGGAAGATATAACCCATATCCTCCAGATCTGACATCTCATTACGAATGGTTGCAGAACTTAATTTTAAATCTGTATATTTTGAAATGGTTCTGGACCCAACCGGCTCTCCGGACTCCAGATAGGTTTTGATGATTGCCTTCAATATAACTATTTTCCGATCATCCAGTTCCATCCTGGGCCCCCTTCCTTTCCATCTTGTTAGCACTCCTTAATGTAGAGTGCTAACATCCATGTGATTAATATACTTTATTCATTGTTGTTTGTCAAGGTTTTTATAGAAAAACAAAATAAATTGTGGAATTTATGAATCTGCTGTTTTATTGACTTGTATCGGCTTTTCTCGACTAAATAATGGAAGAAATGCTTGTTTTTCTGTCAACCGTTTTTGAAAATGTCCTAAAAATTTTAAAACATTAGCACCAGCTATAGCTGGTGCATTTCTATGAGCTTAAGAGGTTTCGTTTTTTGTGTTATGATACTTGTTTTATCGCGCCTTCAGGGCAGTA
>JBOFYZ010000051.1:0-58936 GCA_051654925.1 Lachnospiraceae bacterium | reverse complement strand
ACATTTACTGCCCTGAAGGCGCGATAAAACAAGTATCATAACACAAAAAACGAAACCTCTTAAGCTCATAGAAATGCACCAGCTATAGCTGGTGCTAATGTTTTAAAATTTTTAGGACATTTTCAAAAACGGTTGACACACATATTTTCATCAATTTTTTCTTGAATTTTATTATGCACAAGATATGCAATTTCTTTTGACTTTAACCCTACATATTGATCCGGGTATAATGGTTCCAGGTAATGTACCTGAACCTTTTCTCTCTTTATTGAAACAATATCAAAGGGACGGAAGCTGTCAATCAATGCAACCGGTACGATTGGACACTTTGCATTAATGGCACTTTTAAATGTTCCGCTTTTAAATTCCAGAATACGATTTCCATCTCTGCTCCTGGTTCCTTCTGCAAATATAATATAGTTTCTTCCTTCTGTTACTTCTTTGCTCATCTGTTTAATTATCTGCAAAGAAGAACGTAGGTCATTACGATCCATCGGTATTCCATGCAATAATTCAACGACCTGTTTAACCAGGAATATTTTTGATGCTTCTTTCTTAATTACAACACCGACCGGATTTGGGCAGGAGTCAATGAGCGCCAGCATATCATAAAGTCCCTGATGATTGGGAAACAGAATAAATCCGTTTTCAGCAGGTATATTTTCCTGACCAAATACAGATACTTCTACTTTACCAGCTCTGTTTACATTTTTAACTACATTCCTGAGATAATCATAACGTTCCTGTTCTGTATGATTATCATCCGGACGGCCCAGTTTCCAGATATTATAAAGCCAGACCGGTACACGAAAGAAACATTTAAATACCATATATGTAATCCGTATCAACGCGCATACTCCTTTATCGCAGTTTCATAAAGATTATTACCTTCACAATCAATTACAACAATGACGGGAAAATCGATTACTTCTAATTTACGAATAGCTTCTGTGCCAAGATCTTCATATGCAATTATTTCTGATGAAACAATACATTTTGATAACAACGCACCGGCGCCGCCGACTGCAGCAAAATATACGGATTGATTTCGTATAACTGCATCTATTACAGCCTGACTGCGTTTTCCTTTTCCAATCATCGCACCCATGCCCAGATCCAGGAGTGCGGGCGTATATTTATCCATCCGGCTGGCTGTTGTCGGGCCGGCAGAACCAATCGGCCTTCCATCCCTGGCAGGAGAAGGCCCCATATAATAGATAATATTTTCTTTGATATCGAAAGGTAATGGTTTATTCTGATCCAGCGTCTCCTGCATTCTTTTGTGTGCTGCATCTCTAGCCGTATAGATCGTTCCGGTTAAGTATACATAATCTCCGGCCTTTAGCTCCTGTGCCTTTTCTTTATGGAACGGTACTTTCATTTTCCTGTTCATTATTTGCCTCCTGACTCAAGTACGCCCCAGCGCCTACAATACTCGATGAGCATGACGATTGACATGACAGCAGATATTAACAGCTACCGGCAAACCCGCAATATGGGTCGGATATGTTTCAATATTAACAGCCAGTGCGGTAACAGTTCCGCCCAGGCCACCCGGTCCGATACCCGATCTGTTAATCTTATCCAGCATTTCTTCTTCCAGTTCACTAACATATGGTACCGGTGATGATTGATTCAGATCTCTTGTCAGTGCATACTTTGCCATCATGGCACATTTTTCAAAAGTACCGCCAATCCCGACACCAACTACCATCGGCGGACAGGCATTGGGGCCGGCATCGCAAACCGCTGTTAAGATTGCTTCTTTTACACCGTCAATCCCATCAGCAGGTTTCAGCATAAAAACACGGCTCATATTTTCACTGCCGAAGCCTTTCGGAGCAAGAACAAGATCAAGCTGATCTCCTTCAACCATTTCATAATGGATCACAGCCGGAGTATTATCTTTTGTGTTAACCCGGAAAATCGGATCTTCCACTACTGATTTTCTGAGATATCCGTCTGCGTAGCCCTCACGAACACCCTGATTAATAGCGTCAGCAAGACGTCCACCTTCGATGTGGACGTCCTGACCTATTTTTGCAAATATAACTGCCATACCTGTATCCTGGCAGATTGGAATCATATCTTCACCGGCTATTTTAAGATTCTCCTGCAGTTGTTTCAGAACCAGCTTGCCGAGCGGGGATTCTTCATTGTCAACTGCAGCTTCAAATCGCGCTGTCATATCTGGTGAAAGATAATGATTGGCTTCAATACACATTTCTTTTACAGCTTTAATAATATCTTTTGTATTAATCGTTTTCACCGGAAATCTCCTCATCCAGTTCCCCTGATTCTTCTGCTTCGTTTTCATTGCTGCTGGTGCGGACTTTGGCAATGCTGGCTACCTTGATATCAGAGTTTTTATCGATATTCATCAACTTTACTCCGGAGGTATTTCTACCGATTATGGAAATATCGGTAACAGATAAGCGGATAATAATACCGCCGGTAGTAATCAGCATAATGTCACGATCGTCATGAACCAGTTTTGCACCTACCAGATCACCGGTCTTATCCACAATTTTATAACATCTGACACCCTTTCCTCCACGATTTTGCGGAGAAAACTCATCAATTGGTGTACATTTACCCATACCATTTTCAGAAATCACAAGAAGATTATCGCCCTGGCTATCCATCTGCATTCCTATTACTTCATCATCAGAATTGAGTTTCATACCTATAACACCAATTGATACACGGCCGGTGATACGAACATCGGTCTCATGGAATCTGATACACTGCCCTTTTTTGGTTACAAGGAAAATATCTTTTGTATTATCCGTTGATTTTACTTCGATCAGCTCATCATTTTCACGAAGAACTATCGCCTGCAAACCATTTTTACGAACATTCATATAGTCATTCAGCGGTGTCTTTTTAACCATACCATCTTTTGTAGCCATAAACAAATATTTATCTTCACTGTATTCCTTTACCGGTATAACCGCAGTGATCTTTTCACCCGGCATCAGCTGGATCAGGTTTACGATTGCCGTTCCTCTTGCAGTTCTGCCTGCTTCCGGAATCATATATGCTTTCATACGATATACACGGCCGGTATTGGTAAAGAACATGACATAATGATGGGATGTAGTCATAAACAGATCTTCGATATAATCTTCTTCGATTGTCTGCATTCCCTTTATACCTTTTCCGCCACGATTCTGGCTTTGGAAATTATCCGGAGACATTCTCTTGATATAACCAAGATTTGTCATCGCAATGACAGTATCCTCATCCGGAATCAGATCTTCCATAGTCATATCATAGATGTCATATCCAATTGCAGTCTTACGATCATCTCCATATTTGGCGGATACAACGGATATCTCCTCTTTAATTACCCCAAGAAGCTTTTTCTTATCAGCGAGAATTGCTTTTAATTCTTCGATTTTTACCATTAGTTCGTTATATTCATTCTCCAGCTTTCCTCTTTCCAATCCGGTCAGAGCACGCAGACGCATATCAACAATTGCCTGAGATTGAACATCACTTAAAGCAAAACGCTCCATTAACTGCAGCTTGGCTGTCTGGACATTTTCGGAACCACGGATAATCTTAATTACTTCATCGATGTTATCAAGAGCAATGAGTAATCCCTTTAAAATATGAGCTCTTTCTTCTGCTTTGTTGAGATCATATTTTGTTCTTCTGGTAACGACCTCTTCCTGATGCAGTAAATAATACTTCAGTGTATCAAGAATATTTAATACTTTTGGCTCGTTATTAACCAGTGCCAGCATTATAACACCAAAGGTATCCTGGAGCTGGGTATGTTTTAATAACTGATTTAAAATAATATTTGCATTTACATCACGGCGAAGTTCGATTACAATTCTCATCCCATCGCGGTTTGACTCATCACGCAGGTCGGTAATTCCATCAACTCTTTTCTCTTTAACAAGGTCGGCAATCTTCTCAATCAGCCGGGCCTTATTTACCATGTATGGAAGTTCAGTGACAATGATACGGCTTTTGCCATTGGCCATTGTCTCAATATCGGACACCGCGCGAACACGGATCTTGCCGCGGCCGGTCCGGTATGCTTCTTCGATTCCGGCTTTTCCCAGGATTGTAGCTCCAGTCGGGAAATCAGGTCCTTTGATGATTTCCATGACCTCTTCAATCGTCGTCTCACGGTCTTCTTCTACCTGGTTGTCAATAATTTTTAAAACTGCACCAATTACTTCGCGTAGATTATGAGGCGGAATATTGGTCGCCATACCTACTGCAATACCGGAAGTTCCGTTAACTAAAAGATTCGGATAACGAGCCGGAAGTACTACCGGTTCTTTTTCTGTTTCATCAAAGTTCGGCGCAAAATCAACGGTATCTTTATTGATATCAGCCAGCATTTCCATGGATATTTTACTTAAACGTGCTTCCGTATAACGCATGGCAGCAGCACCGTCACCATCGACAGATCCAAAGTTACCATGTCCGTCTACCAGCGGATAGCGGGTCGTCCATGGCTGGGCCATATTGACCAGCGCGCCGTAGATGGAACTGTCTCCGTGAGGATGGTATTTACCCATGGTATCACCGACGATACGGGCACATTTACGGTGAGGTTTATCGGGCCCATTGTTCAGTTCGATCATTGAATATAACACTCTTCGCTGTACTGGCTTCAAACCATCTCTTACATCAGGAAGGGCACGAGATACAATAACACTCATGGCATAATCAATGTACGATTTTTCCATTGTTTTCTGTAGATCAATATCCTGAATTTTATCAAAAATATTAGGTTCCATACAATTTCTCCTTTAAACGTGAATTACTGGCTAAATATCCAGATTCTGTACATATTTTGCATTTGCCTCGATAAATTCACGTCTCGGTTCTACCTGATCACCCATCAAGGTTGTAAACGTTAAATCCAATTCGGAAGCAACATCATCATCCATATTAACACGCAGTAAAATACGGCGCTCCGGATCCATCGTTGTTTCCCAAAGCTGATCTGCATCCATTTCACCCAGACCTTTGTAACGCTGGATTTTATTATTATTGTCACGGCCTACTTCCGTCAGAATCTGATTCAGTTCTTCATCACTATAGGCATACCATACTTTTCTGTTCTTTTCCAGTTTATATAACGGCGGCTGAGCCAGGTATACATATCCTTGTTTGATCAGCTGCGGCATAAACCGGTATAAAAAGGTCAGCAGCAAAGTACTGATATGGGCACCATCGACATCCGCATCAGTCATAATGATAATCTTATGATAGCGAAGTCTGGAAACATCAAAATCATCATGGATACCGGTACCGAATGCAGTAATCATTGCTCTTATTTCAGCATTGGCATAAATCTTATCAAGCCTTGCTTTTTCAACATTCAAAATCTTTCCCCGCAGCGGAAGAATTGCCTGAGTATCTCTGGAGCGTGCGGTCTTGGCCGATCCACCTGCAGAATCTCCTTCGACGATGTAGATTTCGCATTTTTCAGGATCTTTATTAGAACAGTCAGCCAGCTTCCCTGGTAAGGCCATACCTTCCAGTGCTGTTTTTCTTCTGGTTAAATCCCGGGCTTTTCGTGCTGCTGCACGGGCACGCTGGGCCAGGATGGATTTTTCACAGATACCCTTTGCCACAACAGGATTCTGCTCCAGAAAATAAGTAAACTGTTCTGATACAATATTATCAACAGCACCTCTGGCTTCACTGTTGCCAAGCTTTTGCTTTGTCTGTCCTTCAAACTGTGGTTCTTCAATCTTTACACTGATAATTGCAGTCAGACCCTCGCGGATATCTTCACCACTTAAGTTTGTCTCACTGTCGCGCAGCAATTTATTCTTTCTGGCATAATCATTTAATGTTTTTGTCAGTGCACTTTTAAAACCGGCCAGATGAGTTCCTCCTTCAGGAGTATTAATGTTGTTTACAAAACTGTAGAGATTTTCTGTATAGGAATCATTATGCTGCATGGAAACTTCAACATAAACACCGTCCTTCGTACCTTCACAGTAAATCACGTGGTTATATAAAGACTCTTTTCCGCGATTCAGATAAGTGACAAATTCTTTAATTCCACCTTCATAGTGGAATGTCTTTTCTTTTTTGTCATCTCTGTCATCACTAAGAGTTATCTTTAAATTCTTAGTCAGAAAAGCAGTTTCTCTTAGTCTGACTTTTAATGTATCATAGTCATAAACCGTTTCTTCAAAAATATCGGCATCAGGATGAAAATGAACTTCCGTACCGTGCTTATCAGCCGGGCATTCGCCGACCACTTTAAGCGGATACATAACTTTGCCGCGCTCATATCGCTGTTGATAGATCTTTCCGTCCTGATAAATTCTGACTTCCAGCCAATTGGAAAGTGCATTAACAACCGAAGCACCTACACCGTGAAGTCCACCGGATACCTTGTATCCCCCGCCGCCAAATTTTCCGCCGGCGTGGAGAATCGTAAAGACAACTTCAACGGCCGGTATTCCGGCTTTTTTCTGGATACCGACCGGTATTCCGCGGCCATCATCAATAACAGTAATAGAATTATCTTTATTGATAAGAACCTTGATGGTATCGCAATAACCGGCAAGCGCTTCATCAACTGCGTTGTCTACAATTTCGTAGACCAAATGATGAAGTCCTCTAGCCGATGTACTTCCAATATACATACCAGGCCTTTTTCTGACAGCTTCCAGTCCCTCAAGGATCTGGATCTGGTCTGCTCCATATTCTGCACTCATTTTATTTCCTCCTAAAATTTCCTTGTTTCATTTTCATCACTGACCGTACCATCTACAACATGAAACAGCTGATCAATCTGAAAACGGTTATTTACAAAATCTTCCAAACCCGTACAGGTAATCATGGTTTGAATATGATTAATTGCTGATAATAAATGATTCTGCCGATTGCCGTCCAGTTCAGACAGCACATCGTCGAGAAGCAGAACCGGATAGTCTTTGACTATTTGCCTGACCAGTTCTATTTCTGCTAATTTCAGAGAAAGTGCGGCCGTACGCTGCTGTCCCTGAGATCCAAACCTGCGAATATCAATTCCATCAATAAAAAATCCAATATCATCACGATGAGGGCCGATTAACGTTGTCTTTTGTTTTAAATCCTGCGGCCGGCTTCTTCTCACTTCTGCTTCCATCTGTTCACTTGAAACATCAGGATCATAGACGATCTTTAAATGTTCTTTCTGTCCTGACAGATTGAAATGAATATCTGATATTATGTTATTTAATTTTTCAATAAAATCACGGCGGTAGTTGATGATCTCTTTGCCGTACTGAACCAGCTGCATATCCCAGATATCAAGAGTTTCCTCATATTCCGGTTTGAAACATATCTCTTTGAGCAGTTTATTCCGCTGCAAAAGAATCCTGTTATAAGATACCAGCGAATGAACGTACAGTTTATTTAGTTGACATAACTCCATATCAACAAACTTTCTTCTGTCGGAAGGGCCGTTTTTAATCAGATTTAAATCCTCCGGAGAAAAAAACACCACATTTACAACTCCAAATAATTCACTCGCTTTACGAATCGGTACGCCATTTATAGCTACCCCTTTTGGTTTATTCTTTTTCAAATGCATATCAATCCGGTAAGGAACATTATTTTTCCTGAGGTTCAGCTTGATGTGGGATTCGTCTTCATGAAAATGAATCATTTCCCGGTCCTTGCTTCCCCGATGCGATTTGGTGGTACAGCATACATAGATAGACTCGAGGATATTGGTCTTCCCCTGAGCATTATTGCCGTACATAATGTTCGTCCCCGGACTGAAGTCTATATGTAGATGATCATAATTGCGGTAATTTTTTAATTCCAATGATTCAATAATCATAATGTTATTTTGATTGTCTCTCCGTTATATACCACTTCATCACCGGCGCGAAGTTTTTTGCCACGCTGGTATTCAACAGTTCCATTTACTGATACCAGGCCATCTTCAATCACAAATTTCGCGTCGACACCGGATCCTACCAGGCCGGCAGCTTTCAGTGCCTGGCCCAGTTTGATATAATCATCTCTCAGTTTTATTATTTCCATTTTTTTACATCCTTAATCCTTTAATTTTCAGCAATAAAGTTAACAGGTAAAATAAGATAAATATAAGAGTTGTCTTCATCCTTGATGAAACACGGGGATTTTGGAGTCATCATATAAAGCTCTACCTCTTCATCATCAATAACTTTTAATGCATCAATCAAAAACTTGGGATTGAATGCAATCATGATATCTTTGCCTTTTTTATGTGCCATTACATCGGCATTCATAGATCCAAAGGCAGATTTTACTTTCATGTTAACATTGCTGTCTTCAACATTGAGGATAATTGGTTTTCTGTCACTGTCACGGATCAGAATCATTGATCTGTCAATGTTATCCATAAAATCACGTTTGTTTACTTTGACACGTGTTTCATAATCGCTTGAAAGCATATGATCGATATTGAAATAATCTCCTTCTATCAAACGGGATACCACGATCGTATCTTCAAACTCAAACAGAATATGGTTGCGGCTGAAATAGATCAGTACTTCTTTTTCATTGTCGCCGCTCAGGATCTTGCTTATTTCTGACAGGGTTTTACCTGGAACAATTACTTTTACGTTATCGTAATGGTCTTTTAACTTAATATTACGGATTGAAATACGATGTCCGTCCAGAGATACCATCTTCAGAATATCATCTTTTACTTCCAGCAGTTCTCCGGCCATCATCTTATTGCTGTCATTTGGTGAAATCGAAAAAATTGTCTGACGAATTACTTCTTTTAATGTAAATTGAGACAAACAGATATACTGGTCTCTTTCGATATAAGGGAGATAGGAAAACTCTTCTCCATCGCGGCCCTGTATATTAAATACTGAATTTTCACATTCAATAATAGTATTAAAGCGTTCATCCGATGTGATGGTAACCTTGGATTCTCCTTCCGGTAATTTGCGGATAATTTCGTTAAATAACTTGGCTTCCAGGGCAATTTTACCTCGTTCGAGGATCTCACCGTTAACTTTAGTCTCGATTCCTAATTCCATATCATTGCCGGTCAGTTTTATCTCACTGGCACTGGCATCAATCAGGATACATTCGAGGATTGACATGGTTGTCTTGGAAGGAATAGCTTTTGCTACAATATTGATGCCATCTAATAACGAATCTTTTTGAAATGTAAGCTTCATGTTGATAAATTCCTTTCTGTCTGCGGTTCACACATTATAGATAAATATATAGATAAATTTCGTAGTAATAGTAGTAGGGGCTGTGGGTTTGTGTAAAAGTGGTTTTTCCCTTTATTGTTAAAGGTTTTCCATATGTTTATAAATATGTTGAAAACTTATCCTCAACTTTAAGATAATTATCAACTTGTCCACAACGCTAAAAAGTGGTGATTTGTGGTTCATAATGATTCGCAAGTTACCCACAGAAAATCAACATGATATCCACAAGAAAATGTGTATAACTTATTGAGGTACGATTTTTTTCTTTAAGATATCAATTGTATTCTGAAGAGTAGGGTTGTTATTTAAGTCTGATGCAATCTTGTCAGAACCGTGTATAATCGTGGTATGATCCCGTCCGCCCAGGCATTTGCCAACGGTCTGGAGAGGGGTTCCCATAATATTGCGGCATAAATACATGACAATCTGCCTTGGATACACAACATCTTTGGTTCGTTTCTGTGAAGTAATATCAAGGGTTGTCAGGTTAAAGTGATCAGCAACGACTTGAATAACGAACGCAGGAGTGATCTCTTTGGGATCGCTTGGTGAGATAATATCTTTCAGCGCTTCTTCAGCCAGCGCGATATTAATCTCTTTATTATTGTCCAGTTTGGAGAGGGCTACGATTTTGGTTAAGGCACCTTCCAGTTCCCGGATATTTGATTTGATGTTACTGGCTATATATTTGATTACTTCATTATCGATATTATAGCCTTCCAGTTCCTCTTTCTTACGAAGGATAGCCATCCGGGTCTCGTAGTCGGGCGACTGGATATCGACAGTCAGGCCCCATTCGAAGCGGGAGCGGAGACGTTCTTCGAGCGTTTCAATCTCTTTTGGTGGCTTATCGGATGAAATAATGATCTGTTTCTTTGATTCATGCAGAGCATTGAATGTATGGAAGAATTCTTCCTGAGTACTTTCTTTACCGATAATGAACTGAATATCATCGATCAGAAGGACATCATTGGTACGGTACTTTTCGCGGAATTCAGTAGTCGAGATATTGTTTTTGTTTCTGATTGCATCAATCAGCTCGTTTGTGAATTTTTCGGAAGTTACGTATAAAATCTTGGACTTAGGGTTATTTTTTAATATAAAGCTGGCAACGGAATGCATCAGGTGGGTTTTCCCCAATCCAACGCCGCCATAGATAAATAATGGGTTATAAATGTCACCCGGCGACTCCGCAACTGCCAGTGAAGCAGCATGCGCCAAGTTGTTGTTGGCTCCTACGACAAAGGTATCGAATGTATATTTTGGATTTAAGTTGGCATTCTGCAGGGCAATCTGACTTACGGAATTTTGATTGTTCTTGATCAGATGGTTAGATTTGGCTGGTTCTTCTTTTAACTGATCTCTAACGACAAATTCTAATTCACATCTGATACCGGTGATTTCTTCAATTGCAAACTTTAGTAAAAAACTGTATTTTTTCTTGATGTAACCAAGAAAATTAGCATCTGGTACGATGATGTTTACTACATTATCGTTTACAGAATGTACTTTTAGCGGAAGAAGCCAGGTAGTGAAAGAAACATCCGAGATTTCGTGTTCTTCTTTCAAATATATTAAAATATCATCCCATTTTTCTTTCAGTGTTTCCAACATAGTATCTGTCTCCTAATGATTTGTCGTTGTGGATATGCATATTAACCCAATCTAAACTCTATTCTATACCAAAACCCCTTTTTTTTCAATGAAAATAGAAAAAATAAAGAGTTATCCAGAAGTTATCCATATAGTTATCCATACAGTTATCAACAAAGTTATCCACAATATGGGGATAACTTTATGTTAATTAACAAATAGTGCCATAATTCGTATTGACAAGAAAAACAGGATTTTATACAATGGTTTTGTATCTTAATGATAATATGCATTGTATCTTTGAAAAGAACAGTAGCAGGAGGAAAGAAAATTGAATAAGCGAAAAAAAGACACCCGTTGGCTGACCAGTGTTGCACTTATGGCGGCAATTGTTATCCTTTTGGCGAATACTCCATTAGGAATGATTCCGCTGCCGATCGTTAAGGCAACAACTGTCCATATTCCTGTCATTATCGGAGCAATAATACTGGGTCCGCTGGCAGGAGCGATTCTGGGAGGAATCTTTGGTATTTGTTCGATTATCAGCAATACCACGGCGCCCACTTTATTATCATTTGCTTTTTCCCCATTTATGAGTATGACCGGGATACCAGGAGCTTTCAAGGCAGTCTGGATATCAGTAGGCTGCAGAATTATGATCGGGGTTATCGCAGGATGGGCGTGGATCTTATTGAAGAAGTTTAAGGTAAATCAATGGGCAGCATTACCACTTACAGGATTTATCGGTTCCATGACTAATACAGTCTTTGTAATGGGAAGTATTTATGTGCTGCTGGCCGGGCAATATGCTGCCGTGAAAAATACTGCGATTGATGCAGTATTTGGACTGGTAATGGCAACTGTAGCAGGTTCCGGAGTACCAGAGGCAATTGTAGCCGCGATATTAGTTACGGCAATAGGCAAAGTGCTGATCCGGCTGAAAGTATATTAATATAGAAAATACTAAATATAGTGATAAAGATAATAATCAACACATGTTGTGGGAACGGCTTTTCTGGCTGTTGCTTTTTTTAAGAAAAAGCTTGACGAACCCTTATTTTTTCTATATAATCGAGGAGATGTTTAATTAAAATAGTCTTAATATGTACATTCATATTTGAAGATAAGCTATTATAAGAGGAGGTGCTGCGACATGAAGATGACTTTTCAGCCTAAGAAAAGACAGAGATCTAAAGTTCATGGTTTCAGAGCTAGAATGAGTACTCCGGGTGGAAGAAAAGTATTAGCTGCGAGAAGAGCAAAGGGTAGAGCTAAATTATCAGCTTAATGAACCAAGGTCACAATTTATTGTGACCTTTTTTTGTATGATAGGAAAATACTCTACTGTATCTTTTTGTTCCTGAAAGAGTAAGGATGAATGAATGAAACGTTTTCCAAGTATTAAGAAGAATCGGGATTTTCAGGTGGTTTACAATAATGGAAAATCCTATGCAAACAAACAACTGGTAATGTACGTATTAAGAACCGGACAGAATGGCAGCAGAATTGGTATTTCTGTCAGTAAAAAGGTGGGGAACAGTGTGGTAAGACATCATCTGGCCAGAGTCTTACGGGAGTGTTTCCGGCTGCATTTAGAAGATTTGGAAGAAGGATTAGACATCGTTATCGTGGCACGGGCTGCCGCAAAAGAATCGGAATACAAAACTATTGATCGTGCATTTATGCACCTGTGCGGACTGCATAACATGTTAAAGAATTGAAGTGAGGGTATGATTAAAAAAGGATTAATCTTGTTGATCAGGGGATATCAGAAGTTTTTGTCTCCGCTAAAAGTTAGAACTCACTGTATTTACACACCTACGTGTTCTCAATACGCCATTGAGGCACTTAAAAAGTATGGTGTGCTGAAAGGACTATGGTTATCTGTCAGAAGGATACTAAGATGTCATCCATGGGCAGAAGGCGGTTATGATCCAGTTCCGTAACACTTATTACTCATTACGAGGAGGTAACAGATTGAACTACTTAGTTTTGACAAAAACCGGGGGGATGATATTAGGGCCGGTAGCCCAGATACTGGGATGGATAATGGATGCTTTATTTCGTGTAACCAGTTCCATCGGAATTTTCAATATCGGTATCTGTATTATTTTGTTTACATTAGTTGTTAAGCTTTTAATGTTTCCATTAACGATTAAGCAGCAGAAATCATCAAAGTTAATGGCTATTATGCAACCTGAGATTCAGGCAATCCAGAATAAATATAAAGGTAAAAATGATAATGATTCGATGATGAAAATGAATGTCGAAACAAAAGCGGTTTATGAAAAGTATGGTACTTCCATGACCGGCGGATGTCTGCAGTTAGTAATTCAGATGCCTATTTTGTTCGCATTGTATCGGGTTATTTATAATATTCCGGCTTATGTTAGTTCCGTGAAAGCTTATTATATGAATGTTGTTCAGGCCATCAGCAGCGTCAGTGATGCCAGTGCCCTGACTGAAGGTGCAGCTTCCAGTCTGGTGCAGTTTGCCAATGATCATAATATTGCTTTGACTGGTATGAATGCTATCGGTGATCTGACCGGCGTGGTTGGAGAGGCACTTGGCAATAAGATGGTTGATATTCTTTACAAGTTGAATCCAGCTCATTGGGCGGAGCTTGGGAATACCTTCCAGAGTGCATCGACTGTTATAGCTGAAAATGCTAAAGTAATTGAAGATATGAATACCTTCCTGGGAATTAATCTGGCTACCAATCCATGGCAGGGATTTACACCAACTCTGGCATGGCTGATTCCGATTGCAGCGGGTCTTAGCCAATGGTATAGTACAAAGCTGATGACTGCTAACCAGAATCAGAATTCTGAGGCACCAGGTGCTGATATGATGAAACAGATGAATGTCATGATGCCTTTAATGTCGGTATTTTTCTGCTTTACATTCCCGGCGGCAATCGGTATCTACTGGGTAGCCAGCAGTGTGTTCCAGATTATTCAGCAGGTTGGAGTCAACTCTTATCTGAATCGTGTTGATATGGATGAGATGGTTCGCAAGAACATGGAGAAAGCAAACCAAAAGCGTGCCAAAAAGGGACTTCCGCCTCAGAAAATCAATCATAATGCATCTTCTAATTTAAAGAATATTCAGGCAGCTGCTGAAAAAGAAGAGAAGATAAAACATGATAAGTTGGAAAAGAACATAGAGAAGGTGAAAGAGTCAACTAATTATTATAATGAGAATGCAAAGCCGGGAAGTCTTGCTTCAAAGGCTAATATGGTTGCTAAATACAATGATAAACACAACAAATAGGAGGAGGCATTATGGATATGATTACAATTTCTGCAAAGACGTTAGATGAAGCGATTACTAAAGCATTAATTGAATTACAGACAACCAGTGACCACCTATATTATGAAGTTACAGAAAAGGGCAGTCCAGGACTGCTTGGAATCTTCGGTGTAAAGCCATGTGTGATTCGTGCCAGAGTGAAAAGTGAAGAAGAAGAACAGGCAGAGAAAAGGGCTGAGCAGGAAAAGGCTGATTTAGCCAAAGAGGAAGCCAGAAAAGAAGAAATTAAAAAAGCCGAAGCCAGGAAGGCGGCTGAGGCAAAGAAGGCGGAAGCGAAAAAAGCAGAGCAGTCTAAAAAAGAAGTGCAAAAACATGAAAAAGTGGCAGATAAACCTTCTGAGAAAACAGAAAAGGCTGCCAAACCTGCAAAGACAGTTGCTAAAGTAGATGAAGCTGCAGTTCAGGCTAAAGCAAAAGAATTCTTAAATCAGATTTTTGCATCGATGGGAATGCAGGTAACGATTGATACCCAGTTTAATACATCGGAAGGTGAACTTCAGATTTCAATGTCCGGTGATGATATGGGCATCTTAATTGGTAAAAGAGGACAAACTCTTGATTCCATGCAGTATCTGGTCAGCCTTGTAGTTAATAAAGAGACCGAAGGTTATGTAAGAGTAAAGCTGGATACAGAGAATTACAGAGAGAGAAGAAAAGAAACACTTGAGACTCTGGCTAAAAATATTTCTTACAAAGTAAAGAGAACAAAACGTTCTGTATCTTTAGAACCAATGAATCCTTATGAAAGAAGAATTATTCATGCAACACTTCAGGGGGACAGATATGTTGTGACGAGAAGTGAAGGGGAAGATCCTTACCGTCATGTAGTAGTTTCTTTGAAACGTGAAGGATATAATGGCAAAAAGGACAGATATCAGTCCCGGCCAAAAGAAAAGCCAGAAGTAGAAACAGAGATTAAAAAGGAAGTTTAGAAAGCGGGGGTGTCCGGTAGTAGTATGACTACCACCGGATACCCCTTTCCTATAGTGAGGTGGGAAAGATGCAGAGCAGGAAGACCAGAGAAACGATAGCTGCTATCGCAACAGGAATGAGTCAGTCGGGAATAGGTATTGTCAGAGTAAGTGGTGAAGAAGCAATTTCAATCGTTGACAGGATTTTTAAAAGTAAAAAAAAGGATAAGAAGTTATCTGATGTTCCTTCTCATACCGTTCATTATGGTATGATTCAGGATGGTGATGAGGTCTTGGATGAAGTCCTGGTTATTGTTATGAAGGGACCTAATAGTTATACAACAGAGGATACGGTGGAGATTGACTGCCACGGTGGAATCCTGGTTATGAAAAAAATACTGGAGACAGTAATTAAATATGGAGCGCGTCCGGCTGAACCGGGGGAATATACAAAGCGTGCGTTTTTAAATGGAAGAATTGATTTATCTCAGGCCGAAGCCGTGATGGATATGATTCATTCCAAGAATGATTATGCAATGAAAAGTTCTGTAAGACAGCTGGGCGGGATGTTATCCACAAAAATAAAAAAAATCCGGGAAGATATCCTCTATCATATTGCTTATATAGAATCAGCTCTGGATGATCCGGAACATATTTCATTGGATGGCTACAGCGAAGTATTGTTGACAGTGATCGATGAAAAGATAAAAGATGTGGATAAGATGGTTATTTCAGCAGATAACGGAAAAGTCATATCAGAAGGAATAAAGACTGTTATTCTGGGCAAGCCGAATGCCGGTAAATCTTCATTATTAAATGTTTTGCTTGGTGAGGAACGGGCAATTGTGACTGATATTGCCGGGACGACCAGAGATATTCTGGAAGAACAGATCCGGCTCCACGGTATTAACCTGAATATTATTGATACAGCCGGAATCAGGGATACTCAGGATGTGGTGGAACAAATCGGGGTTTCCCGGGCCAAGAGTGCAGCAGATGTAGCAGATTTGATTATTTACGTGGTAGATGGATCTCTTCCAATGGATGAAAATGATGAACTGATTATTGATCTGATCAAGAACCGAAAAGCAGTAGTAATTCTGAATAAAACAGATCTCAAAACCGTTATTACAATTGAAGAATTGGAAAACAGAACAGATAAACCGGTTATTGCAGTATCTGCAAAAGAACAAACCGGGATTGAACTGCTGGAGCAGACCATTAAGGATATGTTCTATGAAGGTGAGATTAATTTTAATGATGAAGTTATGATCACAAATGTACGTCATAAAACAGCGCTGACAGATACACTGGCCAGTCTTATGATGGTAAAGCAGGGGATTGCAGATGAGATGCCCGAAGACTTCCTGACCATTGATCTGATGGACGCTTATGAACAACTGGGTACGATTATTGGCGAATCGGTGGAAGATGATCTGGTAAATGAAATTTTCAGTAAGTTTTGTATGGGTAAATAGAAAGGAATTAAAGGAATGCCGTATGTTGAAGAATGTTATGATGTTGTTGTAGTAGGTGCCGGCCATGCAGGGTGTGAGGCTGCCCTGGCATGTGCCAGACTGGGAATGGAGACGATCTGTTTCACTGTCAGTGTAGACAGTATTGCATTAATGCCGTGCAACCCTAATATAGGCGGAAGTTCAAAAGGTCATCTGGTTCGTGAATTAGATGCTCTTGGCGGTGAAATGGGCAAAAATATTGATAAAACATTTATCCAGTCTAAAATGCTGAACCAGTCAAAAGGCCCGGCAGTTCATTCACTTCGCGCCCAGGCCGATAAGCAAGATTACAGCAGGCAGATGCGGATGACTATGGAAAGTACCGATCATCTTACCATTCGCCAGGCAGAAGTATCAGAGATTATTGTTGAAGATAAAACCATTAAAGGTGTTAAAACCGTATCCGGTGCTGTTTACCATGCCAAAGCTGTAGTACTGGCTGCCGGCACTTACCTGAAGTCACGTTGTATCTATGGTGATGTCAGTAACTATACCGGTCCTAACGGCTTACAGGCAGCCAATCATCTGACCGATTCACTGAAAGCCAATGGCATTGAGATGTACCGTTTTAAAACCGGAACACCAGCCAGGGTAGATAAATGCAGCATAGACTTTTCAAAAATGGAAGAGCAGTTTGGTGATGAAAGAGTTGTACCATTTTCTTTTTCAACCGATCCTGATACGATCCAAAAAGAACAGGTATCGTGCTGGCTTGCATATACAAACAAAGAGACTCACCAGATTATTCGTGATAATCTGGAACGATCTCCACTGTTTTCTGGTGCAATTGAAGGAACCGGTCCAAGGTATTGTCCTTCCATAGAAGATAAAGTTGTTAAATTTCCTGATAAAGATCGTCATCAGGTATTTATCGAACCGGAAGGATTATTTACAAATGAAATGTATCTCGCTGGTATGTCGAGTTCATTACCGGAAGATGTACAGTATGCTATGTATCGAACAGTACCTGGGCTGGAAAAGGTAAAGATAGTAAGAAATGCATATGCAATTGAATATGATTGTATCAATTCGAGACAGTTAAAACCCTCTTTAGAGTTTAAAGAAATAAAAGGCCTGTTCAGCGGGGGACAATTTAACGGCAGTTCCGGATATGAAGAAGCCGCAGTTCAGGGATTTATGGCCGGTGTAAATGCAGTCATGCAGATATCAGGGAGAGAGTCCTTTGTGCTGGATCGTTCACAAGCTTATATCGGTGTCCTGATCGATGATCTGGTCACAAAAGAAAATCATGAACCATACCGTATGATGACATCCCGTGCTGAATATCGTTTACTTCTCAGGCAGGATAACGCAGATCTGCGCCTGCGGAAAATAGGCCATGAAATGGGGCTGGTAGATGAAGAGACATATCAGAAAATAGTGGTAAAAGAACAGAACATTGAAGCAGAAATAAATCGACTCGAAAAAACAAATATAGGGGCAAATAAAGAAGTACAGGAATTTCTGGAGAGCCATGGCAGTACAATCCTGAAAACCGGAGCTACCCTGGCAGAACTTGTAAGACGACCCGAATTGGATTATTTTATGTTAACTAATATAGATCACAAACGACCAAAAATAAGCATTGATACAGCAGAACAAGTTAACATAAATATAAAGTACGAAGGTTATTTAAAGCGCCAGCAGCAACAAGTCAGGCAATTTAAAAAGCTGGAGAGTAAAAAATTAAAAGATGATTTTGATTACAGTGAAGTGAAAAATCTTCGGCGCGAAGCAGTACAGAAATTAAACTTATACAAACCTGTATCAATAGGACAGGCCTCCAGAATTTCAGGAGTATCCCCTTCTGATATTTCAGTACTTTTAGTATATCTGGAGCAGATGCGTCATGGAAAAAGCACGGAGTAGGAGTATTTATGAAAGATATTTTTCAACAAAAAATGGAGTCAGGATTAAAAGAACTTGAGCTGACATTAACACAGCACCAGATGGATCAGTTTTACGATTATTATCAATTCCTGATAGAATGGAATAAGGTTATGAATCTGACAGCCATTACAGAAATAGATGATGTCATTACAAAACATTTTATGGACAGCATTTCAATAGCAAAAGTCCTGAAAAATTTAGAGACTTCTCATTCCACAATAATAGATGTAGGAACAGGCGCCGGATTTCCGGGCATACCACTAAAAATAGCCTTTCCAAAATTATCAGTAACCCTGTTAGATTCTTTAAATAAAAGAGTGAAGTTCTTAAATGAAGTTATATCGAATCTTGAATTATCAGAAATAACCGCATTACACGGAAGGGCAGAAGATTACGGAAAAGATAAAAACTACCGCGAGCAATTCGATTACTGCGTATCCAGAGCTGTCGCCAATATCGCAACATTATCAGAATACTGCATCCCATTCGTTAAACAAGGCGGATCCTTTATTTCTTACAAATCCGGTAAAATAGACGAAGAATTAGAAACCGGAAAAAAAGCAATTACAATACTTGGCGGTGAACTAGAAAATACTGTAAAGTTTCAGTTGGCAGGAACCGATGCAGAAAGAAGTTTTGTAATAATTAAAAAAGTCAAAAAAACAGCAAATATGTATCCTAGAAAAGCCGGACTTCCCGGGAAAGAACCGTTAACGTAGAAATTAGCCTTACTATACCGTAGCTGGAGAAAGACAGCGTGCGGGTGGGAAGGGGTGGGTGGTTGTTGGGGCTGGGGTGGCTGCCTTTGCAGGAGTATTAGAATCATTTAAATTTCAGAATGGAACGTTATAATAGCAGCCGAGCATCTGTCTGAGCGCAGCGAGTTTGCCGGCTGCTATTATGCTTTTAGTTCCATTTTGAAATTTTAATGCTTCTTATACTCCGAAACTGCAGTCACCCCAGCCCCAACAACCACCCACCCCTTCCCACCCGCACGCTGTCTTTCTCTGGATTACTATTTCTGCGGTACAACTTCAATCCAATACCCATCAGGATCACTGATAAAATAAATACCCATCGATGGATTTTCATAACAGATAACTCCCATATCTTTATGTTTCTGATGAATATTGTCAAAGTCATCTGTTACAAAAGCAAGGTGAAATTCACACTCACCTAAATTATAAGGTTCAGTACGATCTCTGAGCCAGGTCAACTCAAGCGTAAATGTAGTTTCTCCGTCTCCAAGATATACTAATTTAAAAGATCCATCAGAGGCTTCTTTTTCTCTTACCGGAGTTAGTCCTAAAGTATCGTTGTAGAATTTCAGACTTTTTTCCAGATCTAATACATTAAAGTTGAAGTGGTTGAATTGAATCATTTGAGTATTTCCTCCTTTTTATGTTTAAAATGTTTCACGTGAAACATTAACCAAAATATGTTTTAATGATTTGATAGAGCTCTGTAGGGGTTTCCAGTTGGGGCAGTTGTTTTGCATCTGGTACCAACAGACATTCTATAGATGGGTTGTAGTATTTATATTCATCAAGGCGTTCATTTATATCTGGAATTGCTTTGCCACCAATCAGATATATACTGTTATTTATTTTCTTTAAGGCATTTACAATATTACATTTTGTATAATTGCATTGGATACTTGCATATACTGCCTTTGGATTGGATCCAAGGTGAGCTGATTCGTAATAGGAGTCAATATAGTTTGCTTTAACAGAATAGGGGTTATAGAATGCTTCTTTAGTAAAGTATTCTTTGATCTCTTTTTTGCTGGCAGCAATATTATATAACATTGTACCTAATACTGGCATATCTAGTAAGAATTTATATGATTTGGCAGTTTTACCAGGGATTTGGCTATAGTCAAGTAAGCTTAAGGGATTGATCAGCATTAACTGGTCGAATAACTCCGGATTATTGGCACATGCCATAATTGGTACAGATGCTGACTCATTACTTGCTATGATACTGGTTCTATGCCCTATTTCGGATTTTATAAAATCTGAAATAAGTTGTACATAGAGGTAGTTTGTGTAAATAATATTTGGTTTTTCTGATCGTCCACAACCTAATAGATCAATCGTATAGACGGTATAGTTTTCCTTGAGTCGGGAAATTAAAGAACTCCATTCATATCCGCTGGATATTGTTTTTAAATCATGAATTAGTAAAATTGGTTTACCACTGCCGGTTTTTGTATAATGAATATTTCCTAACCGCCAGCGATAACATAATGATTGTGGTTCTGATAATAGGTTTTTTGAAGTAGCAGAAACTTGTATAAACTTATTGATAGCAGCGGTAGTAGCCGCTGCACCGGCTGATAATATCATAAGTGTTAATATTTTATTTTTTGCTTTCATTGTAGTAAAACCTCCTACTAGGATTCATAATATCCAATTATCTCCATTATAATACAAAACTCAGGCAGATACAATAATTAAACTTGAATTGTTTCACGTGAAACATTTTTAAAATAATTAGACATAAATATAGGAAATTAGAAAAATATATGTTATACTATAAAACAGCTTTTAACAATTTTGTAACAGTTTAAAAGATAAAGAGGATAGTATGGGAAGAATTATATCAATTGCAAATCAAAAGGGTGGCGTGGGCAAAACAACGACTGCGATTAACTTGTCAGCATGTTTGGCTGAAGCTGGTCAAAAGGTTTTAGCCGTGGATTTTGATCCTCAGGGAAATGCAACCAGTGGATTAGGATTTGAAAAAGAATATATGAATAAATCGGTTTATGAATTGTTGGTAGGGGAGTGCAGTTTTGATGACTGTATTATAATAGATGTTCAGGAGAACCTGGATGTGCTTCCTTCTGATGTAAATTTGGCGGGAGCAGAGATTGAGTTATTAAATGAGGATGGAAAAGAATCTATTTTAAAAAGGGAAATGGATAAGATAAAAGAGGAGTACGATTTTATTATTATTGATTGTCCGCCATCGCTTAGTTTGCTTACTATCAATGCTCTTACTGCTTCTGATACGGTATTGGTGCCAATACAATGTGAGTATTATGCGTTGGAAGGATTGAGTCAAATCTTACAGACAATTGATTTAGTGAAGAAAAAATTAAATCCCAGTCTGGAGTTAGAGGGAGTAGTCTTTACGATGTATGATGCAAGGACTAATTTATCTCTGGAAGTAGTTGAAAGTGTAAAGAACCATTTAAAGAGAACCATTTATAAGACAATAATTCCAAGAAATGTGCGTCTTGCTGAGGCACCAAGTCATGGCATGCCTATTAATTTATACGATTCCAGATCAACAGGAGCAGAAAGTTACCGTATGCTTGCAGCTGAAGTAATAAGCAGAGGAGAGTTGTAAATGGCAGCTAAAAAAGGTTTAGGAAAAGGATTGGGAGCTTTCTTTGGTGAAGAAGTAGTTCAGGAAGTAGAGAAAGAACAAAAAGAGAATAAAGAGCAAAAGGAATTAAAACAGGAAGTAACAATAAAACTCTCGCGGATTGAACCGAACCGGGAACAGCCAAGAAAGATGTTTGATGATGAGCAGCTTCAGGAATTGGCTGACTCGATTAAACAATATGGTATAATCCAGCCTTTGCTGGTACAAAAAAGAGATGATTATTATGAGTTAATTGCCGGAGAACGCCGTTGGAGAGCAGCAAAGCTTGCTGGACTAAAGGAAGTTCCGGTATTGATTCGAGAATATGATAAGCAGCAGAGCATGGAGGTTGCACTGATTGAGAATGTGCAGCGTGCTGATCTGAATCCAATTGAAGAAGCAATGGCTTATCAACAGCTGATGAAAGAATTCGGATTGAAGCAGGAAGAGATTGCTCAGCGAGTTTCTAAAAATCGTGCTACAATAACGAATACCATGCGTCTGTTAAAATTACCGCAGCAAGTTCAGCAGATGCTGGTAGAAAACAGAATTAGTGGTGGACATGCAAGAGCACTGCTGGCCATTGAGAATACTGATATTCAAATTCAATTGGCACAGAAAATTGAAAGAGATAGTTTAAGTGTCAGAGAAGTTGAAAAGGCAGTTAAACTTTTAGGCACAAAGCCAAAAGAAAATAAGAAAAAAGAACGAGATGAAGCGCTGGAATTGGTTTTCCAGGAGTTGGAAGAGCGCATGAAGTCAGCAATTGGTACAAAAGTATTGATAAATCGGAAAGATAAGAATAAAGGAAGAATTGAAATCGAATACTATTCAGAGTCAGAATTGGAAAGAATTGTTGAGATGCTCGAATCAATCCGGTAATTTTATAGAACTACAAAGGACAGGAGAAATACAGAATGACAGATAGTATGTTAAATAATCTGGGATTTGATCCTATTTTTATTATAGTGGGGCAGTCAGTTCTTATGCTGGTTTTAATTGTCGTATTAATTATTGGTATCCTTCAAATGAAAAAATTGTACCGTAGATATGATTGTTTTATGCGCGGAAAAGATGCTGAAACGTTAGAAGAATTGATAATTCAGCAAATGGAAGACATTCAGATCTTAAAAGCAGAAGACCGGTCTAATAAGGACTCAATTCGGAATGCCAATAAAAATATGCGTGCTTCTTATCAAAAATTTGGAATGGTGAAATACAATGCATTCAAAGGAATGGGCGGAAACTTAAGCTTCGCATTTGCAATGCTTGACTATACAAATACAGGTTTTGTACTGAATTCTGTTCATAGCCGGGAAGGATGTTATTTGTATCTGAAAGAGGTTGATAGAGGCGAGACGGAAGTCTTACTGGGGAGTGAAGAAAAAGAGGCTCTTGAGAGGGCACTGGGATATTAATATAGAAAGAACCACAATTTCTTATGAAATACTATTGGAATTGTGGTTCTTTCTATATTAATATCATTTGATAAATATTTTAATAATTTCCCTCTAATCTTTTGAATAAACTAATTTAGGTGTAGGGTAGCAGCCTGTTCTTTTATATAACAGCTTTTGTAACTAACGTCTAGTAAATAGAAGTTTAACGTGTAAATTTCTGATATTTTTTATCACCAAATGGTATTGACAAATATTTAACAATCCATTATAATTCAGTTAGTAATATTGTTAAAAAAATAACATATATAACTTATAGACGCAAATATGGAGGAAATAAGTGATGGCTAAAAAGGCAAAGACAGTAGTTCCTGAAATTGTGGACAGTGTGGAAACATTACAGGCAAAAATGAATGCAATGCGTGAAGCACAGAAGATTTTCGCAACATACACCCAGGAGCAAGTAGATAAAATCTTTTATGAAGCGGCATCTGCTGCTAACAAAATGAGACTTCCTCTGGCAAAGATGGCTGTGGAAGAGACAGGCATGGGTATCGTAGAAGATAAGGTAATCAAAAACAACTATGCAGCTGAGCATATCTATAATGCTTACAAAAACACAAAAACAGTTGGTGTGGTTGAAGAGGATGCTGCATATGGAACAAAGAAGATCATGGAGCCGATCGGTCTGGTAGCAGCTGTAATTCCAACTACCAATCCGACCTCAACTGCAATTTTCAAAACCCTGATCTGTCTGAAGACCAGAAATGCAATTATTATTTCCCCACATCCTCGTGCGAAGAATAGTACCATTGAGGCGGCAAAGATCGTTCTGGAAGCGGCAGTAAAAGCAGGTGCACCAGAAGGGATTATCGGTTGGATTGATGTACCTTCTCTGGATATGACCAACATGGTTATGAAAGAGGCTGATATTATCCTGGCGACAGGCGGACCTGGAATGGTAAAAGCAGCTTATTCATCAGGCAAGCCGGCGATTGGTGTAGGTGCAGGTAATACTCCGGTTGTCATTGATGAAACTGCAGATATCCAGATGGCAGTAAGCTCCATTATTCTTTCCAAGACTTTTGATAATGGTATGATTTGTGCATCTGAACAGTCTGTAATGGTATTAGAGCCGATCTATGAGAAAGTTAAAAAGGAATTTGCTTACCGGGGGTGTTACTTCTTAAAAGGTGATGAACTTGATAAAGTAAGAAAAACGATCATTATCAATGGCGCATTGAATGCTAAAATTGTTGGTCAGAGTGCCTACAACATTGCAAAGCTGGCTGGAGTGGAAGTACCGGTAGCCAGCAAGATCCTGATCGGTGAAGTTGAATCTGTTGATATCAGTGAAGAGTTCGCTCATGAGAAGCTTTCTCCGGTATTGGCTATGTACAAAGCTAAAACCTTTGATGATGCAATTGCAAAAGCAGAACAGCTGGTAGCAGACGGCGGTTATGGCCATACCTCTTCTTTATATATTGATGTAAATGAAAATGAAAAAATCAATAAACATGCAGCTGCAATGAAGACTGCAAGAATCGTGATCAATACCCCTTCTTCTCATGGTGGTATCGGTGATTTATACAACTTCAAGCTGGCACCTTCTCTGACTCTTGGCTGCGGTAGCTGGGGCGGAAACTCCGTATCCGAAAACGTAGGAGTAAAACACTTATTAAACATCAAGACCGTGGCGGAGAGGAGAGAAAATATGCAGTGGTTCCGTGCACCGCAGAAAATTTACCATAAAAAAGGATGTATGCCGGTTGCTTTAGATGAGCTGGGCGCTGTTATGAATAAGAAGAGAGCATTTATCGTAACCGATAGCTTCTTATTCACAAATGGTTATACCAAACCGGTAACCGATAAACTGGATCAGATGGGTATCGCACATCAGTGTTTCTATGATGTACAGCCAGACCCGACCCTTGCAAATGCAGAAGCCGGAGCAAAAGCAATGGCAGCATTCCAGCCGGATGTAATTATTGCCTTCGGCGGCGGTTCTGCAATGGATGCAGCTAAAATCATGTGGGTTCTTTATGAGCATCCGGAAGTAGATTTCCAGGATATGGCGATGCGTTTCATTGATATCAGAAAACGTGTCTATACATTCCCGAAAATGGGTGAGAAAGCATATTTTGTTGCTGTTCCAACATCTTCAGGTACTGGTTCAGAAGTTACTGCATTTGCGGTTATTACCGATCAGAATACCGGAATCAAATATCCGCTGGCTGATTATGAACTGCTGCCAAACATGGCTATTGTAGATGCTGATAACATGATGAGTCAGCCAAAAGGCTTAACCAGTGCATCAGGCTTAGACGTACTTGTACATTCTCTGGAAGCTTATGTATCGGTAATGGCAACTGATTACACAGATGGTCTTGCATTAAAGGCGATGAAAAATGTATTTGATTATCTGCCAACTGCATATGAAGATGGCAGCAACGTTGAAGCGCGCTGCAAGATGGCAGATGCGTCCTGCCTGGCCGGTATGGCATTTAACAATGCATTCCTGGGTGTATGTCACTCTATGGCTCATAAGCTGGGAGCATTCCATCACTTGCCGCATGGCGCAGCCAATGCAGTATTGCTGAGTCTGGTAATTGAGTATAACTCTTCTGAGAACCCGACCAAGATGGGAACCTTCTCTCAGTATCAGTATCCGAATACGATGGCAAGATATTCAGAATGTGCAAGATTCTGCGGCATTGATGCCAAGAATGATGCTGACGCAGTAAAGAAGTTAATTGAAAAGGTTGAAAAACTGAAAGAAACCGTAGGTATCAAGAAATCTATTAAAGAATATGGTATCGATGAGAAGTACTTCCTGGATACCCTGGATGATATGGTAGAACAGGCATTTGATGATCAGTGTACCGGTGCTAACCCAAGATATCCATTGTTAAGCGAAATCAAAGATATGTATCTGAAAGCTTATTACGGTTGAGATGATTGAATGAACGCCGGACTGTATTTACCCCGACCGATCAGGTCGCCTGGGTAAATGCAGTCCGTTTTATTATTCCAATATTGTATGAAAAGGCTATAAAAAACAATGGACAATGCTACTTTGCTATGCTAACATTATAACGTGGTAAAAACACAAAAAAGAGGAGGAACTAATTATGAAGAAGAAAGTATTATCTGTATTACTGACAATCGCTATGGTGTTGTCTCTGGCAGCTTGCGGAGGCAGTAAAGAACCGACTGAGGCGGCTCCGGCAACAGAGGCATCAAAAGAACAGGATCAGGAAGAAACAACAGAAACTGAAGTGGCTGAGTCAACCGATGAAACCGATGCCCCGGCGGCAACAGAAGGAACTTTTACGGTTGGTTTTGACCAGGATTTCCCGCCGATGGGATTTATGGGAGATGACGGTGAATATACCGGATTTGACCTGGAGCTTGCAAAGGAAGTAGCTGACAGACTGAATCTTGAATTTGTTCCCCAGCCAATCGCATGGGATTCTAAAGATATGGAACTGGAAGCAGGTAATATTGACTGTATCTGGAATGGCTTTACCATGAACGGACGTGAAGACGGCTATACCTGGACCCAGGCATATATGAAAAACGAACAGGTATTTGTTGTGACTGAAGACAGTGATGTTCAGATGGTAGCAGACCTCACCGGTAAAATTGTGGTTGTACAGGCCGATTCCTCGGCAGAAGCGGCTCTGAATGGTTTACCTGAACTGGTAGAATCATTTGGAGGTCTTCAGGCTACACCGGATTACAATACAGCACTTCAGGATCTTACGATGGGTGCGACTGATGCAGTGGCAATGGATTCTATCGTAGCAAACTACCAGATTGAACAGCGTGGCGGCGGATATCGTCTGCTGGACGAAACATTAGCAGCTGAAGAATATGGTGTAGGATTCAAAAAAGGCAATGAAGATTTAAGAGATAAAGTTCAGACTACATTGGAAGAGATGGCAGCTGACGGTACCATGGCAGAGATTTCTACAAAATGGTTTTCCAAAGATATCACTACCATTGGAAAATAATAAAAAATAAGAACAGAGACGGCAGGTAAACACATGAGCATCCAAATGATGATAACACAGCTGGCAGGCGGAATGCTGGTAAGTATCCAGATTTTTATAGTGACATCATTATTTTCATTACCTCTGGGTCTTATCATTGCTTTTGGCAGAATGTCAAAAAATAAAATTATCAGCACAATTGTAAAATTTTATATTTCTGTTATGCGCGGGACGCCGCTGATGCTTCAGCTCATGGTTGTATATTTTGGTCCTTATTATATTTTTGGTATTAAGGTGTCCAATTCCTACCGTCTCTGGGCGGCTTTTATCGGCTTTATTATTAATTATTCGGCTTATTTTGCGGAGATCTACCGCAGCGGTATTCAGTCCATGCCGATAGGACAGTATGAGGCGGCAAAGATGCTGGGATATCGGAAGCATCAGACCTTTTTCCGGGTGATCCTGCCACAGGTGATTAAGCGTATCTTACCGTCTGTGACGAATGAAGTGATTACCCTGGTCAAAGATACATCACTGGCATTTACGATCAGTGTTCTGGAGATGTTCAGCATTGCAAAGGCACTGGCATCCTCACAGACCAGTATGGTACCGTTTATTGCTGCCGGTTTGTTTTACTATATTTTTAATCTGCTTGTGGCAGTTATTATGGAATTGATTGAAAAGAAGCTTTCCTATTATCAATAGAAGGGAGAAACGGCATGAATTTATTAGAGATGACTCATGTGAAAAAATCATTTCAAAATCTGGAAGTACTTAAAGATATCTCCCTCTCGGTAAGGAAAGGGGAAATCGTATCGATTATCGGCCCCTCCGGATCAGGTAAATCAACCCTGCTTCGCTGTGCTACAATGCTGGAGACCATGGATAGTGGTGAGCTGGTCTATCTGGGGGAGAAAGCAGCCTGGAATGATAGCGCTGGATGTTCGGTCTATGCACCTAAAAAAGAGCGCCGCAAGATCCGGGAAAACTATGGATTAGTTTTTCAGAATTTTAATCTGTTTCCGCATTATTCTGTTATAAAAAATATTACCGATGCACCGATTACAGTTCAGAAACGTGACAAAAAGGAAGTATATGAAAGTGCCCGTGAATTACTGAAAAAAATGGGTCTGGAAGATAAGGAGAAAGCCTATCCCTGTCAGTTGTCAGGCGGGCAGAGCCAGCGGGTGGCGATTGCCAGAGCCCTGGCTTTACATCCCAAGATTTTGTTTTTTGATGAACCGACGTCGGCCCTCGATCCGGAACTGACCGGTGAGGTATTGAAAGTAATTCGTTCGCTGGCGGATCTTGATATCACAATGGTAATTGTTACTCACGAAATGGCATTTGCCAGGGATATTTCTGACCGGGTGATTTTTATGGCAGATGGTCTTATTGTGGAAGAAGGAAGGCCGGAAGATGTATTTTCATCGTCCAACGAACGGACAAAAAGCTTTTTGGGACACTATGGACAGATTGAATCAGTTTTTCTTTAGAAATTGTGGAAAAAGACTTGCAAAATCAGGATTTTCCTGTAAAATGGATATGGTACAACGAATGGGGACATTAAATTGCCCCCTTTTTTATTGAAAGGTAAAGAAATCATGATTAGTGCAAATGGTGTTACACTCCGTTTAGGAAAAAAAGCATTATTTGAAGAAGTAAATATTAAATTTACAGAGGGTAACTGCTATGGTCTGATTGGGGCCAACGGTGCAGGGAAATCCACATTTTTGAAAATATTATCAGGACAGCTGGAACCGACGAACGGTGATATTGTGATCACGACTGGACAACGTCTGTCCTTTTTACAACAGGATCATTTCAGATATGATGATTGTCAGGTACTGGATACAGTTATTATGGGCAATCAGAGACTCTACAGCGTCATGAAAGAAAAAGATGCCATCTACATGAAGGAAGATTTTACTGATGAGGATGGAATCAAGGCCGCTGATCTGGAAGCGGAATTTGCTGAAATGAACGGCTGGGAATCGGAATCTGATGCAGCGAACCTGCTGAATGGTCTGGGTATCGATACCGAGTTCCATTACAGCCTGCTGAAAGACCTGACCGGTGCTCAGAAGGTCAAAATCCTGCTTGCTCAGGCATTATTCGGTAACCCGGATATCCTGCTGCTCGATGAGCCGACCAACCACCTGGATCTCGATGCGATCGCATGGCTGGAGGATTTCCTGATTAATTTTGAAAATACGGTAGTGGTGGTATCCCATGACCGTTATTTCCTGAATAAAGTCTGCACCAACATTGCTGATATTGATTACGGCAAGATTCAGCTGTATGCCGGTAACTATGACTTCTGGTATGAGTCCAGCCAGCTGATGGTGAAGCAGATGAAGGAAGCCAACCGGAAGAAAGAAGATAAGATCAAGGAACTGCAGGAATTTATCCAGCGTTTCTCGGCCAATGCTTCCAAGTCAAAACAGGCGACTTCCCGTAAGCGTGCTCTGGAAAAAATTGAACTGGATGATATCCGTCCATCCAGCCGTAAATATCCATATATTGATTTCCGCCCGGAACGGGAGATTGGAAATGAAGTGCTGTCAGTAGATAATCTGACAAAGACGATTGATGGAGAGAAAATACTGGATGGCCTGACCTTTACCCTGAACCGTACAGACAAGGTGGCACTGGTAGGACCAAATGAACGTGCCAAGACGGTATTGTTCCAGATTCTATCAGGACAGATGGAGCCGGATGAAGGAAGCTATAAATGGGGACTGACGACCAGCCAGGCTTATTTCCCGAAGGACAATAGCGCCGAATTTGACAATGATGATACAATCGTTGACTGGCTGACCCAGTATTCACCTGAAAAGGATGCTACTTATGTCCGCGGATTCCTGGGCCGGATGCTGTTTGCCGGAGAAGATGGCGTCAAAAAAGTAAAAGTACTTTCCGGTGGTGAGAAAGTACGCTGTATGTTATCTAAACTTATGATTTCTGCGGCTAATGTTCTGATGCTGGATGAGCCGACTGACCACCTTGATATGGAGTCAATTACGGCTTTGAATAACGGCCTGGTGAAATTCCCGGGAGTATTGATTTTCTCATCCCGTGACCATCAGATTGTTGAGACGACAGCAAACCGTATTATGGAAATTGTGAACGGCAAACTGATTGATAAGATCACTACTTATGATGAATATCTGGCAAGTGATGAAATGGCCAGAAAACGTTTTGTATTCTCTGTTTCTGAAGCTGAAAAAGCAGAAGATTAATGACATAAAAAGGGCAGTTCGTTGATAAAAACGACTGCCCTTTTAATTATGAAATGATTCCTGACTCATAGCTCCTCCTTTTAGCGAGAAAATATTGTTTCCATTTTTTTCTGTGCAGCCAGTTCGTCCATACCGTTAAAATAAAATAACATGGTACAGTTATTGCCCCGCAGATGATCATGTAAATCATCGTAATTTTTAACATCTACCCGATAGTTCCCGAACTGGATGAAAATGTCGCAGATAAATGCGTTGGCTGTCTTGACCAGAAATGAAATGGGAATGGGATAATACCTTTTCTGAGTGTCAATTGTCTTACATATCATAAAACCTCGCCTTCTTTCCTATTGAAAACCGTTTCACGGCATCTCAGGTTATACTATTAGTTTACCACAGGAAAAATCAGAAAACAAGGTTCAAAAGACAAATAAATTATAATTATTTGATAAATAACTCTCACAAAGCTTAAATATTTATGTTATAATAGCAGCAATTCTAAAAAAGGAGTATGGCCATGAATTTACTTACCATCGAACACCTGACAAAATCTTATACGGAGCGTCTGCTGTTTGACGATACTTCTTTTTCAGTGAACGAAGAAGATAAGATCGGGATTATTGGCATTAACGGAACCGGTAAATCAACGCTGCTGAAGATTGTGGCGGGATTAGAACAGCCTGACAGCGGATCGGTAGTGAGAACCAGGAATCTCAATATCCGGTATCTGCCTCAGAATCCGGAATTTCAGGAAGGTGATACTATCCTGGAGAGTATTGTCCGTGTCAATAAAAGCGATGAACCGGTCTGGGATCTGGAGAGCCAGGCCAAAACGATTCTGACAAAACTTGGAATCTATGATTTTGATGTAAAGGTGGAGACATTGTCCGGCGGCCAGCGCAAACGGGTGGCATTGACAAGTGTACTGCTCGCTACGGCTGATCTGCTGATTCTGGACGAGCCGACCAACCATCTGGACAGTGAGATGGCGGACTGGCTGGAGGACTATCTGAAGAAGTTCAGAGGTGCGCTGCTGATGATTACTCATGACCGTTACTTTCTGGATAGTGTGACCAATCAGATTGTCGAGCTGGATCAGGGAAAGCTGTACCGGTATCAGACCAACTATGCCGGTTTTGTCAAGTTAAAAGCAGAACGTATGGATATGGAACAGGCGACTGAGAGGAAACGCCAGTCTATTTTGCGTGTAGAGCTGGAATGGATGCAGCGTGGAGCGAGAGCTCGCTCGACCAAGCAGAAAGCCCATATTCAGCGATATGAGGCTCTGAGAGATCAGAAGGCACCGGAACTTGACAAGCAGGTGGAAATGGAATCGGTATCCAGCCGTCTGGGGCGTACAACGGTAGAGGTGGAGCATCTTTCCAAAGCTTATGGAGATAAGGTTCTTATTTCTGATTTTTCCTATATATTTCTAAAAAATGACCGGATCGGTATTATCGGCGCCAATGGCAAAGGCAAATCGACCCTGATGAAGATAATTGCCGGCTGGGTGGAGCCTGATGCCGGGACAATTGAAATCGGCCAGACTGTTAAAATGGGATATTTTTCTCAGGAAAATGAAGCAATGGACGAGAGTCTTCGGGTCATCGACTATATTAAGAATGTAGCGGAATATGTCCAGACAAAAGACGGCAGTATTAGTGCATCACAGATGCTGGAGCGTTTCTTATTCCCGTCCAGCGTTCAGTATATGCAGGTTGGAAGATTATCAGGCGGTGAAAAAAGACGACTGTATCTGCTGCGGATTCTGATGGATGCACCGAATGTCCTGTTGCTGGATGAGCCGACCAATGATCTTGATATTCAGACTTTGACCATTCTGGAAGATTATCTCGATCATTTTCAGGGTATTGTGATTGCAGTATCCCATGACCGATATTTCCTGGACCGGGTGGTCCGGCGGATTTTTGCTTTCGAAGATAATGGTGAGGTCGTACAGTATGAAGGCGGATATACCGATTATCAGATTGCCTGTCAGATCAGGCACCCGGAAGCTGAGCCAACTGCACCGGAAGTGAAAAAGACTGCCGCTGAAGAATCCGGCAAGGATATGCGTAATAACCGCAAATTAAAATTTTCTTATCATGAACAGCGTGAATGGGAGACTATTGACGAGGATATTGCGGCATTGGAAGAAGGGATTGTCAGGCTTGATGAACAGATTGAAGCGGCTGCAACCAGCTATGATAAATTAAACCAGCTGCTGAAGGAAAAAGAAGAGCAGGAATTATTGCTTGAAACAAAGATGGAACGGTGGATTTATCTGAATGAACTGGCGGAAAAGCTTAATAATATAAAGTGATTACTGAAGAATCTAAGGGAAAAACTTTAAATTCTTGACTTTAGTACGCTAAATTGTTATAATTTCTAAGATTTTAAGAAGAAAAGAAGGAGGTTCACGGATATGTCATATGTAGACGAGATTTATGCAAGAGTGGTAGAACAAAATCCAAGCGAAACAGAATTTCACCAGGCGGTAAAAGAGGTATTGGACTCTTTGAAGCTTGTTATCGACGCAAATGAAGATAAATACCGTAAGATGGCGCTGTTGGAGAGATTAACTGAGCCAGAAAGAGTGATTTCTTTCCGCGTACCGTGGGTAGATGATAATGGTCAGGTTCAGGTAAACAGAGGATATCGTGTCCAGTTTAACAGTGCAATTGGTCCGTACAAAGGCGGGCTCCGTCTCCATCCTTCCGTAACCCAGGGAATCTTAAAATTCTTAGGCTTTGAGCAGGTATTTAAAAATTCTTTAACCGGACTGCCGATCGGTGGTGGTAAAGGTGGTTCCAACTTCGATCCAAAAGGAAAATCAGACAGAGAAGTAATGGCATTCTGTCAGAGCTTTATGACAGAATTATATAAATATATCGGTGCAGACCAGGATGTTCCGGCCGGTGATATTGGTGTGGGCGCACGAGAGATCGGCTTTATGTACGGACAGTATAAACGTCTGACTGGCTTATACGAAGGCGTTCTGACCGGTAAAGGCCTCAATTACGGCGGATCACTGGTAAGAACACAGGCAACCGGATACGGCCTGGTGTATATACTCGATGAGATGTTAAAGAAAAATGGCAAAGATATCGCCGGCAAAACCGTAGTTGTCTCCGGTTCCGGAAATGTTGCTATCTATGCAACTGAAAAAGCACAGCAGCTGGGTGCTAAAGTAGTAGCATTAAATGATTCCAACGGATATATCTACGATGCCGACGGAATTAATCTGGATCTGGTAAAAGAGATCAAAGAAGTACGCCGCGGACGTATCAAAGAGTATGCAGACGCAGTACCAGGAGCAGTTTTTACCGAAGGAAAAGGCATCTGGACCATTCCTTGTGACATTGCCCTTCCTTGTGCAACCCAGAACGAGCTGGATCTGGAAGATGCAAAAACTCTGAAAGCAAATGGCTGTCTGGCAGTTGCAGAAGGAGCAAACATGCCATCAACCAGAGAAGCAACCGACTTCTTCCTTGATAACGATATGCTGTTCATGCCAGGTAAGGCAGCCAACGCAGGCGGTGTAGCAACCTCCGCACTCGAAATGAGCCAGAACAGCCAGAGATTATCCTGGACATTTGAAGAAGTAGATGTAAGATTAAAAGATATCATGGTTAATATCTTCGCTAAAGCCGATGATGCTGCAAAACGCTACGGCGTTCCAGGCAACTATGTAGCCGGAGCAAATATTGCCGGTTTCGAAAAAGTAGTAGATTGTATGATGGCACAAGGTGTAGTATAAAGATACGGGAAATATTCTAAAAAAAGATTTGCAGCGGCACCGGCTAAGTACAGATTTGCATAAATATCACAATCATGAGCACCCGTTATTCACACCAGATAGGTATCTGTGAATAGCGGGTGCTCATAATTGCAATATTTGCTGCACCAGGCCCACCTAAAATCCTGAAGATTTCGCTGTTCCATCGCACTTTCTTGTGTTTATGTAATTTGAGTGATATAATAGTTAGCATAAAACAACTAAAAAGGAGGCATATTAAAATGATTAATAAGTTTTTTCAAAATACCAGAAAACCAGAAGGGATTCTGGGTCGATTAATGTTAGGTGGGATGAATTCAGGACATACATCACTGGCCGACTGGGGATTTACCCATATAGAATTTCGTTCTAATATGCACATCCTCGATATCGGCTGCGGCGGTGGTGCCAACATTGCAAGAATGCTAAAAGAATGTCCCGAAGGTCACGTAGACGGCCTTGATTACTCCCAGGAAAGCGTAGCCGTAAGTCAAAAGAAGAATCAAAAAGACCTCGGAAAACGCTGTACAATAACTCGGGGCGACGTATCTCAGCTCCCCTTTAAGTCCCCCCAATACGACCTGATAACCGCCTTTGAGACCATATACTTCTGGCCCGACCTGACAAACTGTTTCAAAAACATCAGAAAAGCCCTGAAGCACAACGGCCAGTTCATGATTACCTGCGAAATGAGCGACCCAACCAACACCATGTGGACCAGCAAAATACAAGGTATGATTGTCTATACCCCTGAAGACTTAACCCAACGCCTGACCCAAGCTGGTTTCACCAAAATCATCACAGATACAACCCTAAAGGAATGGATCTGCCTGGTGGCCCAGCCATAATGTGAGGGGTGAACAAACGATCAGGAGCAGCCTGCACCAATCCGCTCCTGATCGTTTGCGTTTACCACGGGACTACTCCCACTTGAAGTATCTGATGGATATACCGGTACATATCACAGCCAATAGCAGCATGATAAAAATGTAGTTAGCCGCGAGTGAGACAGGCAGGCCCAGTGAGGCAGCTTTCAACAGCTTGATCCCCTGAGTCAGCGGCAGCAGATCGGCGGCCTTCTGCAGGGCCGCAGGCATGACCTCATAGGGAATTGTAGCGCCAGAAAGCATCAGCATCGGAAAATAAAGCAGGCTGGCAAGAATGCCGGCTGTTTTTGAATCAGGCGAGAGACCGCCAACCAGAACTCCGATGCTAAATATGGCAATCATAACGAACAGATAGCTGCCGAGGAAAAGAAGGACAGAGCCATGAAAGCGAAAACCAAACAGCAACGTGGCAGTAACATAAGTCAGAATCAATGATACCAGGGAGTAGGAAGCATAGATGGCCAGATGGACAATTAATATCATCGCTGGACTTACCGGGGTAACCTGAAATCGTTTCAGGATTTTTTTCTGCCGGTAATCAGATATCAGCAGCGGGAGTCCCATCACACCGCCGGCACAGATAGCAATGGTGGACAATGCAGCAAAAGACTGTTCCAGGAAGGTATAGGGCGCGTCAGGAAAGGCCGGAGAAGATCCGTATATAATTCCCAGCAGAATAACCATTATAACAGGCAGACATATGGCGAAAATAAACATATCAATCCCGCGCAGCGACAGCTTCAGTTCAGTTATAAACAAGGTATTAAAAGTTTTCATATCCGGTATCCTCCTCATTTGTGTACCATAAATAAGCGTCTTCCAGTGTTTTACAGGTGCTGGACTGGATTGCTTCAGATGGTGTGCCGTAATACACCATAGATCCATGTTTCAGAATACCAATCCGGTCACATAATACCTCGACCTCATCCATAAAATGAGAGGTTAGAAAGATTGTCAGGCCGTTTTTCTTTAATTGGATCAGATAATTCCATACTTCTCGTCTGGCTTTGGTATCAAGACCGGTAGTCAGTTCATCCAGAAAGATTACCTTTGGCTCCGGAATTAATGCAAGAACAATAAACAGACGCTGTTTTTGCCCGCCTGATAATTCCTGGACAGCGGCATTTGCCTTGTCCGTAAGGCCAAAGGTCTTTAATAAAGACTGGAAAGGAATGAAGCTGTTATACAGACATTGAGTTTCTTCGCAAAGTTCAGATACAGTTATCTTCTCCTGATAATGGCTTTCCTGAAATTGTACCCCGACCTGTTCAAAGAGTTCCTTTCGTTGGATGACAGGATTTTTGCCTAAAATAGAAATGGTTCCTGAGTCCGGTTTTCTGGTTCCCAGGATACATTCAACAACGGTGCTTTTGCCGGCTCCGTTTTCGCCCAGCAGACCGAATATTTCACCGTGGGATACAGATAGAGATACGTTATTAACAGCTGAAATACTGCCGTAAGATTTGGTCAGGTTGTGAGCCTGAATAACTGTTGACATGATGATTCCTCCTTTTTCTTTTTGTTGATAATAATGTTACACTTCAGACCCCAGTCAGCGGTAAGGCTTGGTGTTAAAGTGGAGGGTTAAATTTTGCTCTTTAGATTCTTTAGAAGCCGGTGTATGTTTCTGGCATTCTGTTCGGCACCGGCCAGTGATGTTAAGAGACGGTCGCAGGCCGTGATAATATCATCACTTTGTGATGTTTCGATGGCAGTACGGATATTAGCGCCGGGGTTGGCAGATAATGTGGTAAGCATACGGAGAATAGCAGACAGTGAGTAATTGGCACACCGCAATGATTTGATGATAATTAATTGTCTGATTTCCGGTTCCGTATATATCCGGTAGCCGTTCTGACTCCGGCGAACCGAGAGCAGGCCATTTAATTCCCAGTTTCTGAGGGTGTCAATCGTTACCTGAAGATAATCGGCAGTTTGCTTACGAGTCAGGCATATCGGAGACTTCACAAGGGTATCGCCGGACAGGGTTGCTTCTGTGATCCGGATGGCGTGTTCGGCATTTGTTTTTTCAGATTGAAGTTGTTTGATATAAGTACGGGTCAGTTGTATGGCCTGATCGAATTCACAGGCTGCCGTTGCTCTGACTATATTCACAGCCAGCTTGCGTAGTCCGTTCTGAAGAATCTCCACCTGAAAGGCAAGACGGGCAATTTTAAATTGACGGATATGCAGATCAGTAAAAATGCGGTAACCATTTGGCTGGCGTACTGGTTTGGTGATTAACTGCAGATTCTCATAAAGCCGGACTGTATTCGGGTGAATCCCGATTATGGCGGCGACCTCTGATGTTGTATATTGTTGATTCATAGTAATGACCTCCGATAAAATCAGTATATCACAATTGACAAGTCTGGTGTTATAGTGGAGGGTGTCAGGTGAAAAAATTAAATATCTGTCTTCCTGACACATTTGCTTCCGAAATTAAGGGTTATAGTGTATAATAGTAGAAATATAAAATTTGAAACGATTGCTTTTGCTGTATATTAAAAGTAAGAGTCAGGAGAGAGGTGAGAGAATGCATAGATTTTTGCGTTCGATTGGATTCAGCATGTACCAGAATAAGCGGGATATAGATGACTTATTGGACGACCTGGAAGAAAAAGCCGTGTCAATAAGACAAATACAAATAGATGGCCATACAACATTATGTGAGATCCGCGGAGAAGCAGCCCCCGGCATGGGTGTTGTTATGGTAGGTGACATGGATGAGAATGACAAATTTAAGCGGCAATACTATTATCCTTATCTGATTAATGAGGAGACTTCTTCGGAGATGGAATGTGCCGTTCAGAGACATACCGAAAAAGAAACCTACGCAGGACTCCTGGATGAATTTAAAATCGGAATTTCTTTAATTTTTTATCTGGAAAATGGATTTGAATACCACCGCCGAAAAACGGAGCATTTAACCAGGCAGATCAAGTCTGTGAATCTGACCGGGCTCTGTGTATCCGGAAAGATTCTGCTCCCTCTGCACAAGACGAGAAAACAGATCGAAAAAGCACAGGTTGCTGCTAAAGACCGCAGTTCACTGCTGGAAGCAGCCAAGAATGGTGATGAAGATGCAATGGAGACGCTTACTATTGAGGATATTGATATGTATTCCCAGATATCCAGACGTGTCCTGAAAGAGGATATTTACTCTATTGTGGATTCGAGTTTTATGCCTTGCGGGATAGAGTGTGACCAGTATTCGATTATTGGTGAAATTATTCAGGTTGAATCAAAGGAGAATGAGATTACCGGAGAACTGGTATATGATCTGACCCTCAGCTGCAATGACCTGCTGTTTCATGTCGGAATCACCAGCAAGGATTTGCTGGGTGAGCCGGAAGTGGGACGGCGGTTTAAGGGACAGATATGGATGCAGGGGATGGCCGTCTTTGAATCTGCATAAGATAATGAAACGGGGGATTGCTATATGCCGAAATATAGTGATACGCAGAGAGCTATTATGGATGCTGGGAAGCAGGAATTTCTGGAGAAGGGCTATAAAGGGGCCAACCTGCGCAGCATAGCTGCCAAGGCGGGGGTTACAACCGGTGCAATTTATGGATATTTTGCAGATAAACAGGAGTTGTTCCGTTGCCTGGTAGAGCCGGTTGCTTCAGACTTTTATGGCTTATTCGAACAGGCGCTGCATGGCTTCGGTGAACTTCCGGCGCAGGAACAGGTGGATTCCATGCATACTTACAGTGACCATCAGCTGGGCCGGTTTTTTGATTATATTTATGAGCATTTTGATATATTCCGCCTGATTAAGTGTTGCAGTTCAGGCACCGAATACGAACATTATATTGATAAAATGGTGGAAGTCGAGACTGCTTGTACACGGTTGTTTATCACGATACTGGAGAACCGGGGATTTACACCGGCTCTCTTGAGTGATAACCTGATCCATATTCTGGCCAACGCATATTTCTCTGCTATTTTTGAAGTTGTTGAGCATAATATGGAAAAGCAGGAGGCGCAGGCGTATATCGGGCATATTACGACCTTTTTCTCGGCTGGCTGGGATGTACTTTTAAAATATAATAACCAACCGAATGAGAAATTGTCTTGACGGAAATGAAAAATGTTCTTATAATGGATAAGGTATCTATAAATTGTATCCTCTCCTAAGCGGCAGTTCGTTCGAATCTAACGAGGGTTAAAAATTTAATATTTGTATATGTGTCTCCTTAGCTCAGTGGATAGAGCATTCGCCTCCTAAGAGAACCTGCGGATATCCCTTTTGGGGGTCCAAAAATTCAATAGTTTCAAAACATGTTTCCGTAGCTCAGCTGGATAGAGCGACCGCCTCCTAAGGAGGCGTAAACCACTCCACTTCTACGTGCTGACAACCATTACTCAAGATATGTCTCTGTAGCTCAGTTGGATAGAGCACCGCCCTCCTAAGGCGGGTTTTGCGGGGGTTCGAATCCCTTCAGGGACGCTGAGAGCCTTATATTAAAAGGCTTTGCGGGTAAATGGCTTGCTAATACTTAAATGTATGAGCAAGCCATTTTGGATGTTGTAATCTTTTTTCTATTAGCAAGAATCTGTTAATAATTCTTGCTAATATATTGCATTTTTATTCTGGAATATCCAGATGATTTTTGCTAATAAAGATTACTGTTCATTAGTTGACTGGAAGGACTTCAGTATTTGAATTAGCAATTCCGGGTCGGCTTCTTCCAGAAGTTTGTAAACTTGTTCAGCTTTTGACGGTTCCGGATTATTGCTTTTCTGTGTATTCATTAAAAAGTCATTCATCTTCTGAGCTAAAGCTTCTCTGTTGCTATCGAAAGAATGGGAGCCGTATCGTTTGGTAAGCATATTCAAGTCTGCCCACCCGCCAGCGTGTTTAACAGAATTAAAGTCACCATTAGAAATAGCCAGCTTTGTTGATGCACTGGTATGTCTTAAGCTATGAAATACAATTTCTTCGGAGTTAATCTGTGGGTCGTTCATTTCAGTTAGTATTTCTTTAAATCGTTTGTTTAAATGTTCTGTCATTAACGGGCGGCCATTTGCCTGACAAATAACCAGATCATGATCTATGTACCATTCGGTTCCTAATTCTATTTTCATTTGCTCTTGCAAATTTTTCAGTATATGCAGGGACTCTAACACAGTTGATGGGACTTCAACATCACGAACGCTGCCTTTAGTTTTTGGTTGTTTTAAAACAATCATAGTTCTTGCACCAGGATAAAGGTTTGGAAATTTATATAATATTTTCATTTTAGAAAGTTTATCGATACTCTTCTTATTTACCCGGTCTATGATTCTGTCTATACAAAATGTTTTTCTTTCAAAATCGACTCTGTGCCATTGCAGCCCTCCTATCTCACCACTTCTTAATGTACATCCGATGGCAATCATGATTGCACAGTGAATTGTATAGTAGTCATAATCCTCTGGTCTGTGAGTGAATTCCAGTACTTTTAAAACCTGTTCTGGTGATAAGATAGCTTGTTCTTTTTCGTGATGCTCAGGGAGTGTTGCATTTATAGCAGGATTTTTATGAATGTAGTCCCAACGTACTGCTAAATTGAATGCACAATGCAATAACTTGTGAATATCATGAATGGTGGAAGCTGTAATATGTTCTTTTGGGTCTTTTCCTGTAGCGGATGCCGGTTTAGCTTGGGTTTCCAAAAAGTGATAATAGTCATCAATGGTTTTAGTTCTTATTGATAGAAGTTTTTTAGTGCCGATATAAGGGTGGATATAATTATCCATTAGCCCAATGTTGGCTTCATATGTTGATGCAACCCACTTTTTCTGTCCGTATTTCTCAACAAATTCATGCAAAAAATCACTGACAGTTAAATGATCTGTATCGATGCTGTTTTTGGTTTTTATGATCTCTTCTCTTTGAGCAAGTATTTGCTCATGTTCAACTTCTGCTTTTCTGGTCCGGGCATGATTATAATTTAAACCCGATTCCCAAACTTGTTTGCGGTTTTTGCCAGTACCATTGTAATAGACTACTGAGTATGATTTGCCTCTTTTAACTATTGATGCCATAATAATTCTCCTTTTCGTGTTTGCTTTAAGTGCTTTTTAATACTGTATATTGGTATATTTGCTTCTTCAACTGCAATATCTACTCCTTTCCTGGCAGTTGGTGGAGAACTGGTAAGAGTTCCGTTTAACTGTTTCAGAATAATGTATACTATAAGTAACCTGATACTGCTATCGGTCAACAATGGTTAACAGAAATCTAATTGTTAAAGTGAAGAATATGGCACAACCTTTCAGGTCACTTCCTGTGCCGGACTACCGCCACGTATTGTCAGGCTTTTACTGTGTAAAAATTATGTAAAGGGTACGCTTAGGGTGGTTATCGCATACTATCCGTTTTCACCTGTATAACTCCTGAAAAGTGCTATGAGATTGTCAATGTACGGTTGATTAGGTTCTCAAAAGATATTAAAGAAAACCTATTCATTAAATAAATAAGGTCAAATATTAATTTTTCTGCAGGTGCAGGACGAAAAGGTTAAATAGTGAAGAAAATACGTACTAAATCGAAAAAGATTAAGAGCAATGCTTGATTGAATATAACCATCTGGAGCCACCGAATCTCTTTGTTCATATTGAAAAATGTTATGGTGTTTGCTATACTCTAAAAATACACAAAGTTGATTAAACATTGTAGAAATATATGCATAATAAAAACTCGCACCATTGGCGCGAGTTTTGGAATGCAAAATTTATAAAATCATTAAAATTAACAGATGCTTGAATAATAAAAATACCAAAGGAAACTATTGATGGTAAATGGTAACGGAATTGAAAACCAATTTACAAAGAGATTACAGGCTGTAAGCTAATTATAAGTTCTAGAAAAGAAAGTTGTAGTGAATGACTGGACATATAGGAGAGGGGATAACCTAGTGGCTGAAAATCAAAATATTGAATGGAAAGAATCTTGGCGTGATGAATATTTGAAGTGGATTTGTGGATTTGCAAATGCCCAAGGCGGCAAGATTTACATTGGAACAAATGATGATGGCAATGTGGTTGGTGTTCAGGATGGTAAGAAGTTATTGGAAGATATACCAAATAAGGTTCGAGATGTTTTAGGCATCATTGTAGATGTTAATATGCTCATCAAAGATGGAAAAGAATATATTGAAATTTGTGTGAATCCAAATAGCTATCCTGTAAACTATAAAGGTCAATACCACTATCGCAGTGGCAGTACAAAACAGCAACTGAAAGGGCAGGCTTTAAATCAGTTTCTTTTACAGAAAACAGGTATTACATGGGATAGTGTACCAGTTCAAGGAGTATCCGTAAAAGAATTACGGCATGATAGTTTTGATATTTTTCGAGAACAGGCAGTGCTTAGCAAAAGGATGGATAAAAAAGATATAGAATCTACGAATGAACAATTACTTGATAGTTTGAATTTGTTGGAAAATGGAATGTTGAAGCGGGCAGCAATCTTGCTATTTCATCATAATCCGGAAAAGTGGGTGCCAGGTGCCTATGTTAAAATTGGATACTTTGAATCAGATTCAGAATTGAGGTACCAGGATGAAATTCATGGTTCTTTGATTTCACAAGCTGGTCGGGTTGTGGATCTAATCTTTACGAAGTATCTAAAAGCTATTATTTCTTATCGTGGAGTGACTCGAGTGGAAACATTTCCTTTTCCGAAAGAGGCAATTCGAGAGGCAGTATTTAATGCTATTGCTCACAAATTTTATGGGGCGTTAATTCCTATACAAATCAGCGTGTATTCAGATAAAATTTATATTGCAAATGATTGTATCTTTCCAGAAGATTGGACAATTGAGGATCTTATGGGAAAACATCGCTCACGACCATATAATCCGTTGATCGCAAATACCTTTTTTCGTGCTGGTTTCATTGAATCTTGGGGACGAGGAATTGAAAAAATTAAAGATAGCTGCAAAGCAGCTGGAAATCCAATGCCGGAATATACTATTAAACGAGAAGATATTATGGTTTTGTTTAAAAGCTTGGTTAGTAACACTAACCAAGCTGCTGACCAAGTTACTAACCAAGCACAATATAGTAATGAAAATTCTATTTCAGAACGAATTTTAAAGGTTATTCGACAAGAACCTTCGCTGTCTCAGAAAAAAATTGCTAACAGGATTGGCGAAAATTATAGTACAGTTAAGTATTATATGGAGACTATGAAGAAATCTGGGATAATTAAAAGAGAAGGTACTAGCCAAAAGGGGAGATGGGTTATTATATAAAATTGGTTACCGTCTTATTAATAACTTTAGTAGTTATTTGATAAGACAGTATTTGGTAGAATCAAATAATTAATAATTAAGTACTAATTCTTGTTTTCAAACGAATTATACTACTTCATCTTATTGAACTTAGAATAATCGAGATTGAGCATCATATACTTTAGTTAATATTTTGTTTGAAGAATCAGAAAAGTAAAAGAGATTATGAATCAAGAATAACGGTATCTGAGTGTGAGGACCGCCAAGGCTGTAGCCGAAAAGAACAATGCTCAAAAGCAAAAGGGATTAAGCGATTATATGTATCGAATGAAACGTGAGATACAGGTAGAGGGAGCTTTTGGTGTACTGAAAAATAATTATGAATTCCAAAGATTTTTACTGGGAGAGAAAACAAATGTAAAACTGGAGATTCTGATGCTGTGCATGAGATTTAATCTAAATAAACTGCATAAAAAATTCAGATTAATCGAACTAAAAGTCATTTGTTTCCAGTAAATCAGCATAAGAAGGAGGAACGAAAGAGTGCTGTATTAAAGTACGCAAAAAATGCCAGGGAACACGGATGAAATCCGTGAACCTGGCATTTTTCATAAGTTGATGAGCGGCGCTCCTAATTTAACATTTTTGCTATAGCCCCTGGGATTAGTTTATGCGACATGGAGTTAAAATGATTTTTTGCAATGTCGATTGTTCTATGTATTGGTAGAAGAATCTGTAAAATAATGGTATACTATAATTAATTTATAGGGGGAGGTTGTCTTTTTGGATGATTTAATACATGTTGATGAAATAGAATATACTCAAAATAATGCAAGAGCTGAATTTGACCAAGGCAACTATCCTGCTGCTAGCATCATATTTCAAAAACTCTGGGAAAATTCAAAGCAAAGCAATATGTTTGTACTAAGCTGGTATGGAAGAGTATTGCGTAAACTGGGAGAAAATCGAAAATTTATTAGCATATGTGATGAACTCAATGAGTCTTTATATGCAAATAATCAATATGTAAAGGATGTTCTATGTTGGAGCATTTATGATGAGTATATAAAAAACTATTCGGTTGAGAATCAAGATGAATTTGTGGAGTTTCTTAACCGGGCCGAGTTAATTATTAATAATTCTCGTCAGCTTAGTGTATCTGATTCATATAAAAACCCATATGTTCTTACTGTCATGAAGGTCATAAAAATATTTAATAAAAGAGCATCTGTAAGATATAAGGAAGTAATTAAGTGGTTGTTATTATTGAATCCTGATAATCTTTCCGATGAACCTTACGGCTTCACCGACAGCTATGGAAAAGAAAGAGAGCTAGCGTCACCAAAGGAGTTTTATTATCAAAATTTAGCGAAAGCTTATGAGAAGACAGAACAGTATGAAAAGTGTATTGAAATGTGTATATCTGTATTTGATAACATAGAAAAACTTCATTACAGAAATCATATTTGGTTAAAAGCTAGAATGCTATTTTGTAAATGCATGACTCAAGAGAATGTAGAACAGGCAATAGATGATTACAAAGCGTTGGCTGACAAAGAGAATTTTTGGTTTATGTATCATAAACTTTCTAGTCTGTGCTTTAGGTATAACAAAGTTGAAGATTCTCTTTTATATGCGTGTAAAGCATTAAAAACAAGATTCGAACATGAAAAAATGGTAAATCTCTTATATGACACGGCTTTATTATGGCAAGCTGTCGGAAACAAGGGTAATGCAAAGATTTATTTTCATGCGAGTGCTTATTATAGAACGAAATTTGGATGGACAATTCCTGAAGAATTAAAATATGTAATTCTTGATTTTGATATTCATGCGGATTCAAAACCTGAGATAAAGCTGCTGCAGAGAATTGCCACTGAATATGTGCAATCTATCGAAGGAACAAAAGATAGGTTGTTTGGGAATATTATAAAAATCTTACCTCATGGAGGTGCAGGTTTTATATGCCCAGAAGTAAACGGAGAAAATATATACTTTAATAAAAGAGATATTAAGTATGGGCATTTCGCAGTTGGTGATAAAGTTGAGTTTGAAGTGGAAAATACATCGGATGGGCGAACTAAGGCTAGCCAGATAAAGAAAAGGGGTAAGTAAGTGGCAGAAATATTAATAAATAAGAATGACATTGAAACAATTATTCGTTCTTATAAGAATGAGGACGATTCCTTTACTGTTAAGAGTTTTTCAGGAAATGAAAGTAAAAAAAGGTGTGTTTTTTTTCTTAATGGAAAAGATGGAATGATAGATATTTTTATTAAAAAGAAAGGTGTTAAACTTTTACCTGTAGGGAAGAATATAAATGAGAGCAATGTATTAATTGAATACATCTCCAAGCGAGGTTTCTCAACCAATGTTGAGACAAAGCAGTTTGTTTTTTCTTGTACCATACAAATAGTTAATTCTTTAGTTAAATTCATTGACGAGGAATGTGTAGGAGTTGTAGAATGCCTAGTGACGAATAACATTTATAGATTTGTTGGCTACAATAGTGATACGGTTACATTCACTTTTTATCCAACAACGAATAAAGCTATGATTCAAGGTAAGCCGTTTCAAGCATTTGGCATTATTACCACGTTTTTAGCCGGATTGACGGAATTTTCTTATGAAGAAATAATTGATTTGAACAATGCCTTTATTGATATCAATACACCTGCTTCTGCTATACGATTAGAACTGCAAAACAGGCTAGGGGATTCATATTCATATTTAGATGAAGCCTTGATAAAGTCAATTTCTGGTTCACTAACTTTATTACATCAGAGAGTAAGTAGTGAAGATTACACAGGATTTTTAGCAGGATGTTTTAAAGGACTGGAAGGATACCTGTTAAAAACTCTAACCCAAAAGTATAATTACAAAATAGATCGTAAAAATAAATTTAGTATGTTCTATGTTGATAAGAATACAGGCATATCAGATATAGATAATAATAGTGTTATTCCTACTGCTTGTAAAATTGAATTGAAAAAAATTTATAGTATACTACAAAACAAAAGAAATGTATATTTACATGCTACAGTTAATACAACACAGACGAGAGTGCTTGAATCTTTAGCGGAAACAAGAAATATAGCAGAGGATATATTAGTATCTATGAGAGATTCATTTAAAGTTATATTTCAATAAGAGATATATCTACATAACGAAAGGAGGCTATTGTATGCAAGAATTTGTAGAGCTTAGATCCAATCAAGATAGCGGTGTTATACTATTAACGACTACTGAAGATTTGTATTATTTTCAGGATGATATTTTTGACTTTTTTTCTGAAACAAAAGGAGAACGGTTTACTGTGTTAATAGATTTATTTTTGCGCAATGGGTTTTCTTTTAACCGCTTTGTATTATTGAGTTATGACGGAAAAGAGAAGTGTAGATCATTTGTTTTTAATCCAAGGGAAGTTAATGATGATATAAAATATGTAACTAGGCAATATCTAAGAAATCATGTCGATTTGCTTCAAAATAGTGCCTTATCACAAAAGGCTATTAGCTTTGTAATAAATTGACCAAAAGCGATATGAGCTGAGGTACAGCTTTTCTGTACTGAGATAGCATTGATTTAATATCATAACAATTTCAAAATTACAAGTCCCGAGTTAAATAGTTGCTAAAAATAGGGTCTAAAACATGGTAAAATTAGCAGAGATGTGGAGGTACAACTTAAACACTTGCGATGGATGAAAAGTAAGAAAACACAGGGATTAGTTAAAATTATGAGAGAGCTAAATTAGCACTTATGGTACATCTCCAAGTGGTAGGCCGGGTGTTAGAATTACCTCAGGGACAGGAAAGTACAGCCGAAAATCTTGATTTTGGAAGGTTTTCGGTTTTTTTAAATCAAAAGCTAATAAGTCCCTTGCTATCCAGGTTGTGTCAATAATTATCGTGATTTCAATTTGCCGTTTGGCATATGGTATTTAACCGGCTATGTCATCAGACGACAGTTCATCTGAGTGATTCAGATGATCCATGTTCAAATAGCGGCGGATTCCCCACTGGGTTCCTGCGACATGGCGTAGTCTGGCACGTACGAGCATAAGAGCACTTTGACCATCCAGAAAAGCTCCGATTGCCCTGGTCCATCTCTTGATTTCACGATTGAGCTGTTCAATTGTGTTATTGGTTCGGATCCTTGTCCAGTGCTGAGTCGGGACGTTCGTGTAAGTTAAGGTATCTCCAGGCCGTATTCCAGTTTTTTCGCAGCTTCTGACAGTTTCAGCTCTTCTAACTGGCTGATTACCTGTACCGCCTTGTCTCTGGCGGCCTGTTTGCTTTCCTGAGCAGGGATTGTTTTTAGCATCATAGCAACTGCTTTCATTCGCTTTCTTGGACTGAGAAAACATTCCGGTAGAAATGAACGATGCAGCGTTGATATTTGGCTTCTGGGAATACTTCAGATACCGATTCCAGCATACCAAGACTTTTATCGCCAATGATTAAGCGGATGCCACCTAGCCCTTGCTCTTTTAGCCATATAAAGAAGGAATGCCAGTTTTCCTTGTCCTCCTTCATTCCTTCAGCAGCTCCAAGGATTTCACGACTACCATCCCGGCTTACGCCGATGGCGGTCATAATTGATACATTCTTTATTTGACCGTCCTAGCTGCGTTTTAAGAAAACTCCATCGACATAAATTTACGGATACTTGCCATGAAGAGTGCGGCTCCGCTAGGTTTCAATGTGTTCATATGCTTTTTTATTTAGATTCTGATGGTTCCAGGAGAAACATTTGTCCCCCACAGAGCCTGAGTAATGTCTTCTACACATCGGACGGATACTCCAGCCAGATACATTTTGATCAGAGCTTCGCATAAAAGTTGCGCTTATCAATATCGGAGATACTGAGCAACTCACAGTAATGAGACCATGATAATTTTCCAGACACTGTCTGGATTTTTTGATAACTAAGAGAGAATAGCATCATGTTGTAGATATTTGTAAATCTTTATTTTCAGCTATGTGTTAATTCCTTTCTTAATAATACTTTTGCTGACCAATACCAAAACCATGCAGTGAAAATTGAATAAGCCGGTTTTCTAGCAATTCTGCTGTCTCTGCCAGCGATATGGGCATTGGTGTAAGCCGCTACCGCTACTTAAACTAGGTATGGCCCTTTCCTATGAAAAATGTCAATATATTTCTTTTCATATTTTCGTCAATATAAATTTGAAGCAAGTCACAAGGAATTATTGAAATTGTGAATTGATTTTCCTACTATATTTAGGATATTCAAAATCGAACGTAGAACACTCGAAATCCATTATCACATACATCTGCTAATATTTTGCTAATAGGATAATTGCATACGATATCCATGTTCATGGACGTAGACATAGTTAGGAGGAAAAAGAAAGTTCCATTTCCTCATGTTCATTGGACTTGGAGAGACCACATGGACTATGCCGATTCAGGTGGAAATGAGCGTCGCAACTCCTAAGCGAAGGGTCGGACGTTCAAGTCGTCTCGGGGACGCCACAAACAACGCTGTAAGCCTTTATTAATAAGGGTTTACAGCTTTTCTTATTGCTGCAAATAAACGCAGGAGCTTATTGACTTGTGAAATAGTTCTACCAATGCCTAATACAGCAGCAATATCCTCTACTTTATATGTTCTTTGACAAGGGACTCCTGTGCCTTGCACATGGCTTGTTGCTTCGCTCATACAATCCTCCTTAGTAGTTGAATTTGAGTCAAGCCTTTTTGATTGACAGCCGCCATTTGAAAAGTTATAATATTTTTATTACACTCGTAAGATTTAAGGAGGAACTTGATATGGGTGATTTACCGCAGATTTCTGAAGCTGAATTTGAAGTCATGAAAATTGTATGGAAGCATGCACCAATTAGTACAAATGAGATAACAGAAAAGTTGTTACAGACTACTTCTTGGAGTCCTAAAACGATACAAACTTTAATCAAACGCCTCGTGACCAAAAGCGCTCTTTCTTATGAAAAACAGAGCCGGGTATTTGTCTATACCCCATTGGTAAAGGAAAGTGAATACATCGGTCAGGAAAGTAATTCTTTTCTGGAGCGTTATTATGATGGGGATATCACTGCCATGCTGTCTGCCTACATAGAAAATAACAGACTGTCAGAAAAAGAAATTGATGCTCTGCGTTCACTTCTTCCCAAGAGGCCAAAAAAAGGAGGGAATTAGCATGGCTGACTTTATGATACGCTTTTTAATATGTAATGGATTTATCAGTGGTATCATCGGAATTCTTATGATTGCCAAACATCTATTTAAAAAAAACCTGTCCAGCCGAATGCAGTATAATTTATGGTTTTTACTGCTTGGACTGTTGGCAGTACCCTTTATGCCGCTGCGTCCAATTGGACTTTTACAGATATTCTCATGGTTTGAAAATCTGAGGAATTCACCCGCCTTAGATGCAGGAACAATTATGAGTGAATCGGCAGACACAAATTCAATCGGAACGACAAATTGGATGAATGATTTTACTCTGTCTGTCAGCAGTGAAACACCATCCATCGCAGGGTTGATATTATTGGGGGTATGGATTGTGGGAATTCTTGCCATGATTCTATTGGTTATCAGATCATGTCGCCGTCTTGGAACCTTGAAAAAATCCGCACTTCCTCTTCAAAATCCGGAAGTTCGCAGATTATATAACCATTGTCTGAAAGAAATGGGCATAACAAAAGAAATTCTAATATACAGTACCGCTTTTTTGAAATCCCCTATTATTGTAGGACTTTTAAGACCTTGTATTTATCTGCCGATTCATTTGATATCAGACTACAACTCATCTGATATGCGATATATGTTATTGCATGAGTTACAGCACTACAGATACAAGGATGCCATTGCCGGTTATCTGATGAATCTTGCCAGAGTGCTATATTGGTTCAACCCTTTTGTTTGGTACGCACTAAAGGAAATGCGTAATGACAGGGAGGTTGCCTGTGACACTTCCGTTTTGAAAATGCTTAACGAAGATTCTTACGAGGATTACGGCAATACATTGATTAACTTTGCGGAAAAAGTATCGCTTACTCCATTTCCTTTTGCTGCCGGACTTGGTGGAAACATGAGTCAGATGAAACGGCGTATTATCAACATTGCCTCTTATGAAAAACCGACGTTTGAAAAAAGATTGAAGGGTATCACTGCTTTTATACTGACTGCGGTTCTTCTCTTAGGTCTTGCTCCTTTTATTTCTACCTATGCAGCAGATAATAATCGCTATCAATGGGAATCCTCTTCTGATAATATTTCCTACATTGACCTCTCCACATACTTTGGAGAATACGAGGGAAGCTTTGTTTTATACAATTTGGAAGATGACGCTTGGAGCATACACGACATGGAGAATGCCACAGTACGGGTTGCACCAAACTCCACCTATAAAATATACGATGCCCTGTTTGGATTGGAAGAAGGCGTTATCACACCGGAAGATTCTCTAATTCCATGGAGTAAAGAGAATTATCCATTTGAAGCATGGAACGCTGATCAGACTTTACAGTCTGCAATACATTCATCCGTTAACTGGTATTTTCAAGCAATCGATGAGCAACTTGGAGCCGCTCTCGTTTATGACTATATTCAGGAAATTGGATATGGCAATGAAAATATGAGTGGCAATTTCACCGCTTATTGGATGGAATCTTCCTTAGAAATCTCAACCATCGAACAGGTCGAGCTTTTAACTAAGCTGCATAATAATAGCTTCGGCTTTGCCCCGGAAAATATCAATGCGGTAAAAGACGCTATATGTCTTTCTTCCTCTGAAACCGGAACCTTCTATGGGAAATCCGGAACCGGACTTGTGGATGACCACGATGTGAACGGATGGTTTATCGGCTATATAGAAGCCGATGACAACACCTACTTTTTTGCCACGAACATCGGAGCCGATGAAGCCGCTACGGGGAGTAATGCAACGGAAATAACCATGTCTATACTATCTGACATGAATATCTGGAAACAAAAAAATGGGCAACTCACGAACTAACCCTGATACTTCTATACTTAACTTAAGCACTGTGATTGAAACGCATCGTATTGCACCTTCAGTCTTTACTTCAAAGATTCCATCTGTTTTTGACTGGACTAATGCATACGATGCGCAAGCGGTGCTGTCCTATCATGGTTGCTCTATTTGAATCCGGTATTGATAATCCGGTATGTTCCGAATTCCATCATTCAAGATCTTATTGCCTAGATATTGAAAACTTCCATCTTCCGCAAACCGTACAGTAAGCTCATGCGTTATCACTGCATCATTGCATATAATCATTTCACATACTGCATCTACCGTTAGTGTAACCGTTCCATCTTCATTTTCTTTTATATCCGTAACCTCTGGCAAAGAAGTCCCAAAGAAAGTTGGGGAATAGTTAAAACAGCCTAACCCCACCCATACATAAGCCTGGTTTTCCTCATCGAATACCGCATATTCTCGTATCTGTTCCGGGGTTATCGGAAGATACTCCATAAGCAGACTCTCAAACTCGTTTTTAGATATTCCGTTTGGATAATCTTCCGAGTCAAATCGTTCCTGATATTTCATCCAATATAAGTATTCATACATTCCATTGTAATCCAACTCCTCCATATGGTCTGTATCCCAATCGGAACAAAGAAGATTATTTCCTTGATAGCCTAATCCTAATACACATTTTTCAGAAACCTCACGATTTTTATCTGTAATTGGCTGTACTCTCACCAAACAGCTTCCATCAACCATTTCCATAACTACCGGATATTCTGGCACACATAATTCATAACAAAACCAACCCTTATCTGTATATTTCCATTCTTTTATTCTGGTATAGGAATTATGTGCAATTACTGGTTTATTCTCTCCATTCCATGCCGTTCCTGTGCCTAAGACATACATATTGATTCCATCAAAAATATATTTCATTCTTCCCATACCACCATCAGAATAAATATTGTAAACTACAATCGAACTGCTTTTTCCCTCCACGCAGTCTTTAAGAAAGCGGTCTATCCCTTCATAATTTTCCATATTAGAATATGTCACTCTTATCGTGACCGGCCATCCTGTTTCTTTCACTTTGCTTTGTATCTCAAGGATCGTTTCATCTGAAAGAACAATATTGGATGCCTCGCCCTTATCTGCATATTCGTAAATGTCAGAATAAAGCTCCATTATTTTTTTACAATCCATTTCTGCTTCTTTTCTTTCACTATCATCCACAGGAAGGTCATAGCCTTTTTTTAGTTTCTCTGCCGCTTCTTCCTCTGCGCTTTTGGTGCTTTCTTCTGAAATGAATTTATCGGTATCTTCAGTAAGGTTTTCTCCGGACGCTTCATCATTTTTTCTGCAAGCACACATTAAAACCACAAGCATCAGCACCATAATCGACAGAATATTTTTTTTCTTTAATACCATAACATCATCCTTTCCTTCTTGCTATTGGTGGCAGTTCAAGTTCTTTTTGCTCTATAGAATTGGATAAATACCTGAAAGTTCCATCCTCAAATGGCTGGACAACTATCCGATTTGTAAATGCACAATCAGAATTGTAATCAGGCCATACGCCATCTACGATAAGTGTAATCGTCCCATCCGCATTTTCCGTATAATCAATAACTTCACCAAAGGGTGGATAAGGACTGGCAAAAATCATTTCATACTCATAGCTGTGGCTACTTTCGTCATATCCACACTTTTCCCTCAACTGTTCAGCCAACACCGGAAAATAGGTGGTCATTATCTTCTCATAGACTTCTGCAGGTATTCCGCCATTCTCTGCCTTGAGGTTTTCACCCGTGTAAATGCGATAGATATCTTCAAACATACAAGGCATCAAGATATCTTCCACATTGCTGCTATCCCAATTTGTCACAAGCACATTGTAGTTCACATAGCTTAATCCGTATATGTATTTTTGCGTTAATTCTCTGCACTCATCCGAAAGAGGCTTTATCCGCCAATATTGGCGCAAACTTGCCTTCGGGATTACTATTTCGTAAGCATAGATAAAATATCCTTTTTCTGTTAGCTTAATCTCTGCCACGCTACTTACTGAAGTACCTTTTATTTCTGGTATGCCGCCTTCCCTCCATCGGACTCCCACATAATATGTCTGCAGTTTTCCTTGCCGATGAATAAAAGTTATTCCGCTGATCACTCCATCCCGTTGGACTTCAAATATAGTAATCATCGCATCATGACCATCCAGATAGTCTGTATAGAATGCTTCTACCGCCTCAGGGTTCTCCATGTTAGTATCTTCTTCAACACTTACCAGACCGTTCCTCCCCAATTCCTTCACCACTGCCTTTCGCAGTTCGTGGTTAAACTCACTAATGCCGGAAGAATACGGATCATCTATAAATTCAACCTCTTTATACATTGCACTGACCTGTTCTGCTGCTGATAACACATTCCCTCTTAGCTGTTCCATTTCCTCGTCTGAAATAAGGCACTCGCCAGCTTCCGGAATAAACCCGTATGCCGATTCATTAGAAGTTTCTGTATCTGGTTCCTTTGTTGTTATGGTTTCGCTGCTCTGGATTTCCACAGGCGGCTCCCATACTTCTTCTGCCTTCTTATTTTCCGGATGCAATCTGCTCCAAAATATCACCCCCGCTATTACAGTAATCAACAACATCAAAAAAGGCAGTCCGCATTTTCTAATTAACCATTTCACATCTTCCATCATTCAAAGCCTCCATACATTTCTCCCCATTCTTCCTCGGTCAAACGAGGTGTATGCCACGTTTGCTTATAATTATCTTCAGAAGGTAATATCCGGTTAGATACATATTGCACCCCTCCATCATCTAAAGGGCGAACCACCACCTCGTGAGTATATATTTTAGAAATACCCGCATAAGGAAATACCGCATTGACCGTAAGTGCTATCGTTCCATCGTTGTTTTCTTTATAACTTACCACCTCCGAATGTGGATACTCAGGATATTCTACTTCATAAAAGCCTCTTGGTTTATACTCGTAAGTCTCATCCTTCGAAAAATATGTTGTTTTTAACCGAAGTGTTTCACTATCTATATTGCAATATGTCATGATTACATTCTCAAACTCTGCCTTTGGTATTTGATAAACCGCACCAGATCCCAAATTATCATCTGCGCCATATGGAACAAACCGGTTGTTCAAAATTCGGTGGAAAATGTCATACAGATCGTAGAAATTCAGTTCTCCAAAATCCTCTTCGCTCCAGTCTATAAGGAACATATTGTTTCGTTCGTAACTGATTGGAAGAATATACTGCCGATTCAGTTCTCTGTATTTTTCGTCCAATGGCTCCACCCGAAGTGCGACATGTTTTTCTGCTCCACTTAACGTAAGTATATATAGTTCTTCTGAAAACCAAACCCCTGAAAACAATAAATATCCGTCTTCTGTGTATCGCCATGTGTCCGCGCGATAGCTTCCTATACTCATGTTCTTTAACTGCCCGCTTTCAAAATGATAATATCCCTGAACGACATCTACATTCCCATCTTCCGTTTTAAAGTCATATTTTGTGAATCCTCCCGAATGGGAAATCACTATGATTGACAGCTCTGCTTCTTCTTTGTCATCTACCAACTCACAGAATTGTGCTACCTGTTCTGCCTCAGTCATGTCAATTTGATTTTCACTATCAACTGCCACATATCCATTCTCGCCAAGGCAGTTTACTATACTGCGTATCACTTCCAAATCAGTCAATTTATTTTCTTCCGCTGCTTTTTCATAAAGGCTATAACAGATTCCAATAATCTTCGCTGCCTCCTCCTGATCAATCTGCATAGGAAGCTGTATCTCATCTTCACTTTCAATCGTCTGCGTTTTTATTTGGGGCACTTTGTCGCACCCCGAAACACATAACAATAGGGTAGTATTAATTACTATTAAACCAATTTTCCAAAACCTGTATGTCCTTTCCCACAACATAACCGCTGCCTCCTCTCCCTTTTACATCTTCTACCATACTGACAATCAGAATTGGCTGTTCCAAATAAATATTGTCGGAATAAATCAGTGCATTTTCTAAAATAACAGCTCATATGCATGAAGCGTCGTTACATGATACGATCCCCATGAAGCATAACTTAAGCCTTCGTTTCCGTAATCTTCCTGGTTTTTCCTTTCATACTGACCTCCATTCATCTTGCTTTACAGATATAGTCATATTGTGTTTTTTAAATCGTGGCATCCTTATTTTTAAATATTACATTTGTAAGAAATTAGAGCAAAAAAATTTACTTTCGAAGTGCTTGCTACACTCGTTTAAATATTACACCAGTAAGATCTGAAAGTCAAGTTAACTTTATGTTAAGAGGCTTCTGAAATTGTTTGAGGGTGAACAGGAGGATATTGAGTAATGGAAAACCCATCATTCAGAAATGAACGATGGGCTATTTTAAAACTCTTCATTGACTTGGTACTTGGTGTGACATTGTTTACAGACGATTTCAGCGGAGTAAGATTTTAGATTTTTGGGAACAGGCGAAAACAATGCTGAATCATCATGCAAGCAACAATAACGCTTATTTGCTGTGTTGCGTATCAATTCCCCAATAGCCAAATCATGCAAATCGATATCATCATATTTATTCTCAACCAGTCCATGACATCCACATGAACAAATAAAAGAAAACCTAAAATAATCATAAGTAACATAACACAAATATGCAATGGTTTTATTGCAATTATCACAGTATAACCAGCTTGCATGCCCCTTTAAAAAATGGGCATTATCAACTCTAACAACAGGTTTCTTGTTTGACATTCAATCACCTCTTTATATACCAAAATTGATTTTATAGCTTTATCATACACTACATTTTATATTATCTCAACAAAAGGAGAACAACCTATGAAACTAATAATAGCAGAAAAACCAAGCGTCGGGACGGCCATAGCGGCCGCCTTAGGTATTTCTAACAGGAAAAACGGATACATTGAGGGATGGTATCATCGTTTCTTGGTGCATCGGCCATCTGGTAGGACTTGCCGAGGCAGGCAGTTATGGAGAACATCTGAAAAAGTGGAGCTATAATGACCTTCCCATTCTGCCAGACAAATGGAACTATGCCCTTTCACCCAACAAAGAAGAACAATTTGCCATCCTGAAATCACTCATGGAGCGCTATGCGGAACAGATACAAACGGCATGGCGGCAAAATTTTTTTGTTTCAGACGGGAGACCAGTCCGGCTGCGGTTGGCTGTGCAACTTGAATGGCGTGCTCCAGTTCTTTGAGCGAGGCTTGCTTTTCCGGACGCTCATCGAGCAGTGTCAGGACGCGAACCTGAGACATGGTTAAGCCGTCATGTAAAAGCGACACTGGAGTTGATCCTGGGATGTAATACCATGTACCTTTTTGGTGCAGGCAATACCAATACAACTGCAATTTATGCGGCCTATCAGTTTAGCCAGAGTGGGATCCGGACACTTGTGAATGTTTCGCCGGAAATGCAGATTAACTCAGCCTTTTCAATGAAAGAAAAAGATATCTGTTTTATTTTATCCAATTCCGGCAGCACCAATATGATTCTGGATATTGCCGAGATTGCCAAGGCTCGGAAGACAAAAATAATATCCGTCACCAGCTATCTGAAATCGCCGTTAGCCAAACTGTCAGACATCGTTCTGCAGAGTGTAAACAATGACAAGATTTCTTTTCAGGCATTCAGCTCATCTCGGATGTGCCATGTTGCCATTATAGATATATTGAATTTGTTATTGATTGGTAATCAGGACAGTGAATCTTTTAAGTACAATACCAATTTGGAAGAATATCTGTCAAAGTACAAAACATGAACCCAAATAACCATAACCGGCAGCATGCCGTTGGATAACAATGGGGGTTATCTGTGGTGTAACCACTAATCCGTCACTCATTGCCCGTGAGGGAAAAGATACCAGCGAAGTTGTCAAAGAAATCGCTTCTCTGGTAGATGGACCGATTAGCGGAGAAGTAAAAGCGACAACCGTTGATGCACCGGGAATGATTAAAGATGGTCGGGAAATTGCAGCGATTCATCCCAATATGGTGGTTAAAATCCCGATGACAGCAGATGGATTAAAAGCTGTAAAAGTGTTGACTGCAGAGAATATTAAAACCAACGTTACCCTGGTCTTCACCGCTGCACAGGCACTTTTGGCAGCCAGCGCCGGCGCTACTTATGTATCACCGTTTCTTGGCAGACTGGATGACATCTCCATGCCTGGTATTGACCTGGTTAGTGAGATTGCCGAAATCTTCAGTGTCCAGAATATTAAAACCGAAATCATTGCTGCAAGCATTAGAAATCCGATTCATGTTATTGACTGTGCGAGAGCAGGGGCCGATATTGCAACGATTCCATATTCCGTAATTGAACAGATGATTAAGCATCCGCTGACGGATCAGGGAATTGAAAAGTTCCAGAAAGACTATGAGCAGGCATTCGGAAAATAAGAGCAAAAGAATTAGAGATAACCAGGCTGTCGATTGAATAATCGGAGTCTGGTTATTTTTATAAGCTGGGGGTGGATATGGAGAAAACTGTGTATCAGATTCGTTTTAAAGTTGATTGTTTTATTGATTGGTGTTAAAATGTGTGTATAAGTCATTAAAACGATAAGATTCTGCATAAAAACGGTAACAACTAATATGATTCGATAAAAACAAGGAGAAGGAAAGGACATGTTAAAGAAGGAACGGCAGTTATATATACTGGAATTAGTTGAGCAAGATGGTCGGGCAACAACGAATGACTTGACGGCGGAGTTGGGAGTTGCCGAAGATACAATCAGAAAAGATTTTCAGGAATTGTCAGCGCAGGGAAAAGTAAAGCGAATTCATGGAGGCGTTCTTAGAATTGAGAGAGGGCTGGTGGATTTTGAAGATCGAATTGTGCAGCAATCATCTGAAAAGGAGCAGTTGGCAAAAAAAGCGGTGGAATTGATTGCAGATAAACAAGTTCTATATATAGATGGTGGTACAACCAACCTAAAGCTGGCCGAAGCATTACCGCAAGATTTTGCTGGCAGCGTTATCACAAATTCGCCGGCAATTGCTTTAACATTATGTAAGTACCCGAATGCAGTTATTACAATAATCGGCGGAAATTTAGAGCCAACAACAAAGATTGTGGAGGGGACCAGTGCGATTCAGCAGATTCAGGAGATGAATATCCAATGCTGTATTTTGGGGGTGTCATCGCTTTCACCTCAAAGCGGAATTACATTTCCATCGTCAGGTGAGGCGATATTAAAAAGAGAAGTTATGAGCCGCAGTGAGCAGACGATTGTGATTGCCAATAAGGAAAAACTTGGAACGGTTGCTACATTTCATTCAAATCCGGTATCTGCAATTGACATTCTTGTCACTAATGAAACGAACAAAGAGATCTTGTCGAAATATGAGCAGTGTGGAATAAATATAGTAGTACAGGAAACTGAGTAACTTAAAAAGAACACGCGACCATTTTACTGGTCGCACTTCTTTTATGGTGCGCCTGGCGGCGCACGTTTCTAACCGGTGCAAGTCCGGAATCCGCCCGGTAGTGGGAAGGATATAGCCGAAAGCAAGGGTGTCCATCGTGAGGTGGAATCTGAAGGAAGCTGGATGCTGGGAACATACTA
>JBOFYZ010000050.1:0-21858 GCA_051654925.1 Lachnospiraceae bacterium | reverse complement strand
CTCGTTTCTCAATCGCCACATAAGGCTGACTCGGCAGTGCAAGCGCTGTCTTTTTGATGTAATCTACATACTCGTCGGTATACCCCATCATTTCATCGTCCCAGAGTTCGTTCTTTTTCAGTTTGTTGATCGCTGCTGTTAGCTTCCTTTTTCCGAATTCAACGGAATAAAAATAGTTTCTGACCTTAAGTTCAGATAACTCATGCGCCAGTGTTCCTTCTTTCGCTGCTTCCGAAGTAGTATCCGGAAACTGATCCTCGATCACTGCGCTGGGTGTGCAGTACATCCACCGATGGGCGCTTGATGCACTAAGCAACGCATGATCCCTTTCTTTGTGATTTACATCCCCCATATCAGATCTGCGCCCCCATCGTTCTAAGTTCTGTCGCGAAGGCACCGTACTGCGCCTGTGGCAGCTCCGGTAGTGACTGAACCCCAAACCGGGCTAACATCTGCTGTAGATCGTTCTGTCTGCCCGAGTCCATAAGCGACATAGCAGCTCTGGCCAGATCATCCAATGTATATGTAACAGCGGTAGTTGGTACAGCTGCGGGCGGCGGTGTCACGGGTGCCTGTGGTGCCGAGGGTGCTTGCGGCGGTGTCGGAGGTACTACCGGTGATGCGGGCGCCTGTGGTGGTGTCGGAGGTACTATCGGTGTGGCTGCTACTGGTACGGCTGCGGGTGTGGCTGCTACTGTTACCGATGCGACTGGTTGCGGTGTCGCAACAGGCTGCTGACTCCCCGGATTAAATACCGGCGCCCACGCTTTTACAAAACCCTCAATGTCCTTCATATCTTCAAAAATGACTGTCATGTTCATACTAAAATCCTCCTATAATTTAATGTTGAATAACTCAGCTTGTAAAAATTCTAATTCATCTTTCGTAAGGGTTACTCCCTTGGTCATTTTCTCCCGATCGGCAGTCCAACCACGAAGATCGTACTTTGGTTCCGTGCGGTTGTTCCACTTGATCAGGTTCAGCTCCTTATGGTAACCTCCCGATTCCGGAAACACGATCAACGTCTCTAAAATTTCATACTTAATATCAGGCATGATGCTCACCTCCCTCACAATCACATTTTTCGTCTGGGTCTAAGTTGGCACCGCACAGCGGACAAGTCCAATAATCAGACATCGTCTATACCCCCCCCCCGAACGATCAGCGTCAGTGTTCCTATCAATCTGCTGATTCACGGCTTCCAATTGATCCACCAGCTGGAATGTGTAATCTCTTGCTATGCGAATCAGGCTTAAAACCCTGTTCCGATCAATTCGCCACCTCAGCAATTCCTCTGGTGAATCCAGCATGTCGTAATCCCCCTGAAGCTCTCCCATAATAAAATCTGCCTTTTCTGCGTAGTCCTGAACTTCTGATAATGCATCGGCGTAGGTGATCCTCACCTTAATACGTTCCTGCGCATCAGCAGGCAATTGATTAAAATCTTTTACCATCTTGACAAATCCTCCATTTCAATCAATAATAAAGATGTATAATAATTTACGAGTTACTTTGATTCCCTGGCGGCTCCACCCGCTGGGGTTTCTGCTTCTATGAATCCCTGTCGCCACTCTTCCTACCTCCTCTCAAATAAGATAAACAAATGCTGCCGCCAGTACTATCGCCGCCCCGCCAAAACAAGTCACAAGCATATCCTGGGCTTTTATGTATCCCGGATCTTTGGCCTCCGGCTCTGGCTCTGGCTCTGGTTTTACCAGGTACGGGTTGGACTTAACAAAGGCTACATCCAGGGTGCCGCTTCGGGTTGTTTCCATTGGTTCATTCCTCCTTCCCCGACTTGCGCCGGCGCAATCTTACTAACGTAAGCATCACATCCAGAAACTGGATATCTGCCGGTGTCATGGCATTGATTGATTTCGTTATTTCTTTTTTAGCTGCTTCGATTGCTGTATTGGTTGCGGTCATCGGATCACTCTCCTTTCTCGTGCCAAAATCGCATATTCAGGACAGTTTTCGATATTTTTATCATTCGGAAATATTCCTAATTTTCCAGTTTCAATATCATACATGGTTATGCACTGGCACATATTGTCGTCAAAATCAAAACAACGGCACATCTTGCATTGTTCAGGAATCGTCACATTAACCCTCCTCATGGTCAGTACCCGTCAGATCGAGACTCATTTGACCTTCGACTTCCATTCGCCGCCGGGAAGCTTTTGATTTAGAAGCCTGCAAACCTTCAAGCTTTGTTTTCAGTTGTCCTTCTACACTCCTTATTGCTGTAGGATTCTTGCTTGCGTCGATATCCACATACATGGAAACACCATCAACCTTACAATTAAAGGTCGTCCGGATGCCCTTTTCGTCCCTCATGCCAGACATCATCTGCTGAGCTGCACGCCGAATTTCTCGCTCCTTTGCTGCATCAGGGTCGAAAAGATAATGCGGTCTAATCATATCCATCACTGCTTCTGTTTCGATTTCGCCAGCATCATACAGCCTAGTCTTTATCATTTCCCGGGCTTTAGGTTCTAATTTCCTTGTTCTTTTCGCCATTCAATACTCCTTTCACAAAATTTCGTAACCTTGATAATTTACCTATAGAATCGTCGATTTCCCTCAACAAGGATTCATCGAAAGAATCCATCATGGTTTCGCTTATCATCTTAAATTCTTTCTCATCAGCTTTTATGTACAGAAACGCATAAACTGCTTTCAGATACTTCTTAGACATCTTGCTGCATTCATCAATATAGGAATAATAATCATCCTCTTTTTGTGCTGATAGGGTTTGCGTCTTCCGCTGAGCAAAGTCCAGAATCTTCTCCTGCTCCTCCGGTGGTGCCTGCCGCAGCTCCTTGGCGGTCTCAATGGCTTTGTACTTAGGAAACTCCGCAAGTGCTGGAAATTCTTCTACGGCTGCTACGTGTTGTTTGGCGTCATGCAGCGTAATTGGGGCAACTCCAATTTCTTTTGCTACAGTTCTTACTCCTATTTTGTTTGGATTATTTAAGTGTTCGGACTCCGAACACTTGCCCACGTTAGAGTCATTTAAGTGCGCGGACTCCGCACGGCCTCCTGACTTTTCACGGACTCCGTGAAAACTATCCGTTTCAGCTTTCCCCTTTAGCTCCTGCTCCTTAATCTCCGCCAGCTCTACCAGGTTCTTCGATTTCTCCAGCTCGGTCAAATCCTTTCGCCGGATATTCTCCTCCAGCTCCAGTACTCGCAGCTCCCGCTCTGAAATGTTCTCCAGCACCTTTGCTTCAATCTCTGCAAACCCGGCTCTCTCACATGCCAGCAACCTTCTACCGCCGGCAATCAGGTTGTAATCAGAATCGACTACAATCGGATGCAGTAAGCCGTGTTCCTTGATGCTGTTGGCCAAAGATTCCATATCACCGTATTCATCCCGGATGCGTTGGCCGATGTTGATATCTTTAATTTTTAATCGCAATCGGTTTCTCCTTTCTTATGCTTGTCCACCGTTACCGCCATTAGGCGGTTTCATCTTTTCTACGGTAATTGTTTTCCACCAACCTCTTTACTTCATCAAGGATGGCCTGTCTCTCTTCTTCTGTTTTTGCCATACAGTCATCGTGGATTCGGATTGTTGTATTGCCTTTTTTGTAAGTCTTTACTATCGCCATAGTCACGACTCCTTTCTGGTAAATTTTATGTAGTGCTGGTTGTACTTGTTGCGTAGATTTTATCCAGATGTTTTATCTAGCGACTCCTCTAACGATTCCTCAATCAACTGACGGGCACGGAATGCTTCGGCAATACTTTTAACAATAATCAATCCCGTCCGATCTAAGTATTCAAGGTTTTTCGCAGTAGTCTTAATGGCTTCTTTCTTGTTATCTAACATATTCTCACCTCCCTCCTTCCTTGATTTGCTCATATTCTAACATGAGTTAATCAAGTTGTCAACACTTTTTCTTGACTCACTCAATTTTTTAATGTATAATAGACTTAAGAAAGGAGGAATATATATATGATGATAAATAGCCAAATCGATTTATTGATTAAGCATTTAGATATTAAAAAGGTGGATTTTGCAAGAAGACTGAAAATAGATCAATCTTATGTTACTCGATTGATTAAAGGTGATAATCGTCCCAGTGACAGGCTGATCGATGACATTTGTAAAGAGTTTAGTGTTAACGAAGAATGGCTTCGCACCGGCAATGGTGAAATGCTTAAAGAACTCGGTACTGACGAAATTGCAACTCTTGTGTATCCCTTATTAGTAGGAAGCGATGCTGCTGTGCATAAAATGATACTTAGTATTTTGCGAATATACGCAGAACTTGATCCTCAATCGCAAAAGATAATGGATAAGGTAATTACGGATTTAATTGCTGATATGCAAAAATAGAATGTGAAATTTAATTTTAGTAAAGGGGAAAGAGACTGAAAAACTCTTTTCTTTTTATATACTGAAACTAATATACTTTTACGAAGGGGGATGATGAAATGTTAAAACCAGATGGGATCTATTACGCTTATCTTCGGAAATCCCGTGAGGATCGTGATGCCGAGGCTTACGGTGGTGAAGAAGATACGCTAGCACGTCATGAATACATACTCAACGATATGGCTCACCGCTGCAATATCCAGATATCTGGATGGTACCGGGAAGTCGTTTCCGGGGAAACCATTACAGATCGACCTGAGATGCAAAGACTCTTGCGGGACATAGAAGTAACTCAACCGGATGGTGTATTGGTGGTGGAGGTCGAACGCCTTAGTCGTGGCAATCCTCAAGACCAAGGTCGAGTTATTGATACTTTTAAGTACGCAGACACGCTAATCGTTACTCCAGTAAAGACATTTGATCTATCAAAAGAAAATGACGAAGAATGGCTTGACTTCGGTCTGATGCGCAGCCGAATGGAATACCGAACCATTAAACGCCGATTGCATAACGGTCGTACAACATCTGCAATGCAAGGAAAATTCATCGGGAACTGCGCACCTTACGGGTGGCAACGCAAGAAATTGGATAAGGAAAAGGGTTATACCCTGGAACCTTGCCAAGACACAGCCTGGATACTTGCCTTAATATACACTATGTTAGATTCTGGTATTGAGGAAACTGAAAATAGACCTGTAGGGGTGTCAATTGCCGCTCGGACCCTCAACTCTATGGGAATCAGTGCCCCAAAGTCAGGTTTATGGGATGCAACCTGCATATCTCGAATAGTTAAGAATCCGGCAAACATAGGGATGGTACGCATTGGGCACCGCAAGCAACAGAAAATTATGATCGATGGAGAAATACATATTAGCCGACCGATAAATGAGGATTGCATTATGGTCCCTGCCAGATGGAGCGGCCAAATAGATCCTGATACATATAACCGGGTATGCGATAAGTTAAAAGCTAATACAACATCCCCCGTCTTCCATAGTTCAAAAAGTCCGCTTGCCGGCATAATTCGCTGTGGTGTATGTGGCAAACTTATGAGACGCCGGCCGAAGGGAAAAAGAAATGCAGCGGACACATTACAGTGCAGAACATATCACTGTGCTACCGTGGGTTCCTATTACGAATTGGTCGAAACTCGCCTAGTCGAGACGCTTGAGGACTGGTTACAAAAATACAAACTTAATCTTGACGGAACTTCAACCGATGACTGGAAAGATGTTCTGGCGATAAAGCACCACATGCTTTCTGACGCCGAGCAGTCAGCAGAATCTCTACGTAAACAGTTAGAAAAGGTTCACACATCCTTTGAGCAAGATATCTATGATTTGGATACATTTAGGAAAAGGAGCCAGGTAATCAAACAGGACTTGGCCATTAACCAGGAGCATCGGGATGCGATTATAATAGATATATCTAAGATTAGGGAGAAAATGCGAAATAAAGAAGAATTCATACCGCGCTTCGAAAGCCTACTGGATAGTTATCAACGATCAAGCGATCCAATATATAAAAACCAGCTAATAAAGCAGCTGGTTGAAAAAGTGGTATATACCAAGACCGTCCGGAGCGGAAGAAGCGGCGCAAGTAATGATTGCTTTGATCTGGATGTTCATGTTCGCATATAGGTGTCTTCATTACAGACACCTATATGCGCCCTATTCTTCCGTACCGATATCAGTAAGAACTGCCTTGCACTCTTTATATGGCATTACATAGCGCTGCGACAGATAACGCATGGCCGCTGCTGCCTCTCCATCGGGGCCGCCATATTGACTCATAATAAACTGAGCCATCTTGGGATTTGTCTGGGTGATCTTTACCGGGTACTGCAGTCGTTTTTCATATCTCCACATCTGTTTGCTCCTCCTTCCCAGGGCCACGGATTGTCAAGCCAGCTCCAGGAATCAGATATCACCCGGCTGTACATCAATGGGCCAAACGTCATTTCATAATTACGGATGGCCTCCTGATTGGCATTCTGAATATAGTTATAATAGGTCATGGCGGCCTGGTCAGTTGGATGGGTGTCCAGATAAAGAACCACATCATCCATGGCGAAGCCTGTTTCATATACCTTTTTAAGCATTTCATTATTCAGTCCATACATTATCAGCGGCACCTCCCCATTACAAATGGATAATCCAGTTCGGGGAACAAAGTCCCCCGCGTCATTGCCTGCTCGATCGGATATGTCTGATTCCACTGCTGCCATGGAACATAGGCCATACCCACCGGCATTGATGTATTGTTATCCAGCATATTAACCGGTGCAAGATCCGGAAACATCATTTCTGCATGACCGGCCCGATAGAAAGACTCTGCATTCCGCTCCCTCATTCTTGATTCCATCAGCGGCATTGCTGTATTGTCACTGCATACACTGCTGCAATTGGTATTCATGCAGGGCGGTGTCGGCAACTGCTGCCGAATCGGAAAGCCGCTGCATTGATTTTTGCTGCAAGCCATAATTAACTCCTTTGCTTGATTAACTTCTATTATATAGTATGAATACGTCATGTACCAGGTTCCGTCATTTTTCATGGTTGTCACACCTGTCTTACTGTCCACATATAATTAGTACATAACATATAAAGGAGATTTTTAAAATGTTAGCGAAGGTTACGAAGCCGGCTTCAGAGACGGATATGAGAGAGGTTTCCGGGATGGCAAAGATTCGAATGATGATGATGACTGCGAATGCCGTCGTTGCCGTAACTGCAACTAGCGTGTTATTATACCAGATCACTGAATAGATAGAAAGTTAACTTCCAAAAAAAAGAGACACCAGTCCGCCACCTGGTGTCTTGTCGTTATTCATTCGCACTCGCTTTCTCGTAGAAATACTTGATAATATCCTTTCTGGTAATAATCCCGATAAAGGATCCCAGGTCATCTACAACCGGTACAAAATTCTGGTTCAATGCCTTATCTATCAAATCTTCCATCTTTGCATCTGCTTTCACCGACTGGTAATCCATACGTCTGGTAATCGCTGTGATCGGTATTGATTCCGCCCCCTTCAGGCTTAAATTATACTGATTCTTGATCCCCCAAAGCAGATCGCCCTCGGTCAGCGTACCAACATAATTACCATCCTGCTGAATGACAGGAACAGCCGAATAGCGATGGTATTCCATCTTCTCAAGCGCCTGCCGCAATGATTCCTGGTCATAGATGTATGCGATTTCGCTTTTCGGCGTCAAAAAAAATAATATATTCATGTTCTGCTCCGTTCTATGTAGTCTGGAATTATTATATCATATTTCCAGAACCAATATATAAACAAAATATAAAAGAATTTTAAACAAAAAAGAAAGGAGACCTCGTCTCCCTTCCCCATGTTCTTATTCCAGATAATCCAGCGGATCCAGTGTTTTGTCCTGATGCATAAGCTCTACAAATACGTTGCTGCCTTCAATAGAGTAATATTTTGTCGGCTCTGCAATGTAGCCCATCAGCTGTCCCTGCTCCAGATATTCACCTTCAACCACAGACACCTCTTTCAGCTGTCCGCAGATCAGTGCATATTCATTGCCCATATCTAACTTGAGATAATTACCAATTTCTTCGTCAAATCCGCTTTCCAGTACTCTGGCATTGGCAGGTGCATATACAGGATCACTTACTGCCCCCTGGATAATCAAAGCCGGATTGCATTTATACTGGTCCAATGTTGGAAAATAAATGGTAGACTCCATATTATAATCCAAAATAACATTGCCCTTTACCGGCCAGATCATTTTGCTGCTGTCACTAAAATTAAGCATCAGTGCCTTCGCTGAATCCAGTCCGGTTCCAGCCGGCACTGCCTGTGCGTCATCCGCAGCATTGCTTGTTTCTCCGGAATCTGCTACCTGATAGGTATGTTCCTCATTTTCATCTTTCGTTTCAGGCTGTACCAGAGTCGCATTGGACTCTCCGGCTACCATTGCCTGTGATTCTGTGTCAGATTCCTCAGCCAGGAATTCCTGCTGATTCTGCATATCCACATATGGATTCTGCTCCTGTCCACTTCCATTCTGCATTGTTACCACTCCTGCTGCAGCTACAATAGTCAGCAGGCCAAGCACCAGCATGACAAGGAATAATTTGTCCTTGAACATTTGATTTAATTTCTCTTTCACCGTTTATCACCTCGGTACTATTTTTACCAAAGCGAGCCGTCTTATTCAGAAATTATCGAGATATTTTTATAATAATAATTTAATATGTCCTGATACCCCCATCCGTCCTTTGCCATGGCATCTGCACCGGCCTGGCTGAGACCGTATCCATGCCCCTTTCCTCTTACCGCTGCATAGATTTTTCCGTCCTGTCCGGAGAACTGATAAGCAGCAGAAGGCAGTTCCAGCGCATACTGGATTTCTTCGCCCTGATAGGTTCTTGCACCAACCTTCAGCTCAAGGATATAGCCGGCATCATCTTTTTTAACGGTCTGTATCTCCTGCGGCAGCTGATCCCCCGATACCGGAGCTGCATCGGCAATCCGGCTGATTCGTTTGGCAAATTCATCCGGCTCCCAGCTGAAGGTCTGATTAAATTCTTCATAAGCAGAATCCCACTTGCTTTCAACCGACTGCAGATAAGGATAATCCTCTGTTCCCTGTCTTGTCCGGCCTGTACTGACACCATGGAACATCGGCAGGATGCAGCGTTCCTCATACTGCATGACAATTCCCGCTGTTTCGGTAACGGCCTGCTCGCAGCGTTTCAAATATTCCCTGGTTTTTTCCAGATCCCACTGCCTGGTCTGCTGACCATCCTCCAGATAATCCAGATCGAGCTCCTCTTCGTGAATTTCACTGCGCCCGTCCAGCAGCCGGTATAAATAGGTTCTGGCAATTACCGCCTGGCATTTCAAGGCTTCCATTTCATATTCAGGATTTATCTGGCAGGCGATGATTCCGGGCAGATATTCCTCCAGCCACATATATGTCTGGAGATTCTCCCGCTTTACCAGGATCCTCGGCTGACTCTGGTTCATGACCTGGGCACTTGATACCGCCGCATCTTCAGACTCCATGTCCTGATTTTCTTCGTGTGTTTCCAATATCGCCGCCGTATTCCCCGATGACGCGGCCCGGCTCTCTCCGGTGGTTGCCATCCATATCATACTGACGACCCATGGAAATATTAAAAGTCCGCTTATTGCACCAATCCATTTTTTCACTAAAAAATCCCTCCCAACTACAAGTACAGCGTTGTGAAAGTTACGTAATGCTGTACTATTAGTCTATGAAGGGATTTTTCTTTCTATACGGAAATATGTCCGTTACATCTCTACTTTTACTTTATCTAAATGCCAGATATCCTTTACATACTCCTCAATGGTACGATCAGAGGTGAATTTACCGGAACATGCCACATTCAGGATCGCGGCATTCGCCCACCACTGTTCATCGCGGTATGCCTTGTCAACACGCTTCTGTGCTTCCACATAGGAACGGAAATCTTTCAATATAAAGTACGTGTCAGCGCGATCGCTGTTCTGGGTATTCAGCAGCGAATTGTAGATCTCACGGAACTGTTCCGGATCCTGCGGAGAATAATAGCCATTGATCAGCTGCATCAGCACCCTGCGGATTTCCTGATCGTTATTGAATATCTCCATCGGATTATATCCGCCGTTTTGTTCAAGTGCTATAATCTCGTCGGATAAGGCACCGAAAATAAATGCTTTATCCTCTCCGGCTTCTTCGGCAATCTCGACATTGGCACCATCCATGGTTCCCAGTGTCAGCGCACCATTTAACATAAACTTCATGTTGCCGGTGCCGGAAGCTTCTTTACTTGCCGTGGAAATCTGCTCACTGACATCAGCTGCGGCAAAGATAATCTCAGCGTTGGATACCCGGTAATTCTCAATGAATACGACTTTCAGCTTATTATTGATGCTGCTGTCGTTATTGACGACATCGGCAACCGCATTGATCAGCTTGATGGTCAGTTTCGCCCGGCGGTAGCCTGCTGCTGCTTTGGCACCAAAGATAAAAGTTCTTGGAACCATATCCGCATTCGGATTATCTTTCAGCTGATTGTACAGGTACATGACATGCAGGATATTCATCAGCTGCCGCTTATACTCATGTAAACGTTTGACCTGAACATCAAAGATTGACCGCGGGTCAACATCGATGTCGTTATGCTCTTTGATATACTTAGCCAGGCGCAGTTTGTTCTGATACTTAATGTTCATAAACTCTTGCTGGTATTTCTCATCGCCTGCATAGATAGCCAGTTTGCTGATATGCGGCAGATCGGTAATCCACTCACTGCCGATTTTGGAGGTTACCCAGTCCGCCAGCATCGGGTTGCCATGCAGCAGGAATCTTCGCTGAGTAATACCATTGGTCTTGTTATTGAACTTCTCAGGCATCATTTCATAGAAATCTTTTAATTCCTGATTCTTTAAAATCTCAGTATGAAGTCTTGCCACACCATTGACAGAGAAGCTTCCGGCGATTGCCATATGGGCCATTTTCACCTGGCCGTCATAGATAATTGCCATTTTAGCGACCTTGCTCTGATCTCCTGGATAGGCCTGCCCAATCTTCTCGATAAAGCGGCGGTTAATCTCTTCGACAATCTGGTAAATACGAGGCAACAGGCGGGAGAATAGTTCAATCGGCCATTTCTCCAGTGCTTCTGCCATAATAGTATGGTTGGTGTAGGCACAGGTTCTGGTCGTAACTTCCCAGGCCTCATCCCAGTACAGCCCATGCTCATCCAGCAGGATACGCATCAGCTCAGCCACCGCTACGGTCGGATGGGTGTCATTCAGCTGGAAAACATTCTTTTCATGGAAATTCCGGATATCATCATGCTTCTCCATATATTTGCGCACGGCCCGCTGTACGCTGGCTGAAATAAAGAAATACTGCTGTTTCAGGCGCAGCTCTTTGCCGGCATAATGATTATCGTTGGGATACAGTACTTCCACGATATTTTTAGCCAGGTTCTCCTGCTCAACCGCTTTCTGATAATCACCCTTGTCAAAGGAATCCAGGCTGAAGGTATTGATCGGCTGGGCATCCCAGATCCGCAGGGTATTGACCACGTTGTTGCCGTAGCCAACGATCGGCAGATCATAAGGAATTGCCATAACCGACTGATAACCTTCCTGAATGAATTTTTCTTTATTGTTTTCCCAGACCGTTCTTACATATCCGCCGAATTTTACTTCGGTGGCATATTCGGAGCGGCGTACTTCAAACGGGTTGCCGTCTTTCAGCCATTCATCGGGAACTTCGATCTGATAACCGTCAACGATTTTCTGTTTGAACATTCCGTAACGGTAACGGATTCCACAGCCATAAGCCGGATATCCAAGCGTTGCCAGTGAATCCAGGAAACAGGCGGCAAGGCGGCCCAGGCCACCGTTGCCAAGCGCCGCATCCGGCTCCTGGTCTTCAATCAGATTCAGATCAAAGCCCAGTTCCGCCAGCGCTTCCTTGATTTCATCGTGAGCACAGATATTGATGATATTATTGCCCAGTGCCCTTCCCATCAGAAATTCCATCGACAGATAGTACAGTGTCTTGGCATCCTGCTTTTCATATTCCTTGTGAGTAGCAATCCACTCATCAATAATAATGTCCTTTACCGCAAATGCCACGGCCTGGAAGACCTGCTCCGGGGTAGCTTCATCAATCGTCCGGCGAAACAGGTTCTTGACATTATCAATTACTGCTGATTTGAATGTTGTTTTATTAAATCCCTGATTCATATTTATTCCTCCTGCTGGCGCTCTCAACCGCCCTTCTTTTCCACACCTAACATTACTGATTCGCCGTTGATATTCCACTCTTTTACGAATCCCTGCATCTGCCCCAGCGAGATATGATCGGCAAGTACTTCCTGTTTGACCTCATCGGCATGTGCTTTCAGAATTTCAGCGATTTTATCGTTAGTATCCTGATACAGATGGATGTGATCGGTCACTTCAAAACCGGCCTCTTTACGCATGGTCTGAATTTTGCTGACCAGTTCGCGGACAAAACCTTCTTCGATTAATTCCGGTGTGAGGCTGGTGTCCAGTGCAACGGTGATGTTATGATCGCTTTCAGATATATATCCTTCGGCCTGAGCCATATCAATCAGTAGATCTTCTTCCTTCAGAACGACTTCTTCACCGCCAAAGGTAAAGGTCAGGGCTCCTTCTGATTTCAAGGTATCCATTGCTGCATTTCCATCGATTTCAGCCAGTTCTGTTCGAATATTGCCGAGCTGTTTGCCGTATTTAGGGCCGACTGTCTTCAGCTGCGGCTTAAAGCTGTAGGAGGTAAAACTTCTGACATCCTGAGTAAATTCCACCGTCTTTACATTTAATTCATCTTCAATAATGTCAACAAAGAACTGAGAAAGCTCCTGCTCTGCTTTGACATACATGGTACCAATCGGCTGGCGGTTCTTGATATTGGCATTGTTTCTGGCAGCACGGCCCAACACCACAATCTTCAACACTTCATCCATACTGGTTTCTAATTCTTTATTAATGTATGCAGCATCTGCCACCGGATAATCACAAAGATGAATGCTTTCCGGCGCATCCGGATTGATGCTTCTGACCAGATTCTGATAGATATCCTCGGTCATAAACGGAATCAGCGGTGCGGCTGCTTTGCACACGGTCTCGAGTGCTGTGTACAGCGTCATGTAAGCATTGATTTTATCCTGCTCCATTCCTTTTGCCCAGAAACGTGCCCGGCTTCTTCTTACATACCAGTTACTCATATCGTCCACAAACTCCTGGAGTGCTCTCGCTGTCTCCGGAATCCGGTAATTTGACAGATGATTATCAACATCCTGAATCAGGGAGTTTAATTTTGACAGCAGCCATTTGTCCATAACCGGCAGTTTGTCATATTCCAGTTTGTATTTTGTCGCATCGAACTGATCAATATCCGCATACAGGATAAAAAACGCATACGTATTCCACAGTGTACCCATGAATTTACGCTGTCCTTCCTGAACGGCTTTTCCATGGAAACGATTCGGCAGCCAGGGCGCACTGTTGACATAGAAATACCAGCGGATCGCATCCGCACCGTATGTCTCAAGCGCGTCAAACGGATCAACTGCATTGCCTTTGGATTTACTCATCTTTTGTCCGTTTTCATCCTGGACATGGCCGAGTACAATAACACTTTTGTAAGGTGCCTGATTGAAAATCAGGGTCGAAATCGCCAGCAGAGAATAGAACCAGCCACGGGTCTGGTCTACCGCTTCTGAGATAAAGTCGGCCGGGAACTGCTGTTCAAACAGATCCTTATTCTCAAATGGATAATGATGCTGGGCAAACGGCATCGCACCAGAATCAAACCAGCAGTCGATAACTTCCGGTACACGCTTCATCTGTTTGCCGCAATCCGGGCAGGTAATCGTTACATCATCAATAAATGGACGATGCAGTTCAATATCCTCCGGACAATCTGGTGACATTGCCTTTAATTCCTCGATGCTGCCGATGGAGTGCTGTTTGCCGCACTCACACTCCCAGATATTTAACGGAGTTCCCCAATAACGGTTGCGGCTGATGCCCCAGTCCTGAACGTTCTCCAGCCAGTCGCCGAACCGGCCTTTGCCGATACTCTCCGGAATCCAGTTGATGGTATTGTTGTTGCGGATCAGATCTTCCTTAACTGCAGTCATCTTGATAAACCAGGATTCTCTTGCATAGTAGATCAGCGGAGTATCACAGCGCCAGCAATGCGGATAGCTGTGTTCAAATTTAGGAGCAGAAAACAGCAGGCCTTTTTCTTCCAGTGCCTGAAGGATCATCGGATCTGCCTTTTTTACAAAGACACCTTCCCATGGTGTTTCTTTTGTCATCTCACCTTTTGTATTTACCAGCTGGGCAAATGGCAGTTTGTATTTTCTGCTGACTTTGGCATCGTCTTCACCAAAGGCCGGCGCAATATGAACCACACCGGTACCATCGTTCAGGGTGACATAGGTATCGCAGACAACATAGAATGCTTTCTTATGCTGCTTTTCATACGTCTTAACTGCACAGTTAAACAGCGGCTCATATTCTTTATATTCCAGATCCTTCCCTTTGCAGCGCTCCAATACAGTATATTCTTCACCCAGAACACTATCACAAAGAGCTTCGGCCATATAATAAACATAATCGCCAGACTGCACTTTTGCATAAGTTTCATCAGGATTCACACATAATGCCACATTGGATGGCAGGGTCCAGGGAGTGGTAGTCCATGCCAGAATATAGGCATCCTCATTCTTTACCTTAAAGCGGACAATCGCAGACTTCTCCTTGACATCCTTATATCCCTGTGCCACTTCATGGCTGGACAGCGGCGTTCCGCAGCGCGGGCAGTAAGGAACAATCTTGAAGCCTTTATACAGCAGTTCCTTCTCCCAGATCTGCTTCAGCGCCCACCATTCGGATTCGATAAAATCATTATGATACGTAACATAAGGGTCGTCCATATCCGCCCAGAATCCTACGGTATTGGAAAAATCCTCCCACATCCCCTTGTACTTCCAGACGCTCTCCTTGCAATGGGCGATAAAAGGTTCCAGACCATATTCTTCGATCTGCTCCTTGCCGTCAAGTCCCAGCATCTTCTCTACTTCCAGCTCAACCGGCAGACCATGAGTATCCCAACCGGCCTTTCGCGGTACCATATAGCCCTTCATGGCACGGTAGCGCGGAATCATATCCTTAATAACACGAGTCAGGACATGGCCGATATGTGGCTTTCCATTTGCCGTCGGCGGACCGTCATAAAAGGTATAGGTCTCCCCCTCTTTGCGGTTCTCCATGCTTTTGCGGAAAATATCTTTATCTTTCCACAACTGCTCCACTTTCTTTTCACGCTCTACAAAATTGAGATTTGTAGGTACTTTCTCGTACATGTAATCCATTCCTCCAATCTGGTTAATTTAATGAAAAAAAATCTCCGCCCTGCTATCAGGACGAAGATCTACTTCGCGTAACCACCTAATACTGCATACTAACATATGAGTCCCCTGTAACGGTGGAAAACCGGCTCGGCCTACCAGAATAATCCTTCAGCCTTGCAACTCGGGAGTGATATTCAACTCTGCCTTACTCGCTGCCGGGCTCACACCTTCCCCGGTTCGCTGAAGCTTTCCAGCATGCCTACTGTCTCCGTCACTGTCTTTTCAATTGTTAAAGTTTATACTATTATAGATTCACATCTGCCAAATGTCAAGGATAATCAACCATTTGCGGCGATTTTCGCAGGATACCATTTTTGAAACCAGACGGTAAATAATCCCATTGCGACAGGTAATATCTGGTTAATCCAGATGCAGGATCCGGCATAGGAACTTCTGAGTACAAACCAGGTCCAGATAGCGGTCAGCAGATACATAATCCCCCAACAGCCGGTCAGAATCCGATTCGTTGTGATAAACAATTCATTGCCAAAAGCAGTCCTGCCGCCATACCCATGGCAAGAATAATATGCCGTCAGCGGCACCGGAAACAGCGTCGATAATGTCCACATCAGGCCAAACATAAGATAAGAAACTGGAAGCCAGATTTCCTCCGAAACTCCGATCAGTGCCATAAGACAGAATGCCGCACCTGCCAAAACACTGACATATTCATAGACAATTGCCTCATATTTCATCCATGCAAACGGCAGCATCGCAATACATATTACTCCGGCAATACCCAAATAATACGGTTGAAATGACAGCGCCAGCCAGACAAATATCCACGGTCCCAGCAGTATCTTCATACTGGCCGTCTTACCGGCAGAATTATTCTGTCCGTCTGCTTCATTACCACTGGTTCCGCCATAAAAGAACAGATCCCAGTGAATCATCAGGTCGAAATCACCTAAAACACGATACTGATGCATTGCCAATGCTTTCGTTCCGCTGATTTTTCCTTCAGAAATCTCCTGCCACACGGTAAAGGGAGTCTCTATACGCGTTGTATATGGAACAAAATCCCGGTCGGTCAGCCGATGGCCTTCACGCCCCAGCCTGATCTGATACGTTTCCTCCAGATCGGTATAGTAAAATTCCAGTACCCGGTCTTTGCCGTCATAGGAAGAAGGATTATAAAGTGCCGCCATCTGGCGGGTGAAATTACGCCCTTTAGGCGCTTTTTCAGTATCCGGATGCCCGCTCTCCGCTGCAATTCCCCAGCTGGCATCAGCCATTTCTTCAAACACATCCTTCGGAAACAGCAGCTCCTTAAGCTGTTCTTCTGTGGCCGCCGTAATCTGCCCAGCCCGATATTCCCGACCGGCCTGCTCGACCAGCTGCAAATACGCATCAGTTCGAAATGCCAGCTGCAAAACAGAAAACAATTCCCCCTGCCCGCAGAAAATATCGGTATAGTTATGCCGTCCCAGCATGTGATCAAACATATGATAGACGGCCTGGTAATTATTCTGCGGGGAATAAAACCCGCAGGTCGAGATCAATACATGCTTCTGATGAGAACGGTCATAGCGGGAAGCATGCGCACCGCTGCCGCCCGATTTACTTTCTTCCATAAACGGGCTTAAAAGCGGCAGCTGCCGGTCGATCACGTTCTTGAGTATCCCCGGCACCGAATAATAATATAGTGGAAAACTCCATATAATATAATCAGCCGCTTTCATTTCTTCCAGCAGAATATCCATATCATCGCGGATGACACAGCGTCCCGGTGTTGCCCTCCAGCAGCCAAAGCAGCCTTTACATGGCTGAAGGTTCATTCTGGTAATATGATAAACCGGTATCTTAGCCATGCCCATTCCCCTTGCAAATGCATCAGCCAGCCTGAGCGAATTGCTGCTTTCTCCTTTGGGACTTCCATTTATGATGATTCCCCGCATGACTCCCGCTCCCTCCTCTGCTTTAATTTCCGCTGCGACTCAGTCGACCATTCCTGACACATATTCAAATACCTGATACCAAAATCACTGGTCAGTTCCCAGTATACAGGGTGCCATGAATCTTCCATCTGGTCACTGTAGTGGACAATACTGTCTTCCCATTCCCTGGTCTGCTGTCTGACTATCTCACACTGCTCATCAAACTCCCTGAAGGTCTGCAAAGTCTGGTCAACATCCTGCAGGCCGGAAAAGAAAACCTTAACCAGAAAAGAATTCCTGATCCGCATCATATCCGGTACGCCGGATGCCAGCCACTGCTGCAGTTCCTGCTCCCCCTTTGCGGTGATTTGATACAGCTTCTTATTCGGCTTACCGGTCTGAACCTGTTCCTGCGCCGTCACCATCTCATGCGCTTCCAACCAGGCCAGTTCCCGGTAGATCTGGCTCGCTGTCGCATGCCAGAAATTGTCCAGTGAATCCCGGAAGGTCTTATTCAGTTCATATCCGGTATCTACTCCATATTTGATAAATCCTAAAATGCCATGCTTCAAAGACATTGATTTCTCCTCATTTCTTTACGCTTCACTCTAATAGTGTACATGTATTATATTCCACTTGTGTCTTATTGTCAATCGCATTTGATAAAATAAGTTTGTTATTATTTTAACACTCTAATTGTGTTTTTTCTAAATTGTGATATACTACCTTTAATTTATCAAATTTTACAAATCAAAGGAGACCTTCCATGAGCCAGAGAAACCTCTCCCTGCTTACAGACTTATATGAATTAACCATGATGCAGGGCTATTTTAAAGAAAAAGATGCCAATGAAACCGTAATCTTCGATATGTTTTACCGCAGCAATCCGGACAACAGCGGTTATGCCATCTGTGCCGGACTTGAACAATTTATTGAATATATCAAAAATCTCCATTTTGATCAGGAAGATATTGACTATCTGCGCAGTGTCGGCCTGTTTGATGAAGATTTTCTGGACTATCTATATCATTTCCGTTTTTCCGGCGACATCTATGCCGTACCGGAAGGAACGGTTATCTTCCCTCGTGAACCCCTGGTTAAAGTAATTGCACCAATCATGGAGGCCCAGTTAGTAGAGACGGCTCTGCTGAATATTATCAATCATCAGTCCCTGATCGCCTCCAAAGCTGCCCGCGTGGTATATGCTGCTCAGGGTGATGGAGTCATGGAGTTTGGTCTGCGCCGCGCCCAGGGACCGGATGCCGGTATCTATGGTGCCAGAGCCGCTATGATCGCCGGATGTATCGGCACTTCCAATGTACTGTGCGGACAACTGTTTGATGTACCTGTCAGAGGCACCCATGCCCACAGCTGGATCATGAGTTTTCCTGACGAGCTGACCGCCTTTAGCACCTATGCCAAACTCTATCCATCGGCCTGTATCTTGCTGGTTGATACGTATGATACCTTGAATTCCGGTATCCCCAATGCCATCAAAGTCTTTACTGAAATGCGCGAAGCCGGTATCCCGTTGACGTTCTACGGAATCCGGCTCGATAGCGGAGATCTTGCATACTTATCTAAAAAAGCGAAGAAAATGCTGACTGAAGCAGGCTTTGCCGATGCTGTTATTTCTGCTTCCAACGATCTGGATGAATATCTGATCAGTTCCCTCAAACAGCAGGGTGCTACGATCAATTCATGGGGCGTTGGTACCAACCTGATCACCTCAAAAAATAGTCCTTCCTTTGGCGGTGTATACAAACTGGCAGCCATTAAGGACAAAGCAAGCGGTGAGTTCATCCCTAAGATCAAATTATCTGAGAATGCTGAAAAAATTACTAATCCTGGTGACAAGACCATTCAGCGGATTTATAACAAGAATACCGGTAAGATTATTGCCGACCTGATCTGTCTGACCGATGAAGTATACGATACGTCCAAGTCCCTGCTGCTCTTCGATCCGATTGAAACCTGGAAAAAGACTCACCTTGCTCCCAATAGTTACACGATCCGGGAACTGATGGTTCCCATTTTCAAACAGGGAACCTGTATATATGAATCCCCTTCCGTGATGGATATCCGGGAATACTGTACTCAGGAGAAGGCTACCTTATGGGAAGAATCCCTCCGTCTGGAATATCCCCATCGGGTGCATGTAGACTTATCCAACAAACTCTGGCAAATGAAAAACCAGCTCCTGGACAGCTACCATTACTGCAAGTAGATTTGTTCGGCCCTCCTGTTTTTCTGCATTTGCAGGAGCATCAAAGATCTAAACGATCAGCCATGACATGTTACAAACAAAATCAGACATTGTCTGAGCGCAGCGAGTTATGTTGATTTCGCCTGTGTTAGTATCATGGCTGATCGTTTAGATATGTTCATGCTCCGAAACCGCTGGAAAACAGGAGAGTCGCTCCACCCCTTTGGCAAGTACATTCCGGCCCCGCTAACCGCATCACCAATTCTTTTAAAAACAAACCTCGTTCATAATTCGTTTACAATCTTTTTACAGATTTTCTACATCCACGCCAAACTTCTTTCACAATTATTCCGTATACTAAGACTATCAAATGAAAACGCTAAAAAAAACAATTTGATAAGATTTTTTTCATAATCGCCGGTAGTTCTCGCAGGAACTGCCGGCTCCTCCCTTTTTACAGGGTCTTTTTTTATTTCACAGGAAGTTTTTTACAATAATCAGGTATTTATGATACAATCATGTTAACTGATCAACTTTCTTTGACAAGGAGACCCCTATGAAACGATTTACATCTGGTATCGGCAGGCTGATACTGTCCGTGGTACTTATGTTTTTACTGTTCTATACAACGCTGCCTGCCATCAATCTAAGAAGCCGTAGTTTCTTTATTTATCTGATATCCTGTATCCTGATTTTTCTGGTTGTGAACTTTCTCACCTATGTTAAGAACCTGCTGGCATCACTGGGTAACGGTAATTTCCGATTTGTCCGTGATCCCGTCAGCGGACAGTACGTCTTTCGCCGCAGCGGGGACTACGGCAAACAGAATATCAATCTGGGCAAACCATTGAAATATGGTTTTCTGGTGATTGGCGTGTTAATCCTGTTTATGCTTTTCGCCACTTTGATCGGCCAGCGCATCTTCCATGCCTCCCGTTACCGGGATCTGATCACCATCACTGAGGCTGATTTTACATCTGACGTAGCCGAGATTAATATGTCACAGATTCCTGTCGTTGACAGGGATACTGCTGCCCGGCTGGGAAGCAGGAAGCTGGGCGAGATGACCGAGCTGGTCTCACAGTTTGAGATCGAACAGAACTACACCCAGATCAACTACAAAAACACCCCGTACCGGGTAACCCCGTTAGCTTATGCCGATCCGATCAAATGGCTGTACAATCATTCCGAAGGGCTTCCAGCCTATCTGACAGTCAACATGGTGACCCAGGATACTGATCTGGTATGGCTCGATGAAGGAATGCAATATTCTCCAAGTGAATATTTCTTCCGCAACATTTACCGCTATATCCGCTTCCGGTATCCGACCAAAATGTTTGAAACCGTCAGCTTCGAAATTGATGATAACAACACGCCTTACTGGGTGGCTCCTACCATCACCTACCGGATCGGCTGGTGGGATGGCAAGGATATCAACGGAGCGATTCTGGTCAATGCCATCACCGGTGAAAGCCAGTATCTTCCCAAAGACGAGGTTCCGACCTGGATTGACCAGCTCTACATCTCGGATCTGATCATTGAACATCTGGACGATAACGGCAAATTCCAAAACGGCTATATCAATTCCATCTTCGGCCAGAAAAACGTCCGCCGAACCACATACGGCTACAATTATCTGGCTATTAATGATGATGTATACCTGTATACCGGTATGTCATCCGTAACCGCCGACGAGTCCAATATCGGTTTCGTGCTGGTTAATCTGCGAACCAAAGCAACCAAATTTTATACAGTTCCCGGGGCAACCGAATACTCCGCGATGGAATCTGCTGAAGGTCAGGTACAGCATCTCGGATACCAGGCAACCTTCCCGCTGCTGCTTAACATCTCCAACCGCCCGGCCTACTTCGTATCACTCAAAGACGCCGCCGGACTGGTGAAAATGTATGCCTTCGTCGATGTCAACCAATATCAGATCGTCGGCACCGGCAGCACCGTAGACGAAGCCCGCAAAAATTACAGAGAAGCACTGTCACTTGATGACACCGAACCAACAGCACCAACCGAAATCCTTACTAAAACCGGTACCATCTCAGCCATCGCCGACGTAGTAATCGCCGGCAACACCTGTTACTATTTCACTCTTGACCATGATAACGATGAAGTCTATATCGCCTCCATCACCACCTCCGAGCAGCTGCCATTTTTACAGGCCGGTGACCGGATCAGTTTCAACTTCTCGATACAGGATGAACAGAAGACTGTGATTGAGTTTATACCATAATGACAAGGGGATGTGGCGCAAAATAAGTCTGCGGGCCTGGGCGGCGGTGGTTCCGGTCCGTATTTCCTGCGGTTTCGGATCGTAAGAGTATCTAAGAACAGAGCAATGACGCTAAAAGCAATGCCAGAAACGCCATAACTCGCTACGCTCAAACAATGGCCGTTTCTGGCATTAACGCGTCATTGCTCTGTTCTAAGATACT
>JBOFYZ010000049.1:0-67130 GCA_051654925.1 Lachnospiraceae bacterium | reverse complement strand
GTCTCCTGCATCAGATGCACCTTCTGGGAATCCAGGCACCCACTGACCTGAACCGGTCCTTTCCTGCGGGCCAGATCCAGATTCAATTCTTCAAATTCAATTAACTCAGCCAATGGATTGGCAAACACCCTGTTCATATACTCACCTTATTCCTGATCGATTGCTTTACGTTGATTAAACACATTCATTGCCCGGTCTGAGCCATCTGTCATCATCATTACTGCTGCTGCCGCAGCATCCCGAAATGCTTCATCCATCAGCTTCTGCTCCCCTTGCGAAAACCGGCTCAACACATATGCCGCCAAACCCATATTAGCCGGCTTCTCACCGATTCCAACTTTAATACGGGGAAATTCCTGAGTTCCCAGATGGGAGATAATATTCTTGATACCGTTATGTCCGCCGGCACTGCCTTTCTGCCGAATGCGAAGCTGCCCTGGAGTCAGGCTGATATCATCGTAGATAACAATAATCTGATCAGCATCCATCTTATAGAAATCCAGCACTGACCGGATGCTTTCACCACTCAGATTCATATAAGTCTGCGGTTTTACCAGAATCACTTTCTCGCCTTCAATCATTCCTTTACCGCACAACGCCCTGTGCTTTTTTTCGCTGACGGCAATTCCATATTTATCGGCCAATCGATCAATCACGGAAAAGCCAACATTATGCCTCGTTCTATCATATTCTTTACTTGGATTTCCAAGTCCTGCAATCATAAACATAATTATTTCTCCTAACTGATAAGTACGCACCAAAAGCGCTAGTTTTCCCGCCAATGGCGCAACTAACGCTGATTAAACCATTGTATCAGTTTGTTTCGGAAATGTAAAGGACGGACGGAGGGAAATAAGTATCTTGCTTCCACATGAGAACTGTGGTAAAATTTTCCATATACGAAAGGGAGTGTATACGTGAAAACAACACAATATGATGTGGTCATTATCGGAGCGGGACCGTCCGGAATTTTCTGCGCTTATGAGTTAATCAAAAGCAGTCCAAATCTGAATCTTTTAATGATCGAAAAGGGACGCCCGATTGAGAAGCGGGTCTGCCCGAAACGAACAACGAAATCCTGTATCGGCTGTCAGCCCTGTTCCATCACCACCGGTTTTGCCGGAGCCGGGGCCTTCTCCGATGGCAAGCTGTCTCTGTCTCCTGATGTTGGCGGCAATCTTCCTGACATCCTGGGCTACGATAAAACCCTTGAATTAATTCAGGAATCCGATCGTATTTATCTAGAATTTGGTGCCGATACAAATGTCTACGGGATCGACCGGCAGAATGAGATTGAAGAGATCCGCCGCAAAGCCATCAACGCCAACCTGAAGCTGATCGAATGTCCGATCCGCCATCTGGGTACGGAGGAAGGCTATAAGATCTACACCAGACTCCAGGAACATCTGATCGCCCAGGGTGTAACGATTCTTTTCAACACCATGGTCAATGATATTATCATTGAAGACAACCAGGCAAAAGGAGTCATCACTAACAAAGAAGAGACATTTTTCGCTTCCGAGATTGTATCAGCTATGGGCCGGGAAGGCTCTGACTGGTTCAGCCACATCTGCCGCCGGCATAATATTGAGACCCAGGTCGGTACTGTTGATATCGGAGTCCGCGTAGAAGTCCGTGACGAAGTCATGAAATTCCTGAACGAAAACCTGTACGAGGCCAAACTGGTCTACTATACCCCAACCTTTGATGACAAGGTACGGACCTTCTGTACCAATCCATCCGGGGAAGTAGCTACGGAATATTACGAAAACGGCCTGGCTGTTGTCAACGGACATGCTTATAAGTCTCAGGAGTATAAAACCAACAACACAAACTTTGCTCTGCTGGTATCCAAGAACTTTACCAAACCATTTAAGACTCCGATTGAATACGGCAAACACATTGCCCAGCTCTCCAACATGCTGTGTGATGGCAGAATCATGGTTCAGCGTTTCGGTGATTTCCAGCGTGGCCGTCGTACTACGGAAGAACGTCTCTGCCGCAATAACCTGATCCCGACGCTGAAGGATGCCGTACCAGGTGATTTATCTCTGGTCTTTCCGCACCGGATCATGGTTGACATTAAGGAAATGCTCCTGGCTCTGGATAAAGTAACCCCAGGCATCGCCAGCGATGAAACACTCCTGTATGGAGTTGAAGTGAAGTTTTATTCCAATAAAGTGGTTGTGAATTCTGATTTTGAAACCAGCATCAGCGGCTTGCGGGCGATCGGTGACGGAGCTTCTGTTACCCGTGGTCTGCAGCAGGCATCGGCTAACGGGATTAGTGTTGCCAGAAGTATTCTGGCAAAATATTAAAAGTGTGTTGGAAATAGTTGTCATGGGCTGTCGCACTAAAAAAGTCTGCGTCCCCTGGCGGTGGTGGTTCCAGTCCGTATTTCCTGCGGTTTCGGTCTGTAAGCTTCTCTAAGAGCATATCAATGACGCTAACTGCAATGCCAGAAACGCCAAAACTCGTTGCACTCAAACAGTTGGCCGTTTCTGGCATTAACGCGTCATTGCTCTGCTCTAAGAGATGCTAACAGCCCTGCAAAGGCAGACAGCCCCAGCTACTTATGTCGCTGCCATTAGAAAAAAATAAAAGTTAGGGATACGGCTGCTGCGGTATTTTCCTGGTGTTATGCTTTCATATTGTTTGAAAATACGGATAAAATATCTGGCACTGTTCCATCCGACATGTTCTGCTATTTCTTCCAGCTTCATAGCTGTTGCTTTTAGGTATTTTGGTAATTAGGTTACATTACTACTAACTGTAAACTCTCATTTTTTGATCTGAGGGATACTTTTTTGTGGGATAGAAATAAAAAGGGCAGATGTTTTGCCGGATGCCCGGCTCACTCTGCCCTGCTCTTTTTCTTAATTATGAAACTTATACCTCTTCTAACGTCGTTGTCTCGTACTTATCCAATATCACCTGCTGGATCATATCCCGGGTCTCGGAGTTGATCGGATGTGCGATATCACGATATTCTCCGTCCGCAGCCTTACGGCTCGGCATTGCAATAAACAGTCCCTTCTCACCTTCAATTACCTTGATATCATGAATTACGAATTCATTATCCAAAGTAATTGATACAACTGCCTTCATCTTACCTTCTTTTTCAATCCGTCTGACTCTGACATCTGTTATCTGCATTTTTGTAAACCCCCTCCTGTCTCTACAGTGTGTATCTTTCGTTCTTTTCGATTACCACTTTGATATCTTCAGGTGTTCCGATATAAGTTGTATTGGCCCTAATTGTATCACGGCTTTCCACAATGCAGTTCTCAATGACTGTATTATCCCCAATATAAACGTCATTCAGAATAATGGAATTTTTAATGACACAATTGTTGCCCACATAAGCTTTCTTAAATAAGATAGAATTCTCAACGGTACCGTTGACGATGGAACCACTGGAAATCAAACTGTTCTTTACAACTGCACCGGGATTGTATTTTGCCGGCGGCAGATCATCTACCTTAGAATAAATATGAGGATACCCTTTAAAGAAGAAATTGCGCACCTCCGGTTTCAGGAAATCCATATTGGTTTTATAATAGGAATCCACAGATGCAATATTACTCCAGTAAGAATCTATCTTATAGGCATAAATACGTTTAAGGTTCTTATAACGGATCAGAATGTCTTTAACAAAATCAACCCGATCCTCTGCCGCGCACCGCTCAATCAGCTCAATCAGCTGACGTCTGCGAATTACATAAATACCGCAGGAAATTGTATCAGAGGATGCCGTCATCGGTTTCTCTTCAAAGTCCACAAGCCGGCCGTCATCATTGATATGTACCTGGCCAAACCGGGTAATATCCTCATCTTCGCCCATACGCTTACATACTACTGTAATATCAGCCTTTTTCTCCACATGATATTCCAGCACCTTATTGAAGTCGAGCTTGTAAATACAGTCGCCGCCGGCAATCACAACATAAGGTTCATGACTGTTCTTAAGGAAATTCAGGTTCTGATACAGCGCATCTGCTGTTCCACGATACCAGTCACTGTTCTGAGCCGTAATGGTCGGTGTAAATACAAACAAACCACCCTGCTTTCTACCGAAATCCCACCATTTAGAAGAACTTAAATGTTCATTAAGGGAGCGGGAGTTATATTGGGTAAATACGGCTACATTCTGAATATGTGAATTGCTCATGTTGCTTAATGCAAAGTCAATACCCCGAAAAGATCCTGCAACCGGCATGGCGGAGATTGCCCTTTTATTTGATAATTCCCTCATCCTCTTGCTGTTGCCACCCGCTAATATAATACCAATCGCTCTCATCGTATGCCTCCTGCCTTTATTATGTAGTCTCCACTTTCCAGAACTCCGTCAGCATAGTCTTCTTCTGTTGTTACACCTGAGATCGCCGTATTCTTGCCAATCGTAACATTATCAGGAATGACACTGTGTTCTCCGATTGTAACCAGATCAGACTGATACACCTTCGAATCATACTTACTAGATGCATATTCACCGGCTCCAAGCGTAATGCCCGCACCTATTCTGGTTCCTTCGGCTACAACGGCCTTACTGATGGTTGTCTCTGCTCCGATGACACAGTCACGCATAATAATAGAATCCCGGATCACTGTGCCCGGTCCGATGGTAACTCCGGCACCGATAACCGAATTATAGACCTCGCCGTATATCTCCGTCCCTTCACCGATAATACTTCTTTCGATGGTAGCATCCTGGGCAATATACTGCGGTGGAATAATATCGCTGTTTGTATAAATCTTCCAGTATTCTTCGTATAAATTGAACTCGGGGATGATGTCAATTAATTCCATATTGGCTTCCCAGTAAGATCCTAAGGTACCCACATCTTTCCAATATCCATTATATTCGTAGGCAAAGATTCTCTGCTCATGACTGTGGCAATGCGGTATAATATGCTTGCCGAAGTCACATCCCGGCTCTTCTGACAATTCAATCAGGGCATCCCGAAGGGCCGGCCAGCTGAATATATAAATACCCATGGAGGCAAGATTGCTTCTAGGATCTGCTGGCTTCTCTTCGAATTCTGTGATACGATTATTATCGTCTGTAATTACGATTCCGAAACGGCTGGCTTCTTCAATCGGTACCGGCATTGCGGCAATGGTAACGTCCGCATTATTGGCCTTGTGGTATTCCAGCATCACCTCATAGTCCATCTTGTAAATATGATCTCCTGAGAGAATCAGAACATAATCAGGATTGAAACTTTCCATATATTCCAGATTCTGATAGATTGCATTTGCAGTACCTGTATACCAATCACTGCCTTTGCTCTTCTCATAGGGTGGAAGAACCGACACTCCGCCGACATTACGATCCAGATCCCATGGAATTCCTATTCCGATATGGGTATTCAAACGTAATGGCTGATATTGTGTCAATACTCCGACTGTGTCAATTCCTGAATTAATACAGTTACTGAGTGGAAAATCGATAATTCTATATTTACCACCGAATGAAACTGCCGGCTTCGCCACTTTCTGGGTCAATACCCCAAGACGGCTGCCTTGTCCTCCCGCTAAAAGCATGGCAATCATTTCTTTCTTAATCACATTATCACCTCGCTGTAGTATTTATTTATAAAAATATTATAACACATTTTATAGAAATAGTACACAAATCTTTATAATATTTTGCATGTTTTCCGTTCATTTTCCGACATTTTTCTTATATTTTGTCTATAATTTTACTTTTTATCAATACCGATTTTTGTCAATTACTACCACTAAATAATTAGCTTACCCTTGAAACCCCCAATAAAATAAAGTATAATTTGCATAAGTGTGTAAATATGCAATATATAAAAGGAGAAAAGGTAAAATGAACTTGATTACGGTAAGAGAACTATATAGGAACAGAGATCAGTATATCGGCAAAGAAGTTTCCATCGGCGGCTGGGTCCGCAGCGTCCGTGACTCAAAGAATTTCGGCTTTATTGTCGTAAGCGACGGAAGTTATTTCGAAACACTTCAGATTGTTTACCATGATACTATGGACAACTTTTCAGAAATCAGCAAATTAAATGTCGGCGCGGCCATTGTTGTAACCGGCACACTGGTTGCCACCCCACAGGCGAAGCAGCCTTTTGAGATCCAGGCAAGCGAGATATCAATAGAAGGTACTTCAGCACCGGATTATCCGCTGCAGAAAAAGCGCCACACACTGGAGTATTTACGAACAATCCCTCATCTGCGGGCCAGAACCAATACATTCCAGGCCGTATTCCGGGTGCGCTCCCTGATTTCCTATGCTATCCATCAGTATTTCCAGGAACACGACTTTGTCTATGTCCACACTCCGCTGATTACCGGAAGTGACTGTGAAGGTGCCGGAGAGATGTTCCAGGTCACTACACTTGATTTAAATGATGTACCAAAGACTCAGGACGGCAATGTTGATTTTGGCAAGGACTTCTTCAATAAGCCTACTAACCTGACCGTAAGCGGACAGCTCAATGGCGAGACATATGCCATGGCATTCCGCAATATCTATACCTTCGGACCGACGTTCCGCGCTGAGAATTCCAATACAACCCGGCACGCCGCCGAATTCTGGATGATTGAGCCGGAGATGGCCTTTGCCGATCTGCAGGACAATATGGCAGTTGCTGAGGGCCTGCTGAAGTACGTAATCAGTTATGTACTTCAGCACGCTCCGGAAGAGATGGCATTCTTCAACCAGTTCGTTGACAAAGGCCTGCTGGAGCGTCTGCAGGGCGTACTGCAATCCGAATTCGGACATGTTACTTATACGGAAGCCATTGAGATTCTGGAAAAGAACAACGATAATTTTGACTTCAAGGTTTCCTGGGGCTGTGATCTTCAGACTGAACATGAGCGCTACCTGACCGAGGAAGTATACAAAAAGCCATTATTTGTTACTGATTATCCAAAAGAAATCAAAGCCTTCTATATGAAAATGAACCCCGACAATAAAACAGTCGCAGCAATGGACTGCCTGGTTCCGGGAATCGGTGAAATCATCGGAGGCAGCCAGCGTGAGGATAATTATGATCTTCTGGTTGCCCGCATGAAAGAACTGGATCTGAATGCGGAAGACTATGATTTTTATCTGGATTTAAGAAAATACGGTTCCACTCGTCATGCCGGATTCGGCCTTGGCTTTGAACGCTGCGTAATGTATCTGACTGGCATGAGCAATATCCGTGATGTTGTACCATTCCCAAGAACTGTAGGCAACTGCGAACTGTAATACACCAAGGAGATACTTTTTATGAAATTTATCCATATCGCCGATGTCCATTGGGGCATGAATCCGGACAATGATAAGCCATGGAGCCGTGAACGAGCTCAGGCTATCAAGGATACATTGGGCGAGGTTATCAGACAGGCAAAAATACGGGACGTTGACTTGCTGCTGGTTGCCGGTGATTTATTCCACCGGCAGCCCCTTTTGCGTGACTTAAAAGAGGTTAATTATCTGTTTTCCACCATTCCCGGTGTGAAAGTCGTCATTGTCGCCGGTAATCATGACAGGATCCGCAGCAGTTCCGCTCTGTTCAGCTTTACCTGGAGCTCCAATGTGACCTGGCTGATGGAGGAGGATTTCTCTTCTGTGGTCTTTGAGGATCTGAATACGGAGATAACCGGCTTCAGCTACCATACAACCGAGATTACCGAAGCCCGGTTATATGATTTTTATGCGCCGGCTACACCACGAATTCATATTTTGCTGGTTCATGGCGGTGATACCGCGCATCTTCCGCTGGACAAAAAACAACTTTCAGACAATGGTTTTACTTACAATGCACTGGGACATATCCACAAAGCAGAATTATCCGATAACCGCTGCTGGGCCTATCCCGGATCGCCAGAACCGCTCGACAAGACCGAGACCGGTCTGCACGGAATGGTTGTCGGCGAAATCAGCCCGACTTCCCATCAGGTGACTGCTCTGGAGTTCATCCCGCTGGCACAGATACAGTATATCCCACTGGCTGTCAATGTCACTCCGGCAACCACGAACGGCGAACTGACCGACCGCATCAATCAGGAGATCCAAAAACGCGGCGGTGAAAATATCTTCCGCTTCCGGATCCGCGGTATGCGCGATCCTGATATCACCTTTGATCTGAAGTTGCTGGAATCGCGGCTGCGGATTGCAGAGATTATTGATGAATCAGAGCCTCAATATGATTTCAGCCAGCTTTTTGCCGACCATCCCAGTGATATGATTGGCTTTTATATCCGTGAACTGCAGAAAGATGTTATGAGTCCGGTGGAGAAAAAAGCTCTGTTCTATGGAATTGATGCCCTGCTCCGAACTCAGGATGAAAGGAGTTAGCGCATGAAATTACTGGATCTTCACATCAACGGCTTTGGCAAATTTCATGACCGTTCGATCACCTTTCATGATGGCCTGAATATTATTTACGGTAAAAATGAAGCGGGCAAGTCAACGCTTCACACCTTTATCCGCTGTATGTTGTTCGGGCTGGAACGCGGCCGGGGTCGTGCTTCCAAACATGACACCTATACAAAATACGAACCCTGGGACAATAAAGCTGTCTATGGCGGGCAACTCAGGCTTGAACAGCATGGAATTATTTACAGACTGGAACGCAGCTTCCAGAAAGAACATAAATCTTTTGTGATTGTTGACGAGACACACGGACGTCAGATTGAACCGAACAAAGCTTTTATGGATCAGCTGCTGGGCGGACTGACAGAAGTGATGTACACCAATACGATCAGCATTGGTCAGCTGAAAAGCGCTACCGATGGCGGTATGGTGACGGAATTAAAGAACTATATTGCCAATATGAATACCTCCGGCAGTATGTCATTAAACATAACGAGGGCTACCGCCCATCTGAAGAACAAGTACCGTGAACTGGACCGCCAGATGGTACCGGAAGCTGCCAGGGACTACACCACTACGCTCGGTGAAATCCGCTCCCTGGAAAAAGAAATATCCGCACCGGAATTCGAAAACCAGCTTCCCACCTACCAGACCATGCGTCTTCAGGTTCGCAATCTGTTAACCGAGAAACAGGAAGAACGGGAAGCCCTGCTTCAGAAGATCGCCAGCGGTAAACAGGCCCTGGCAGGCGGGCAATTCACGGATGAAGCATCGATCCGATCCTATCAGAATGATACGGAACGCACATACAAAGAACATCAGGCCGCCCAGGCTTCTATCAGCAAAGCATCCCGACGGGTCTGGATGTCGCTGTCCCTGCTGGCTGCCGCTGCCCTGACCGGCATCAGCACCCTGGTTTTGATCTCAGGCACTGCCGGTCCGCTGTTCTCCGGCATCAGATTATCACAGCTCCAGATCCTGGCATGTTCGGCAGGAGGTGCTCTTCTGACCTTTATGCTGGGTCTGTATCTGTGGATGAAGGGTGCACAACTAAAAAAAGAAGTAGCAATGAGCAGTAAAATTTTACAGGAAATTTTCTCCCGTCATTTAGGAGACTCCTCTATTTCAGAAGATGCGATCAAAGCCTTCCATTCACGAATGGAAGAATTTATCCGCTTAAGCCAGGTTCTGATCCGTTCTGAAGCTGCATTGAAAGAGCAGGAAGCAGAAATCAGCACCTTGCAGGAACGGGAGAACAGTTGCGAAGACGCAATCTCATCCCAGCAAAAGACCCAATGGGAATTGGAGAAAAAACTGGAACATCTGACCCAGTTAAAAGACCGGGCTGAATCCATGAAAAATACCCTGGAAGAGAACAACCGGCTGCGGGAGGAAATGGAAGCAATTCAGCTGGCACTGGATACCATGACCTGCCTGTCCTCCTCTATCCGCGATTCCTTCGGCCTTTATTTAAACAAAACAGCTTCCGACCTGATTAACAGTATTACCGGCGGCATCTATAACAGTATGAGCGTAGATGAAAACCTCAATCTATATATGAATACTAAAACAAAATTGGTTCCGCTCGAACAGGTCAGCAGCGGCACCATGGATCAGATTTACCTGGCTCTGCGCCTCGCTGCCGCCCGGTTAATCCAGCCTGAAGGAGAACAGATGCCGCTTATCTTTGATGACAGTTTTGTTCTCTATGATGATGAGCGGTTAAGAATCGCTATGAAGTGGCTGGCTAATGCGTATGAGAATCAGATTATTATCTTTACTTGTCATCAGAGAGAGGCTCAGATGATGACGGCAAATCAGGTGGGGTATCATTTGATTTCAATGTAGGGGGAGTGCGGAGAGAGTTGCCGAGGGCTGTCGCGCTAAGAAACGCCTGCGGGCTCTGGTGGTGGCGGTATCCGTCCGTATTTCCATCGGTTTCGGACTGTAAGAGTCTCTAAGAACAGAGCAACGGCGCTAACTGCAATGCCAGAAACGCCAAAACTCGTTGCACTCAGACATTGGCCGTTTCTGGCATTAACGCGCCATTGCTCTGCTCTAAGAGACTCTAACAGCCCTGCAAAGGCTGGAAATACGGACGGATACCGCCACCGCCAGAGCCCGCAGGCGTTTCTTAGCGCGACAGCCCCAACAACAGTATCCCTTCATCTAATATTAGAATCAAAAACAGTTCTTATGTATCAGTAGTTAGATCATGAGGATGCAAATCATTGATGGAGGGGCGAGTAGTCCTTAGGGCAGAAAAAGGAATTTGCAGTCTGGCATTGGTGCCGCTGCAAATTCCTTTTTATGGTCTTAGGAATGCCGCCCCGAAGGAATGGGGCCATCCCTGTACGGAATGCCCGCTTCCCTCACTCGATATTACTAACTATTTTAAAATTAACTAAAAAACAACCGGTTAACTGCACTGAAGATACCGCGAATTGAGGCTCTTGTAATATTCGAACTGATACCCACGCCATAAGTTACACGACCTGATTTCTGATCCATCAGATGGATATAGGAGGCTGCCTGAGCGTTGGAACCTGAACGGAGTGCATGTTCGTTGTAGTCTAATACCTTCATCTGTATGCCCAGAGCTGCTTCGAGTCCGCGCTGTACTGCATCAATTGGACCATTTCCTACACCTTCAAGGGTCTTCTCGATACCGTGATCCATATAAGTGACCTTAGCGAGTGTTGCGTAGACCTCTGGCTCGATCTCTGTATCAGTAATCTGACATTTGCGGAAGTGAATCGGTTCTTTCTTATTCAGATAGGCTTTGCTGAACTCATCCATAATCTGCTCTGGAGCGACTTCACCCTGACCTTCTGCAATCGCCTGGATAACATCGGCGAATTCTTTGTGCATGCCTTTGGGCAGGCGGAATCCGTAGAAGGTATCCATTACAAAGGCTACGCCGCCTTTGCCGGACTGGCTGTTGATTCTGACAACTGGCTCGTATTCCCTGCCGATATCTGACGGGTCAATCGGAAGATACGGAACTTCCCAATATTCGCTGTTTCGTTCGTGCAGTGCCTGCATCCCCTTGTTGATCGCATCCTGATGAGAACCGGAGAAAGCTGTAAAGACAAGCTTGCCTGCATATGGATGTCTGTGATGCACTTCCATCTTAGTGCATCGTTCATATACTTCGACAATCTCACGGACATTCTCGATATCCAGTTCCGGATTAATGCCATGGGAGAACATATTGTATGCAACCGTCATAATATCTACATTACCGGTACGCTCACCATTGCCAAGCAAGGTTCCCTCGACCCGGTCAGCTCCGGCTAAAATCGCCAGCTCGGCGGCTGCTACACCGGTTCCGCGATCATTATGCGGATGAACGCTTAAGATAATACTGTCGCGATTCTTGAAATGCTTTGACATCCACTCAATCTGATCTGCGTATACATTGGGCGTATTCATCTCTACCGTTGAAGGAAGATTGAAGATAATCGGCTTCTCCGGCGTAGCTTCCCCCCATGTATCCTGTACTGCAGTACAGATATCAAGTGCAAAATCGAGTTCAGTACCGGTAAAACTTTCCGGTGAGTATTCCAGCATCATGTCACCGTCATAATCTTTGGCATACTTCTTCACCCATTCGGTTCCCTGAATTGCAATCTCTTTGATCTCTTCTCTATTCTTATGGAATACCACATCACGCTGAAGCGTAGAGGTGGAATTATAAATATGTACAACTACTTTCTTGATTCCCTGAATTGCTTCAAAGGTTCTCTTGATCAAATGCTCACGGCACTGAACAAGTACCTGTACCCGAACATCATCGGGAATCATCTTGCGCTCCACCAACTGTCTTAAAAAGTCAAATTCAATCTGTGAAGCAGCTGGAAATCCGATTTCGATTTCCTTAAAACCTAATTTAACGAGAAGATTGAAGAATTCTATCTTCTCCTCAACAACCATCGGCTCAATCAAAGCCTGGTTACCGTCACGCAAATCCACACTGCACCATACCGGCGCTTTCTGAATCTCTTTATTAGGCCACTCCCGTTCCGGGTAGTTCACGACCGGTACTCTTTTATACTTGTTATAATTTAACATAATTATTCTCCTTCTACGTCCATTCTGGATCTTTGATCATTGCCTGATTGAAATGTTTCACTCATAAGACCTTGTTCTCCAGGCTACGCAGTCGGTCTGTTATGGCTGAATGTCTTTTTCTGCACATTCTTGCCCTTATAGGTCCAGCCCCATTTTCATCATTCCTTTACTGATAAAATCGCTCGCTTTCGTCTGGCAGAGCGTTGATTTATTTTATCACACATAATATTTTGTGGCAAGTGTTTTAGGAGATATTACTGAAGCTATTCCTGAGTGGGGCTGTCACGCGAAACGAAGTCTGCGGCTCCTGGCAGCGGTGGTGGTATCCGTCCGTATTCCCTGCGGTTTCGAACCGTAAGAGTCTCTAAGAGCAGAGAAATGACGCTAATTGCAATGCCAGAAACGCCAACCGCTGCGCTCAAACAGTTGGCCGTTTCTGGCATTAACGCGTCATTTCTCCGCTCTAAGAGACTCTAACGGTCCTGCAAAGGCAGGAATACGGACGGATACCACCACCGCCGCCAGGAGCCGCAGACTTCGTTTCGTACGACAGCCCCTCTCCAGCGACGAGCTTCCAACTTTAAGTTTAGAGGAGCTAAAATTCATTAAATTATGTGGCCTTGGGTTTCCATTACTTTGATGACCTGGTCTACGTATGTCTGGCATTGTTCCTGGCTGGGGGCTTCTACCATGACGCGGACTAAGGGCTCGGTGCCGGATTGGCGGAGGAGGATGCGGCCGTCGCTGCCGAGGAGGGCGGTGACTTTTGCTACTTCTTCCTGCACGGCGGGATCGTCCTGGGCTTTTTGTTTGTCTTGTACGCGGACGTTTTTGAGTACCTGAGGGTAGATCTCTACTTCAGAAACAAGCTTGCCCAGAGACATCTTGGTCTCCATCATGACTTCCATTACTTTTAATGAGGTCAGGATTCCATCACCGGTGGTTGCATGTTTGCTGTAAATGATGTGCCCTGATTGTTCTCCGCCCAGACAGTTGCCGTTCTGAAGCATATTCTCGTAAACATATTTATCGCCTACGGCTGTCTTTGTATAGGCAATGCCTTCACGTTCGAAGGCTTTATAGAGGCCAAAGTTGGACATTATGGTAGTTACTACTGTGTTGTTGAACAGGGAACCGTTATCTTTCATGTATTTTCCGCATACATACAGAATCAGATCACCGTCGACTACATTGCCGTTCTCATCGACAGCAATGCAGCGGTCAGCATCACCGTCGTAGGCAAAACCGACATCACAGCTGTTTCTTTTGACATAGTCCTGCAGGACATCGATATGGGTTGAACCACAGTCTGTGTTAATGTTGATACCGTTAGGATTATTATGGATCACATGTGTATCGGCGCCCAGGGCATCGAAGACATTCTTGGCAATGGCGGATGCACTTCCGTTGGAACAGTCAAGCGCTACTTTTACATTTTTAAAAGAACGGGTTGCAACGGAAATCAGATAACCGATATAACGGTTTCTTCCTGCTGTAAAGTCGATGGTTCGGCCAATGGAATCTTTTGTGGCAAACGGAATCTCTTCCTGTTTTCCATCCAGATAAGCTTCGACCTGGTCGATTACTTCTTCTTCCATTTTCTCGCCTTTTCCGTTGATGAGTTTGATTCCGTTATCATAGAATGGGTTGTGGCTGGCTGAAATCATAATACCGCCGTCAAAACCTTCCGTACGCACAACATAAGATACGCTCGGAGTTGTCGTTACATGAAGCAGATATACATCGGCACCGGAAGCCGTCAGTCCTGCTACCAGCGAATACTCAAACATATAGCTGCTTCTTCTGGTGTCTTTGCCGATTACTACCTGACATTTTTCAGTCTTATTCTGCCGGGCGTAATACCAGCCCAGAAATCGACCTACCTTGTAGGCATGTTCTACCGTTAAATCTACGTTAGCTTCTCCGCGGAAGCCATCGGTTCCAAAATATTTTCCCATTCCAATCTCCTTGATTATAATTCTTTCAGATAACGTTTCAGTGCGTCCTGCCAATCGGGCAGACGGACAAAACCATGGTCCGATAATTTTTCTTTGCTGATCCGGCTGTTCTTTGGACGGGCAGCCTTTGCCGGGAACATACTGCTGTCAACCGGGGTAACTGTCACATCTGCCATCCCGGCCTGTCGGAAAATCTCCACCGCAAATTCATACCAGCTGCACAAGCCTTCATTCGTTGCATGGTATCTGCCATATTCATCCGTCTGGATCATATCAGTCAGAAGACGCGCCAGATCATAAGTATAGGTCGGCGAGCCAATCTGGTCATCTACAACACTTGCAGCCCTCCGTTCCTTCCCTAAGCGCAGCATAGTCTTAATGAAATTATTACCGGCCACACCAAAAACCCAGGCAATCCTGACTATGAAATACTGCTCAAGCAGTTCTTCTACAGCCAGTTCCCCCTCGTATTTTGTCTGTCCATATACATTCAAAGGATCTCGTTTATCATCTGGTTCCCAGGGACGTGTACCCTGGCCGTCAAAAACATAATCGGTACTGATATACATCATTTTGATACCGGCCGCCTTACATGCCAGCGCTACATTGCGTGTACCATCAGCATTGATCTTTCGGCATAACTCCACATGATCTTCCGCCGCATCTACTGCAGTATATGCAGCGCAATGAATAACGGCATCTGCTTCTGACTCAGAAATTACCTGCTGACAGGCTTTTGCATCGGTAATATCCATTTCTTCAATATCGACACCGATTCCTTCCAGTCCCTGTCTTTTTAATTCATTCATTAAATCAGTGCCAAGTTGTCCCTTGGCACCGGTTACTAATACTTTTATACTCATGTTTACACCCCGATTAGAGATTGCGCAGTTTGTCAATGTATTTTCCATTCAATACATCAATCAAATACTGCCCGTATTGATTCTTCTTCAATACTTCATAAGTTTCCATAACCTGCTCCCTGGTAATCCATCCATTTAAATAGGCAATCTCTTCGAGACAGGCAATCTTGCGATGCTGATGAGTCTCAATCGTATGCACAAAATTGGTCGCCTCCACCAGCGATTCATGGGTACCGGTATCAAGCCATGTAAATCCCTGTCCCAGCAGGGTCACTTCCAGCTCTCCCTGTTCCAGATAAATCCGGTTCAGGTCTGTTATTTCCAATTCACCACGGGGCGATGGCTTCAAATTCTTTGCATACTCCACCACTCGGTTGTCATAGAAATACAATCCGGTCACGCAGTAATTGGATTTTGGCTGAGCCGGTTTTTCCTCTATGGAAATGGCTTTTCCGGCTGCATCAAATTCCACAATGCCAAACCGTTCCGGATCATCAACGTAATAGCCGAAGACAGTCGCCCCCTGAGCCCGCTCTGCCGCGATCCGCAGACGCTTCTTCAGGCCCTGGCCATGAAATATATTATCTCCCAATACCATCGCCACAGAATCCTGACCAATAAATTCCGCACCGATAACAAAAGCCTGCGCCAGTCCGTCGGGACTGGGCTGAACTGCATATTGAAGATTAATACCGAACTGCTTCCCATCTTCCAGCAATGCCTGGAAGCGAGGCGTATCATCAGGCGTGGAGATAATCAATATATCCCGGATCCCAGCATTCATCAAGACTGACAAAGGATAGTAAATCATCGGTTTATCGTAAATAGGCAGAAGCTGCTTCGAAGTGACTTTTGTCAGTGGATATAACCGTGTCCCTGACCCGCCTGCAAGTATAATACCTTTCATGTTTCCTCCTTCGAGTATACGTTAGAATTTAAAAACCATTATTTGTACTATACCATAATAACGCCTACTTTGCCAAGCTCCTTATTTGCTGACGTCGCGGCTGCAGTCTGGAATAATAATAATAATAAATTTAATTTTTCATAATTTTATGAAAACATCTCTTCACAAAATTTTAAGTTTATATTATAATTATAATCAATTCTTCGCATTGGTTACTTTTTCATGATAAAACGGTTACAAAAGGAGGAATATGAATACCCCTACAATTTATGTACAAATGTTAGGTGGCTTTTCTGTCACCTACAACGGCAATTCCATTAATGATCAGTCCAGTCAGTCAAAAAAGCCCTGGAATATTCTGGAATACCTGATCACCTTCCGCGACAGAGATATCCCCTCCAGTGAACTGATTGATCTGATCTGGTCAGAGAAGCAGGGTGTCAATCCCGGCGGTGCATTAAAGACATTGATTTTCCGCTCTCGTAAGCTTCTGGATCCATTGGGCTATACCCCTCAGAACCTTTTGATTCAAAAACGCGGCTCTTACTCCTGGAATCCTGCCGTAAAAACAGTCGTTGATACCGATGAGTTTGAGAATTTATGCACTCAGGCCGCAGCGGCTGATGATATGGATATACAGCTTGATTTGTATCTGAGAGCACTGCAGATTTATAAAGGCGATTTCCTCCCGAAATCCTCATGGGAATCCTGGGTTGTTCCTATCAGTACATATTACCATTCTCTCTATCGGAAATCCGCCCGTAAAGTAATTGAACTCCTGTCCGTCAATGACGAGTGGGAGAAGATTATTGAGATCTGCCGTAAAGCGATTACCATTGAACCTTTTGATGAAGATTTTCATTATCATCTCATCTATGCCTTATATAATAACCAGATGCAGAATCAGGCTCTGGAACATTATAAATATACAAATGACTTATTCTATAATGAATTTGCCATCACTCCGTCCGAACGCTTGAAATCCCTGTATATTATTATCAGTGATATTGAACACGGCATTACAACTGACCTTTCTCTGATTCAGGAATCCATGCAGGAGGATATGCGGCGGAACGGTGCGTATTATTGCGAGTTTTCTGTTTTCCGTAATATTTATCAGTTAGAACGTCGTGCTATCGAACGTACCGGTGATTCCATCTTCCTGTGTCAGCTCACGATCCGGGATGTCAACGGGGCGTTCCCCAAACCGGCGATCATGGCTCGCGCGATGAACGATATGGAACAGGCGGTCTTTTCCTCCCTGCGCCGCGGCGATGTATACGCCCGCTACAGTGTCAGCCAGTATCTGATACTGCTGCCCACCATTTCTTATGAGAATGGGGAGACCGTAATGAAACGAATCATCCGTAACTTTAAAAAAGGATATGCTCGTAAGCAGCTGGTGGTTGATTATTCCTTACAACCAGTTACTCCCGACATAAGTGAAGAGCCGGCTGATCATTAAGCTGGCTCTTCTTCAGTTAGATTGGCTCTGGCTGACTGACTGATTAGCAGGATTAATTCCATAAAACTGCGGAATGTTATCTCCTGACGAAGTTCTCTCCAATATATCATCCCCTGCCAGCTTGAATTCGCTTTGAACTTCAGCCGGATACCAAAGGATATGCTGCTGCCCTGATATATGTAACGGCAGAACAGGCTGTTGGGAAATAGCTTCTGGACTTCAAGATAGTTATTGGTCTTATCTTCATCAGCCAGGCATATCTTCAATTCCTGAACCAGCTGCTCCACATACGCACTTGCAGATACCGGAGCCGTTTCTTCCACCGGCCGGTTTTCAACAACCGCACAAATATGAATCATCAACTGCCGGAAACTGCGGAAAACGTACTTTTCCTTTGTCTCTTTATGAACCATTCTTCCCTGCCAGCTGGCATTCTGCCGATACTGAACCTGAATTGCAAAGGTTGCCAGCTTTCCATTTCTACAGCTGCATGCCTCGCGCTCTGCCAGGTAATATGGTGTGTCGCATGCCAGCATTCGTTTATTAACGGATGCTAGCGGAGCGCCCTGCTCCTCAAAAATACTTTCCATCTGTGAGATAAAATCCAAAAATCCAACACATACTCTGCCCTGTGTATCATTCCCCCAAGTCACAATTCCCTTTATCACGGAATCTTCATATTGGTCTACCGAAAATGTGACATAATGCTTTTCATTACTGAGTCGGCTGTTTTTTGATATTGGCATATTCCACCTGACTTTCTAAACTAAAAAATTGTAATTTTAAACATTATACTATTTATGGGTTACATGGGGGTTACGTATTGGATATTTTTGGTAATTTACCTTTTTATTTAATAAAAAACACCCAAACTTGCTGCTGTCTCAAAATACCAGCAGAAAATTCGGGTGTTTCTGACCTTGACCTCTTGAATGAGATGCCGGCCTAATACATAACATTCGCTAACATGACCGCCAGCATCATAGTTACCAGATTTAAGAACACGGTTGTTACGAATATATGTTTATATCCTTCTTTGTAGCTTACATTGCAGGTAACCAGCAAGGTGTTTACTGCACCATTATGGGGAAGCGTGTCGAGACCGTTGCCGGCTATTGCTGAGATCCGGTGCAGAGCATCGGGATTCAGACCCATGGCCAGATAATGACTGGCTGTGGCGGCGGTACTTATAGCCAAGCCACCAGTACTGGATCCGCAAAAGCCACACAGCAAAGTAGTGATAATGGCAAGCGAAAGGTAGGGGTTGATCTGCAGCGTTTCTGACCAGGTAAGGATTGACTGGAACCCCTCAGATGCCTGGACAACTCCGCCAAAACCAACGACTGCAGCCGTGGAAATAATTGATTTTGATGAATTCAGTACCGACTGATTCATAATTGTCTTGAAACTTTGTATGATCTTCCTGGGCTGAAAGATCACACATGCCAGAGAGCCGATAAGCATCACATATTGCAGCGGAATATGAAATATATTCAGTGAAACAATGATTGATACCGGAGGAAGGATCGCCAGTAGCGACTGCGCATTCCCGTTTCCGGACGAAGAAGCGGGTGTTTCTACGTCTGAACTGGTAACGAGCGGCCCTTTTTCCTTTTGAAGACACTTTTTCTGCGCATAAAGTAAATATCCGCTAGTTGTAAGCATCGTAAAAATACCGCAGATAATTCCGATAACCGGAGCTGCCATAGCATCGGTTCCGTAGGCCAGTGCCGCCGTAGCATTTGATATGGACGGGCTTCCCGGAAAACATGAGGTCGTGTAGGTAAAAGCACCGGTGGCAATTGCAGCAGGAATCAGCTCACCAGGCAAATCGGCTTCTTTAAATACAGAACTAGCAATCGGATACATGACAAAAACAACCACCAATGCCGATACGCCGCTGTAAACCAACAGCGCACAGGAAAATACAACGCCTAACAAAATAAACCTTTGGTCAAATGACCGGGTAATACAGGTGGCAATCGTACGGGCAAATCCTGATATCTGCATAAATTGTCCGAAGATGACACTGAACAAAAAGAGCAGATAGAATTTCTGGATATAATTGCTCATACCCGGGAGGAATTGCTCCACCAGCAATGTGTCAATAGAACTGCCACTTAATATCCCTAACACACATGCAGACAGCAGCGACAACATAACAACATTTATTTCTTTCAGAGCTAAGAAAATTAATAAAAACAGGGCAATAACCAGTGGTAAAATTTTCAGCATATTAAACCATACCTTTCACAGGTTAATTATTAGCCGACATCTGAGGTCAGCCATCCTGACCGATGCTATCGGATCAGGCCAAGCAAACTCCAGAATGGTACTGATGCAAGCGAAGCAACCAGGCAAAACACCATATAATACAACGAAGCCGGAATCAGATCCTTATGTTCTACTAATTTATTATCGGTCGCCGCCAGCGACATGATTGTCGGCGAATTCTGATAGGAAAACACCCAGATGTTAGCTGCTGCATAGCCTACAAAAATAAGGATAAACGGATGAATTCCCCGCTCTATGCACAACGGCATAAGCAACACCGTAATCAGTGTTACACATGCTGTATTGGAGACCAGAATGGTCCTTAAAACATATACCAATACACACATGGCAGTAACCAGAATATATGGGCTTGATACCACAAAACTTAATTTATCGCCCAGATAAAAGGAAATCGCTTCATTTATCTTTAAAGCAGGAAATACATTTGTAATACTCAGGAAACAACCCACAAAAATAATATTTTCCCACGGAATCATCGTTCTGAATACCTTCTTATCATACACTCCGGCCGCCAACACAACCAGCGCACCGGCACATGCTACCATAGCAGCTGAAACATTCAATACCTTTTCCAGCATCCACAAAACCAGGCAGACCAGCATAACGATTCCGGTAACTTTTTCCTGCCAGGTCATTTTCCCAAGCTCATCAATCTGACTTTGAATATACGCTTTTGACAGAGTGTTGTTTCCTTTTGGTCTCCAGACAAATACAATAACCAGTGTCATCAAAAGGAAAGTTATCAACATAAACGGCAGGCCATAGATAAACCAGTTCATCCATGAAATCCCTTTATCCTCCGGCATCAGCCCAACTAAAGCATAGCTTACAAATGATGCACTGAGAAAGCCATTGGCGGATGATATGAAGCCGGTGTAAAATGCCATAAACATACCAATCGCCGGTTTGGAGTGCGGTTCAATCCCCAGGGCTTCACTTGTTGTTCTGGCAATCGGTGCAACAATAGTAGCCTTTGCCGCAGTACTGGGAATTAACGGAGCAATAACAAAACCAGATATAATCAACGATAGGGTCTGCCCTATGTAGTTTGCCGGCATCACCCGCATCAGGTATAATGCAACTCGTTTTAGAAGGCCGCTGGTAGAAGCTGCCGTACCAAGACCCAATGCTCCGATAACAATCCAGATTGTCGCACTGCTGAAGGTGGAAAATGCCACCCCGATCGGAACCGTATGGGTCAGCACAAATGTGACGCACATAGCCAGAGCCGCAACAAAATCTGGCACTACATCAAATAATATAAATATAACTGCAGCAAACAAACAGCCAATTCCGACAAAAGCTTTTGGCTCCAGCGGTTCAATTACAGGTATCATCGAAAATATAATAAAAACAATAATACCTAAGACTCCGCCTGCTATTCTTTTTTTACTCTTATTAAAAGACACAGGATACCCCCCTTTACACTTTTTCGTTTTATAGTGATAGACTTAAGAATGGGAACTTAGTTAACTGCTGATTATCACCATGTTGCGATATGGTCGCCCTGCCGGATAATCGAAGCATCAAATGTTTTATAGTCATAAGACTCCATCAGCGGTTTCCTTTTCCTGGCAAACTCGAGATAATGAGGGGCATTAATATGAGCATTCACATCTTCAATTTTTTCCCACATTTCAAACACAAACATATCCTGGTCATTTTCCATAGATGGAAAATGGGTGTATTCAATATTTCCCGTTTCCATTCTGGTCTGATCAACATTTTCCTGAACGAATTTCAATAATTCCTCCCGTTTTCCCGGTTTCATACGATATTTCACTCTAATTACTACTGGCATTTTTCCTCATCCTTTCTTATAACATTTCTATGATTCCTGCAGCTCCCATTCCGCCGCCTATACACATGGATATCAGCCCATACCGCTTACCGGTATCTTCTAAATAAGACATCGCTTTTATCGTCAGGGCCGTTCCGGTCATTCCCAACGGATGTCCCAAAGCAATCGCTCCGCCGCGTGGATTTAATTTCTCCGTATCAATCCCCAACTCGCGGATACAGGCAATCGCCTGAGCGGCAAAAGCCTCATTCAGCTCAATGGTATCCATCTGTTCCAGAGAGAGCCCTGTTAAACTCATCACTTTTGGTATCGCTTTAACCGGGCCAATCCCCATAATGTCGGGATCTACTCCAGTTACAGCATAGCCAATAAATCTTGCAATCGGTTTTATAGCTAGCTCTTGTGCTGTCCGGCGATCCATCATGATCACAAAAGCTGCTCCGTCACTCATTGGTGATGAGGTACCCGCGGTAACATTGCCGTCTTCTTTGAATACCGTTTTGAGCTGCCCCAGTCCCTCCAGGGTGGTATCTTTACGGATACACTCATCGGTATCAAAGACCCCCTCCGACAGTTTAACCGGAATGATTTCTTTCTTGAAACAACCGTCATCCTGGGCCTTGGCCGCCTTTCTTTGACTGTCAAGGGAAAAAGAATCCATTTCCGCTCTTGTAATCCCATACTTATCGGCCACATTTTCGGCTGTCATTCCCATTGGCAGATAGATATCCGGCCGTTCCTGAATAAGTTTAGGATCGTATAAAGACATTTCGTCCTTTTCCATCCGTACCATTGTCATAGACTCTACACCACCGGCAATCACAATATTAGCCTCTCCTGCCTTTATCGCCTGCGCCGCCAGTGCAATGCTTTCCAGTCCGGAAGCACAGAATCTGTTTACCGTTTTAGCCGGGGCTGAATTCGGCAGTCCAGAAGCCAGTGCTATGATCCGAGCCATATTTTTCCCTTGCGCCCGTTCTGGCTTGGCGCATCCGATAATTACGTCATCAATTGCTTCAACCGGCAGTTCCGGTACTTTTTCGACAACAGCCCGCAGTATCTGCGCCCCCAATTCAGTCGGATAGACATTTGATAACGTTCCTTTGAAAGCTCTGGCAATTGGAGATCTGCCATAGGCTACAATTACCGCTTCATTAATTTTATCATTCATTATCATTCCCTCCATTCATATAAACATTCTTCATATTGCCAACTACCTGAGGTATGATCAGTTCAGCATCCGTCAGCTGTTTAACGGCTTCTACCGAGGTATTCTCCGCAATCTCTTTTAACAGCAGTCCATCATCTGTTACCTCCAATACACACAGCTCGGTTACAATCAGATCCACACATCGCACTCCGGTCAGCGGGATCATGCACTGTTGCATAATTTTAGGCTTACCCTTGACGGTATGCTCCATCGCCACAATGACGCGCTTTGAGCAATTAACCAGTTCCACTGCGCCACCATAACCAGCTATCATCTTTCCAGGAATCATCCAGTTCGCCAGGTTGCCGCTTTCATCAACCTGAAGAGCTCCCAGCACAGTAACATCAACTGCCCCTCTGCGAATCAGACCAAAAGAATACCCACTATCCATAAAGGCAGCGCCCTCTACCAATGTTGCATTCTGGGATGCTGCATCGAATACTCCCGGGCATACTTCATCGTCCGTTGCCAGCCCTCCCAGACCGATAATGCCATTTTCACTATGTACCATAACTCCGTCTTTGTCTGCCAGATAGTTCGCCACAAGCGTGGGAATTCCTATCCCAAGATTGACCAGCTGATTGCACTTAATTTCTTCTGCCACCCTGCTGGCAATGGTCTTTCTAATATCAACTGTCCGATCCATTATATTCCTCCACTTCCACAATCCCAGTGACCAGAACGCCAGGTATTGATACCAGTTCTGGGTCTATTTCTCCCACCTCAACCAGTCTCTCTGCCTCTACAAAAACCTTTTCACAAGCAAGTGCCATTAATACTGAAAAGTTTTTATTTGCCCCTTTAATAAAGCAATTACCGTTTTTATCAACGATATCAGCTTTCAAAAAAGCAAAGTCTCCAGTCATTGCCTCCTCAAGGATATACTCCTTTCCATTAATCACTTTCTTTTCTTTACCTGTTTCAATCTCCGTCCCCACCCCAATCGAAGTATAGTAAGCCGGTATTCCCATTCCGCCGGCCCGGATACTTTCTGCAAAAGTTCCCTGCGGGAGAAGATTGAGCCGCCCATCATAATACATTTGTTTTGCCCCGTTGCTATACAGCATATAGCTGCAGGTCAGCCGTTTACACCGTCCGGCTATCAACGCTTCAAGTTCCGGCCTTGTATACTGATTAGGGGCATTCAGATACAACTCAAGCCTTTCCACTGCCGTATCCTTCTCCAGCTTTTTTATCAGCCCATCAGGATACCCATGAGCTCCAAATCCGCCAATCATGATTCGGGAGCCATCGCTTACTTGACACACAACTTCACTGTAAGTTATACTTTTATCAATCATAACGCTTACCTTTCTCATTTCTTTCTATGGTGAGTATAGAACAACATGGTTTCAATTTAAAGAACACTTTTGATCAATTTGTCCAATATTGTAACTAGCAGGAGATATCCCGGTATGAATTCAGTCATTGCTACAGAGAAGAAAATATTCGATTCATTTTTAAAGCTGCTTGAAGCCAAAAACTTCACCTCTATTTCTGTAATGGATATAGTCAGGGAGGCCAAAATCAGCAGGAGCAACTTTTATCTTCATTTTGACAGCAAATATGATGTGCTGGAAATGCTGGAAAACCAGTTAATCGAGGGATTTCTAAAGATTATGATAGAATTGAGAAATGCAGGAAGAAGTAAATACTATCAGTCAATCGAGATGCAGGAAAATTTATTTTTTGAGGAATATTTTGTTTATGTTAAAAGGCATCATCATGCCTTCGCTATTTTGCTTAAAACATCTGAACAGACAGGTTTCTCCATAAGATTTGCCCGAAGCATTATGAAAACGCGGATAGAAACCTCAAAACTGTGGAATAAAAGTGCAGAGGTCAGTACAGATCTGGTTTATCGGGAAGAAATACTCAGCTCTATCTATATATCACTGATAAAAACCTGGCTTCAAAGAGGGATGGACCTGACAGAAAAACAGCTGGCAAAGATGCTGATTTATCATTGGAGGGCGGTCACTTCTTTTAAGGTAAATGCGCAATAAAACTGACAACAGCGACACAAAAAATAACCACCCAGCCGACCAAAGCAATGTGGTTATTTTTTATAACTAACTCATAAATTTGGAAGCCACTCTGTGGAGTTGACTACCTTTGTGTCTCTATTATAACATTTTGGATTCTGAAAGTCAAACTTTCTCATTTTCCATTTTTATCTTTCTCCTAAAAATAACTTTCTTCTTTAGATTATATAACTATCAAGTTTATATAATTCTTCTTCTTGTTTTTTTAATCTAGATTCAATCTTAGCTCTTTTGGCAAAATATTCTTGCATGAACCTGACCAGCCTTTATCCTGATCTATGTAAAAAGGCATAAAAATGGCACCTGGATACGCAGAAATTGCAGTTTCAGCCCCCTTTATGGGCAATCTAATATGAAAATCGAAGAAATCCACATAGAACCGCTTTATTGAATTGTACCTGCGATAACTGCGTTACTATTGTTTCTCCATAAACTCTATACAACGCTGATATTCTTCATAAGTTTCAGGTAAATCGCGTTTATATTCAAATGATGTATCAAAATCTTTATATGTTTCACTTGGAAAAATTTCGTATCCTTTATAAGTGTAATATTTTATTGTAACATCTTTAACAGCAAAGTGGCTAAATTTTGATGCTAATTCTACAACTGTATACTTTTCTTGATTTTCATCATAGAACACACGATAACTATAATAATTTGAGGTGGTAGTTGCAAACAATAACATTCCCGATGCAAAAAGTAATAAAAAAAATGACACTATCCCCCAAATAAATCTCCCTGTTATACTGTTTATATTAATACCAATCCAAACAGCAACCAAAATGCCAATATACATACCTGCAAGCATCATACATTGAGGAAAAATGATCGTAAGACCTATTGCAATAATAAGCCCTGTAAGAGCCCAAAAAGCTCCTGATTTTATTTTCTTATAAACCATTGCTCCAATCAAAATACCTTCTAAAACCAAAAAAATCATAACCTTAAGCAAGAAAAACCACACAAAAGCATACATAACTTCATCTTCTCCTAATGTCGCTTAAAGGCTTACCAGCTGTCCGCCTTTTACTTCTATTTTTTCATCATTTACGGAAATCCATACGGACACTGCTTCCAGACCCGGTCTTCCCGAATGACACCAGAATTAAGGTGAAATGTGCCCTTGATTCCGTTCTTGTTAAAAATATCCAACAGATGATAGTCCTCCATACGCCCGTCATCGCAGCTCATAGTCAGAACCTTATGTTTTCCGTTGGGGAAGCAGGTGTAAATCGTATTCATAGTACACCTCAGATTGTTAAATTATAGTAGTTTCTGATAACATGATTATAAACGGACATATCTATCGCGTCAACAATGATGTGTTCATTCTGGCCGCAATGCCATTGTATGAATAATATGACCTTTTACAATACGTTTTGCAGGCTTATAACCGTTTATATCATTAATTATGAGTCGTTCAAGCTGAACGATTCTATTCAGCACCTCTAAATCTACAGCTACACCCGATTTCCTGTAATTCGGATTATCCTTAATTCTATTGCTCATATGTATGCCAACCTCTTCGTCCTAAGTATGGCACAATTATATCAAAATAAAAACGATCGGCTACTCACAGCAATCAAACTAGCTATTACAAATTTATGACGCTATCAAACTTTCTATAGACTAAATAAGGCTCAGTACATATGCAACTTTACAAATCTTTCATATACATACGCAGCTATAATATCATTACAAGTTACTGGAGAATCCTGTCGGATTATGCTATACTATTCTTGGTAGTCAATCTGCCGGGTGGTTTCCCCCGAAAGGGGGTGGACGTCATTAGCACATATGAAATTATAAGTACAATACTTAGTACTGCTGCTGTCATAGTAGCAGTTTTGAAATACATAAGTGATAAAAATGACAAAGACGACACAAAAAAATAACCACCCCGCCGTCCAAAGCCATGTGGTTATTTTTTATTAACAACAACTAATTTTGGAAGCCACTCTGTGGAGTTGGCTACCTTTGTGTCTCAATTATAACATTTTGGATTCTGAAAGTCAAACCTCACGCTTCAATGCGTCCAATTTCATTTCCGCTGCATTTCAAGCATTCCCTGCCCTTTCATCAAATCAAAGTATAATTATAGCATCTCGCTTAATTTTCATTCAACTTAGCCAATTTAGCACTTTGATCGGCTGCAATCAAACTATCTATCATCTCATGAATATCACCATTCATAATCGAATCAATCTTATATAGTGTCAGTTTAATCCGATGCTCTGTTACTCTTCCCTGCGGGAAGTTATAAGTGCGGATCTTCTCGGAACGGTCACCGGTACCGATCTGGCTGCGGCGTTCTTCGGCTTCGGCACTCATCTTTTTCTCCAGTTCCAGATCGTACAGCTTGGAACGAAGCAGGCGGAAGGCCTTATCTTTGTTCTGCAGCTGGGATTTCTCTGTCTGGCTGTAGATCACGATCCCGGTTGGAACATGGGTCAGGCGAACGGCAGAGTCAGTCGTGTTGACGCACTGGCCGCCGCTTCCTGATGCACGCATTACATCAATCCGGCAATCATTCATATCGATATGAACATCAACCTCTTCTGCTTCCGGCATTACTGCTACAGTTGCAGTGGAGGTATGAATACGTCCGCCTGATTCGGTCTCGGGCACACGCTGAACACGGTGTACACCGCTTTCATATTTCAATTTTGAATAGGCGCCTTTACCGGTAATCAACGCCTGCACTTCTTTGAATCCGCCGATTCCGTTTTCATTCACGCTGATCAGTTCCACTTTCCAGCGCTGACTCTCAGCGTAGTTGACGTACATGCGGTAAAGTTCCGAAGCAAACAGGGCAGCCTCATCGCCGCCGGCTCCGGCACGAATCTCCAGCATAATGTTTTTATCATCGTTAGGATCTTTAGGCAAAAGCAGGATCTTCAGTTCCTGTTCCAGTTCTTCGATCCGCTTTCTGGCATCAGAAAGTTCTTCCTTCGCCAGATCCCGCATTTCTTCGTCACTTTCCTCTTCCAGGATCATCACGCTGTCTTCCACATCCTGTTTGGCCTGCTTGTATTTTTTATATGCTTCTACGATTGACGCCAGATCGGCCTGCTCTTTCATCAGCTTGCGGAAGCGGTTCTGATTTTCAGTCACATTTGGTTCATTCAGTGCCTGCATGACTTCTTCGTAGTGAATTAATATATCATCTAATCTGTCAAACATGGGTAACTCCTCCTATCCCTTGACCTCTGTTTGTATTTCTTTATTCCAGGCGGCACAAACCACTCTGTCATTATGCTGCAGATCTTTTATAACCCTAACATTATGATATCCCTGCTCCCGGAACAGAGAACTGACAGCTTCGCCCTGGTCATATCCAATTTCCATATAGATATTCCCGTTTACATTCAGATACGCTTTGGCCTCTCGGGCCAGAATTCGATAATAATACAGTCCGTCTTCCGTACCATCCAATGCAATCACCGGCTCAAAGTCCCTTACCTCAGGCTCCAGCGTCCTTATGACAGCCGTGGGAATATAGGGTGGATTTGCCGTTATAATATCGAACAATCCATCTGTATCGTCATCTGATTCCAGCACCTGAAATAAATCGCCCTGCAGCAATCTCACTTGAATTTCAGGGTCATCTCCACACAGACGGTCGCGATTATGTGTGGCCACACGAAGCGCTTCCTCTGATACATCAGAAGCGGTCACTGACCGGTATCTGCCTTTTACCGCCAGGCTGATTGCAATGCAGCCGGAACCGGTACACAGATCCAACACGCGCAGGTCAGGATTCTTCTGTTCCTCCAGAACCAGCTCCACTAAAGTCTCCGTATCCTGCCTTGGGATCAGCACATGTTTATTGACCAGAAAACTGAGTCCCATAAATTCCTGGTTTCCCACAATCTGCTGGAGCGGATATCGCCTGCACCGTTTCGCTACCATACAGCGATACAGTTCCATACTGGAGCGGTTGAAATCATTGTCCTCCAGTTCCTGCATCCGGTTCAGCAGGTAATGAACCGATTCCAGCTGAAATGCTGCCAGAAGAAGCAGCCGGGCATCATTTTCCGCATCCGGATTGCCAGTTTGCTCCAGCTTTCTTTTTCCTTCGGTAAATAATCGAAATAATGTCATACCACAACCGGCCCATCCTGTATGAACTCTTCGTTGATTACAGTATCGGGAAAATTCTCTTTCAGATAGGTCTTCCAGTCGAATACTGCCTCGACCGCCTGAATGGCCACTTCTATCATACTGTCATCTGGTTCTGTGGTAGTCAGATTCTGCATCCACATCCCCGGTTTGCTGAGCAGATTGACGATTGCCGAATCGCTTCTTCCGGCGATCCGCAGAAATTCATAGGATACTCCGGCAATCACGGGAATCAGGACAATCCGGCTCACCATCCGCAGCCAGATACTGTCCACCCTAATCACCATAAAGAACAGAATACTGATCAGCATAACAATAATCAGGAAACTGGTTCCGCAGCGTTTATGCTGCTTGGAACTCTTGCGGACATTCTCCACATTCAGAACCAAACCATGCTCAATACAGTTGATGCATTTATGCTCCGCACCATGATACATAAAGGTCCGGCTGATCTCTTCCATCCTGGAGATAATCTTAATATAAGTAACGAAAATTGCAATACGGATCACACCTTCCAGAAATGCCATTAATGTCTCTGAATGAATGAAATACCTCAGGCCATTGGCAATCACCAGCGGAAGCAGCATAAAAATCACCACCGCCATAACAAGCGAAAATGCCATTACCACTCCCATCAGGACTTTCTCAACTTTTTCGCCAAACGTTCTGTCCAGCCACAATTCCAGCTTACCCGGTTCCGAATCCTCTTCTTCTTCAAAAAAACTGGCTGAAAAGGTCAGGGTTCTCATTCCCAGAACCATCGAATCAACAAAGCCGAACACACCACGAACAAAAGGAAGTGAAAAGAACCGTACTTTCTCTGTCATGCTGACATATTGTTCCTTCTTGACTTCAATTTCGCCATCCGGCCGCCTGACTGCCGTTGCGTAATCATCTTTATTCTTCATCATGATACCTTCTATGACGGCCTGGCCGCCGATGCCAGAATACTTCATAACGATCTCCTCTCAGAAAAATTTAAGAGAGTCCGGCAGCCGGACTCTCGCCGGAGTGCGGTTGCACCCTTCCCTATGAACAAATAAAGGTTGAGCCAAAGTGTCTCCACTTACGTCCCAACCTTACTTCGCTCTTAAAACAATTAAGCATTAACACCGTATTTTCTGTTGAACTTGTCAATACGGCCACGTGCTGCTGCAGCTTTCTGCTGACCCGTATAAAATGCATGGCACTTGGAGCAAATCTCCACGTGGATATCCTGCTTGGTAGAACCGGTAACGAATTCGTTGCCACAGTTACAGTTTACCTTAGCCTGATAATAGGATGGATGGATTCCTTCTCTCATAATCTTCACCTCTTTATCTCAAAATTATATAGTATTGTGATCCTCTAACGATCTCAATGTGTACCGTTAAAATCACCTCACATCTATAAACAGCTTTGTTAGTATAGCACAGAACAGACCTGTTTGCAAGTATAAAACAGATTTTCTTACATTTTTAATCATTTTCGTTATTTTTTCTATAATCCTTTGGTAATTGATTAAATCAAGTAAAGCCAGTTTCCAACTAATTGCAAGTAGAATGAAATATACCACTAATGTTCCTATCACATTGGATATCCCTTCGGGTATTCCATGTGCAAGCAAAAGTTCCAAACTATCAATATCGTCTACAAAAATCTTCTTAAGGGTACCAGTGCCTTTTCCTTCAATTACTCCAAGCGGTAATTTTTCTAATTTCTTTTGGAGAGATATGCGCAAATTCATTAGTGTACCATATGCAGCCTTATGCGAAAGCGAAAGCCCCTTACCATAGAACAAGGCTTGTAAAACTAGAAATATCAAGATTCCTAATGCACATAAAAGTAAAAACCGAAGCGTTATATTTTGATCTGACACTATTTTGTCGATAATTTGAAATATAAAAGCAAATGGAGCAACAGAGCAAAGCACTGCGAGTAATAATACGAAAACAGATGCTATGGTGATTTTATTATTCTCTTTTCCATAATAAAACAATTTATTAAGCATTAACTTTTCCTCCCTCATATAAAACTAAGCTCAGGAAATTAGCATTGACCAACTCCCCGAGCTTAGTATATATCGAAAAATGACTATATTCTGTTCATTTTAGACATTTTTGATCATTTTAGATATTTTTTGCATTTTGAGTTAAAACAAAAAGTCTCGAAATGCCCAGTTTATAGGGAATTCGAGACTTTTATTACTCTTCAACTGCCAAATTTTATTAATGAAAACGAATTTTCTTGGCATGCTCCACAAATTCACGATTTGTCTTTGTTCGTGAAAACAAATCCAGAGTTTTCTCAACGGCATCTTCCGGCTTCAGGGTATTGGTCGCTTTCCTGATTCCATCTACCGCTTCTGCTTCTTCTCTTGTCAGCAGCAGATCGTCACGGCGTGTACCTGACTTGACAATATCAATCGCCGGGAATACCCGTTTCTCTGACAGCTTACGGTCAAGCACCAGTTCCATATTGCCGGTTCCCTTAAATTCTTCATAGATAACATCGTCCATCCGGCTTCCGGTATCTACCAGGGCTGTCGCGAGAATCGTCAGGCTGCCCGTCTCACGCAGATTACGCGCCGCACCGAAGAATCGTTTCGGCATATGGAGAGCTGCCGGATCCAGACCACCGGACAGGGTCCTGCCGCTGGGCGGTACTACCAGATTGTACGCACGAGCCAGACGCGTGATACTGTCCAGCAAAATGATGACATCACGGCCATGCTCTACCAGACGCTTGGCACGCTCGATAACCATTTCGGATACTCTTTTATGTCGATCTGGCAGCTCATCAAAGGTCGAATAAATCACTTCGACATTGTCACCAATAACCGATTCTTTGATATCGGTAACCTCTTCCGGACGCTCATCAATCAGCAGGATAATCAGATGCATATCCGAATGATTGGTGGTAATCGCCTGAGCCACCTGCTTTAACAAGGTTGTCTTACCGGCCTTTGGCGGTGATACGATCATGCCTCTCTGCCCTTTACCGATCGGGGACAGCAGATCAAGCACACGCATCGCCGTAGACGACTTGCCCGGGGTCTCCATATGAAGACGCTGATTCGGGAAAATAGGGGTCAGATCTTCGAAATTAGGCCTGCGTTCCACCACATGAATGGGATACCCATTAACCGTCCTGATATATAATAACGCGGCAAATTTTTCCGTAGCCATCTTGACTCTGCGGTTGCCTCTGATTACATCACCGGTTTTTAAATTGAAGCGGCGGATCTGGGAAGGTGCCACATATACATCATTTTCACCAGGCAGAAAATTCTCGCAGCGGATAAATCCAAAACCATCCTGCATTACTTCCAGAATTCCGTTAGCCTCCACCCCGCTGTCAAGATCTGCAATCTCCTGCTGTGATAGCTCCTGCTGGCGATTGTCCCGCTGCGGACGTACCGGACGCTGCTCCCGCACCTCATTGCTGCGCTGTACGGTTGCCTTGGATGGTGCCACTGCAGTCTTCGCAATCTCCTCTGCTTCTGCTGCTGCACATAATGCCTCAATCAGCTCAGATTTGCGCATAGTACTGCTGCCTTTCAAGCGCTGACTCCTGGCAAGCTCTTTTAATTCCGCTAATGGCAGGGTTTGTAATTTGTCCCTCATAAAATCTCTCCGTTTCCTGGCTTCATTGCCACTCACTATTTTTTTATCATTTATACAACAAATAGGGGTATTATATAGATTCCTGAAAATGCTGATATTAGATACCGGGGAATGGGCTAGTACAGCATTGCGTAGATATCAATAATTGCAATATCTATGCAACGCTGTACTGCCACTTCCCTCTTCACATGCCAGTATTATATACCTGTTTTCGAAAAAAAGAAAGTATTTTTTATTTTTTTACTGTTTCTATTGAACTTTTAAGGAATTTCATATGATCCTGAATCTTCTTTTCATAGCCGTTTTCTGTTGGATGATAGAAAGTCTGACCTTCCATGCCATCCGGCAAATACTGCTGCTTTACATAATGATTGGGATAATCATGGGCATATTTATAACCTTGTCCATGCCCCAGCTTTGCCGAACCCTTATAATGACTATCCTGAAGATGAACCGGTACCGGCATATGCTTCTGGCTTCTAACCGCATCCATCGCTGCGCCGATTGCACATACCGCCGCATTGCTCTTCGGCGCTGAGGCAATATATGCGACCGCCTGAGCCAGGATAATCTGTGCTTCCGGCATCCCAATCCGCTCCACTGCCTGCGCCGCACTTACCGCCACCGCAAGAGCCTGGGGATCGGCATTCCCGACATCCTCGGATGCGCAGATCATAATCCTTCTGGCGATAAACTTGATGTCCTCCCCGGCATACAGCATCCGGGCCAGATAATAGACGGCGGCATCGGGATCCGACCCTCTCATACTCTTGATAAAAGCCGATATCGTGTCGTAATGGTTATCACCGTTCTTGTCATAGCGAACCGCCCGCTTCTGGATGCATTCCTGTGCAGTCTCAAGGTTGATGTGAATCTTGCCGCTCTGTTCATCCCGCGTTGTGGTCAAAACACCCAATTCTACTGCATTGAGCGCTGCTCTGGCATCGCCGTTGGCAATATCTGCCAGAAAATCAATAGCATCTTCATCCATTTGTGCATGGTAACTGCCCATGCCTTTTTTTTCATCGGTCAGGGCACGGCGAATCAGCGCTTTGATATCATCTTTCTCCAGCGGCTTCAGCTCAAATATCCGGGATCGGGACAGCAACGCTCCATTTACTTCGAAAAAAGGATTCTCTGTAGTCGCACCGATTAAAATCAGGGTTCCGTCTTCGACGAAAGGAAGCAGATAATCCTGCTGCCCTTTATTAAAACGGTGAATCTCATCGACAAATAAAATGGTTCGCTTCCCATACATGCCAAGATTATCCTTAGCCTCGCGAACCACCTCCTCCATGTCTTTTTTTCCTGCCACAGTCGCATTGATCTGGCGAAAGCTGGCCCGGGTGGTATTGGCTACCACCTTGGCCAGGGTGGTCTTGCCGGTACCCGGAGGTCCATAGAAAATAATCGACCCCAGCTGATCCGCTGAAATAGCACGGTATAGCAATTTATCTTTCCCAATGATATGTTTCTGGCCTACCACTTCCTCCAGCGTAACCGGCCGCATACGGGATGCCAGAGGCGATTCCTGCGCCTGAGTGGCGCTTCTCATATAATCAAATAAATCCATTTTTTTCCTCTTCATCAATGATAGATACATCTGCATATGTACCCAGTATAGACTCATTTGGCCGGTTATGTCAATCACTTTTCCGTACATTTGTTCTTTTTTAATCAATCAACAATTCATCTACAGTCACAAATGTATAGCCCTGCCTCTGAAGGATATCAACAATTTCCAGAGCTGCTTCAACAGAAGTAGGAAAGATATCATGCATTAATATGATAGACTCTTCATTCGCCTTTTTTTTCACCTGATTCACAATTTTCTGCTTGTTCTGCAGCTTCCAGTCCAGCGAATCCACCGTCCAGAATACGGTAGTCAGATCCAGCTGGCACTCCAGTTTTTCATTCCACTCACCATAAGGCGGCCGTAAATACTGCGGTTTATTTCCAACAATGTTTTCGATCAGCTGTCCGGTATGCTCAACATCTTCACAGACCTCCTCTTCCTTTTTAGCTGTCAGATTGGTATGGGAATAGCTGTGGTTACCGATCAGGTGTCCTTCATCCTGCATTCGTTTGACCAGCGCTTCATTCCCTTCAATATTTTTCCCCATCAGAAAGAAAGTTGCCCTCGCATTCCGTTCTTTAAGGCCATCCAGAAGCTCTTCTGTGTATATTTTATGTGGGCCGTCATCAAAAGTCAGCGCTATCATCTTCGGATCCAGCGGATCTGCCCCTGCCACCGCACTCGTCTGGCCGGACCGAAACTGCATAACCCCTGCAAAACCACCCAGCAGTATACCATCCAGCATCAGTATTGATACCAGCAGAGCCACTCGCCCTTTAAGCTTCCATCTATTCATGTTCTGCCATCCAAATTTTCTCTCCATATAGTTTTATGCAGAGACACATGAAATCTTAACCCCAAACAAAGAATTGCTGCCTTATCACCTGTGATCCCGGTGCTAAAGCAGCAGTTCTGGATATAGTTTTATTATTTTAATACTTCTGCATAAGCGGCGGCCATGCCTTTTTCCTGAATCAGATCATACCACTTCTGCACTTCGAGAAGCATATCACTCAAATCCTGTCCCCAGTAGGCATCTTTCTTTAAGATATCTGCTAAGGAAGCCACTTTCATAAATGCGACAATATCTTCCCCATCGTTAGCTGCGTCGGTTCTGTAGAAGGCAATCAGTGCTGATAAGGAGAAGGTAAGAGCCTGAGGATACTTACCAAACTGGTCTTTGTACTCCAGGATGGTCGGGAGCACTCTCGCCTTAAACTTGGATACTGAGTTCAGTGCGATAGACAGCAGCAAATGTTTAATAAATGGATTGCTGAAACGTTCCAGTACGGCAGCACCGAACTTTCTGTTGTCGTCATTATCACCAATAGTCGGAATAATCTCATCAAAGATACATTTCTTTAAAACAGCTGATACTGTTTCATCGTTCAGACATTCGCCAACAGTCTCCAGACCGTACAGATGAGCGCCTAAGACCATCGAGGTATGAGCGCCGTTCAGAATTCTGACTTTACGTTTTTTATATGGGTCTACGTTGTCTGTCCACACTACATTAAAACCAGCTTTCTGCAGCGGCAGTACATCTTCATGTTGCCCTTCAATAACCCACAAATGGAAAATCTCCGCCGTATCCATCATATCATCCTGCTGTCCGATCCGCTCGCACAATGCCTGATGCTCATCTCTCGGAAATCCCGTTACAATGCGGTCTACCAGAGTAGAACAGAAATCGTTCTCAGCTTTAAGCCAGGTTTTGAAATCTTCTCCCAGTTCCCATAAATCGGCATACTGCAGACAACACTTCTCCAGTTCTTCCCCATTATGATCAATCAGCTCACAGGATAATACGATAAATCCTTTCAAGCCCAGTTTAAATCTATGATACAAAAGCTGAGTCAGTTTTCCAGGAAATGACTTCGCGGGTGCATCGGTAAACTGATTGTCCGCTTCAAACACGATTCCGGCCTCAGTAGTATTTGATACGATGAAACGGAAATCAGGATTTTCTGCCAGTCTGATATAGCTTTCATTATCAGTATAAGGATTGACACATCTGCTGATGATATCGATATGGGTATGCTCATCTACCACTTCGCCATTATCAATTCCTCTCAAAAATAGATTGTATACACAGTTCTGCTTCTCGAGCATATCGCACATACCATTTTCAATCGGCTGCACGACTACCACAGAACCGTCGAAAAGGCTCTTGTCTTTCATCTTCTGAAAGAAATAATCTGCAAAGCCACGTAAAAAACCACCTTCACCAAACTGAATTACTGTTTCTTTTCCCTTGTTCATCCTCTGCTAACCTCCACGATACTATTTTTTGTAAGCACTTACATTTTCGCATTTAGTAATATAATTGTTCCTGTTGATTACTATACACTATTTATTTTTAGAATGCAATAGGTTTTCCATTTTTTTGTAAGCGTTTACATGCCTGGATGTTATCCATTCTGATAAAAAATCACATGATCCTTCCCCAATGATTTACTATGGTACAAAGCTTCGTCTGCCTTGTTAAGAAGATCAGGGAGTTCTGTTCCATGGACAGGATAACATGCCACTCCAATACTGGCTGTCACCCGGATACTCAGCTGCTCATCCGCGCCCCGCTGTATAGCCGGCAACTGTGGCAGTCTCATCTCACGAATGCCATGACAAATACGGGACAGGCGTTTAAGGATCGCTTGCTCCGTCTCCCAATCACGGATACAGATCAGAAATTCATCTCCCCCATATCGCGAAATCAGATCATGCGTTCCAACACTTTCTTTCAAAATTCCTGCAATGCGCTTCAGTACCACATCCCCATAACCATGGCCATAATTATCATTGATCTGCTTAAAGTTATCCAGATCAAGAAAACATACAGCAAAGGCTTCCACATCATCTGCCTGTAACATTTCCTTCAGGATACCGCAGATCGTACTGCGGTTATAAATACCTGTCAGATAATCGCTTTCTGCCTTATATTTCAGCTCTGACAGGCAATCCTTATAATATCCCAGTTCTTCCTGCATCTGTAAAATCTGGTTCTTTAGAATGATGTTGGTCTTCTCTAGATTTTCGATTTTATGTATCAATTGTTCTTCCCGCTTCATTTTGTCACCTTTGCTTTTAACATAAAAATCTTTTAGCAGTAAAATTTGCATCCAATTATACTGTGTGCACATAATATCTATGTAGATTATTATAACACATCGCAAATCTCGATACAATATAGAAGAAAGAAACAAATTAAAAACAATTCAAACTACTGTCAGGAGGAGCCTTGTGGAGTTAAACTATAACGATATTGGGACGAGAATAAAGAAAAAAAGAATATACCTGAAAATGACGCAGGATACTCTTGCAGAAAAGGTCAATTTATCAACACCTCATATGAGTCACATCGAAACAGGCAATACCAAAGTCAGCCTGCCGACCCTGCTCCGTATCGCTAACGAACTGAAATGCTCGATGGATGAACTGCTTTGCGATAGTCTGGTTCATGCCCACCATCAGTTTACGGATGAGATCTACCAGGAGATCATCGATTGCAGTGATGACGAGATCCGCATCATCGCCGACACGGTAAAAGCCCTTAAGAAAAGCTTACGCAAACGAAAATCCAGAACATGAAATCTGTTATGGATACGAAAAAATGTGCCTCGGCACATTCTCGCGCCGGAGCGCGGTTGCTTCAACAGCCATCTTCCTTAGCGCGAAGTGCGCATCCCCGGAGGGTTTTTGTATCATAGGACGCAATTTCCTATGATACAAAAAATGCCGCAGTCAGAATCATTCTGACTGCGGCACTAATTTACATATCTATAATCGCGGATTAAACTACAGCTACGTTAACTGCCTGCATACCACGGTTTCCTTCAGTAGTCTCGAAAGTAACTTTCTGGCCATCTTCCAGAGTCTTGTATCCGTCGGTTGCAATACCGGAGAAATGTACGAAGATTTCTTCGCCTGTCTCGTCGTTGGTGATGAAGCCGTATCCTTTAGTTGCGTTGAACCATTTTACTGTACCGTTATTCATGATGGTACCTCCTATAATTTAAATTTGTATTTTTTCTGAAACAAAAAAATCACATATTTTTGTAAATCGAGAATGCACTTCTTGACTTACAAAAATATGTGAATCAAAAGCTCATAACAAAATACACCTGTATTTTATCATTGCCCTTCAAGGGTGTCAAGCACTTTCGTGCTATATAATGCTTAAATTCTTATCAATAAGTGTGATGGGTGTATCACCGGAGAATGCAGCCGGTGATACACAAATGCTATTGCTATTCAATAGATGGGATATTGTCTCTTTGATATACAAATTCCGGATCAGAGTGATCATAAAATATAACATTTGCTTCTGATGCAGGAACCATTCCCAGCGTATTGGTTGCCACCTCATATATATAATTTAAATCACCGGTATAGGCAAACTTCCGCTCCGTCAATTCATTCTCATTCTTCAGGGTGATTGCCTGCCGTTCCAGCTGTTCAAGCCTTCTGATCCGTAAGTTAACATCTGTCCATAGCTGGATATGACTACAGCAGGAGTAAATCGCAAACACAGATGCCAGAATAAGCAAAATTGCATAGGGTGCCTCCATAAACAGAGGATTCTTCTCCTGCTCCAGATACAGTTCACCTGATTTTTTATTTACTTTAATTGTATATGGTTTTTCAATTATCTTACGTATTTGTGGAAATGCGCTATACAAGGCTGCCCGCATCTTTCGTATCCTCCAGCATCTTTATCCATGCGTTCATCGCTCCCGTCAGCCACTTATTCTTATGATAAATAGTCTGCTGCCATATTTCGTTGCCCGGGAGTCTGTAGTTAATCCATTCCAAACGTCGTTCCTGTATATCATCTTGTACCAATACATCCGGCAGCAGGGTAATTCCTTCCCCCATCCGCACCAGACGTATCGCCAGGTTAAGATTTTCAATTTCCATCGATCCCGCAGCCATCAGGCCAGCCTCAGCCATAACTGTCTCCAGGTTCTTTTCATATGAAATCCCCGGGTTACCCCGGATCAAGTCATATTTCAGAATATCATCCAGCCGGACATCTTCCATCTGCCCCAAAGGATGCCCGGGCACCGCAAAAAAATGCACCGGTTCCTGCCAGTCACAGGCATGAATCAAAGCTGCATCCTGGATCCGGTAATCCATAATCATCATTAAATCAATCTCATTATGGAGAAGCATCCGCATCAGCGTCTGACTATCGGCACTTTGCATGCGCAGATGAACCGCCGGATATGCCTGCCGATAACTATGAATCCACTCCGCCATTTCCGAATCCGGCATCGTATCAGCAACACCTAACCGCAGGGTACCATCAATCTGTTTTCTTTCCCCTTTTCCAATCCGCAATGCCTCCTGGGACGTCTTCACGATCTGTCCGGCGTATCCAAGCAACTCCTGACCATGTTCCGTCATCCGAATCTGCTTCCCCACCCGTTCATAAAGCGCAACCCCCAACTCCTGCTCCAGCTGCTGCATCTGCATGGTCACGGTCGACTGCGCATATCCCAATTGCTTTGCCGCTTTGGAAAGGCTTTGTTGTTCGGCTACCTTTATGAAGGTAAGCAGATTTCTAATTTCCATTTGGCTTTCATTTCATCGGTTTTTTTGATATGTTTTCTATATTACTTCAAAATTATTGATATATTGATTATATTACATTTCCGGGGGAAATGCAAGGGAAAGTTGCGACCCCGCCGCCCCAAGCCCAGCCCCTCAGCCGCGCTGGCCACCTCTCACCCATTCCTGCCAGCAACCACCTCTCTCCAACACAAAAAAGACCGCCACCAGAAATCCTTGCGGATTCCGGTGACGGTCCCATGTATTGTACAAAAAATTACTTAAGAGTAACTTTTGCGCCTTCGCCTTCAAGGGAAGCTTTCAGCTGATCTGCTTCTTCCTTAGAAACTGCTTCTTTAACAACTTTAGGAGCACCATCAACTAATTCTTTAGCTTCTTTCAGACCTAAGCCGGTTGCTTCACGAACAACTTTGATGACTTTAACTTTGTTTGGTCCAACTTCTGTCAGCTCTACGTCAAACTCAGTCTTCTCTTCTGCTGCTTCTGCTGCGCCTGCTGCTGCTACAACAACACCTGCTGCTGCAGATACACCGAACTCTTCTTCACATGCTTTTACTAATTCATTCAGTTCTAATACGGATAATTCTTTAATCGCTTCAATAAATTCTGCGGTGGTTAACTTTGCCATTTTTGTTTCCTCCATTATCATTTTTATAATTGTTTGTTTTTCATTTTGAAATGGTAACACCATGTTCAATGTCGCGCACAAAACGCGCTTGTTTCACAGGTGGGCTTGATTGCTAAGCTCGAAAAGACCTCGCTAAGCACTCAATGCCTATGCTTCTGCGCCTTTTTCAGCGATCTGATTAAGCACACGAGCGAAGTTGGTAATCGGAGACTGCATGCTTCCCAGCAAACGACCCAGCAGTTCGTCTCTGGATGGGATGCTTGAGATTGCCTGCATTCCTGTTGCATCGTAGTAAGTACCTTCTACGATACCGGCTTTGATTTCCAGCTTAGGTGCAGTTTTTGCAAATTTAGCCAGAGCTCTTGCGGGTGCAGTTGCGTCTTCTTTAGATACTGCAAGTGCGGTTGGTCCCTCTAAGTCCGGTTCCAGTGCAGCAAAATCAGTACCTTCAGCAGCACGCTTGATCATGGTATTCTTAAATACTTTGTAAGTAATACCGGCTTCTCTTAACTGTTTACGTAAATCAGTATCCTGAGCAACTGTAAGACCACGATAGTCTACTACTACTGCAGAGCTTGCGCCGTTTAACAATTCAGAGATTTCTGCGATAACTGGCTGTTTTAATTCAACTTTTGCCATGAATGGTTACCTCCTGTTTTATTTTTTAAATATATAACTGGAGACTGTAAGGAAAAAGCCTCCCTGTCCTTAAGACAGAGAGGCTCACGAATTCATTAATAAATAAAGAATTGTACGTTCCCTCGGTAGGTGGTTTCATCCTTATGCCTTACGGCACCTACTGTCTTCGGCAGTCAATACTTGTGTATGATATCATACTATATTTTGAATGTCAACATTAAAGTGAATTAGTTTACTAATTTACTTACGTTCAGCTTAACACCCGGTCCCATGGTGGAAGTCAGGGTGGTGCTCTTGATGTAAGTACCTTTTAATGCACTTGGTTTCGCTTTAACGATAGCATCCATAAGCGTCTGGAAGTTGTCCGCTAACTGTTCTTCTGTGAAAGAAGCTTTTCCAACTGGCACGTGGATAATGTTTGTTTTATCAAGTCTGTACTCAATCTTACCAGCTTTGATATCGTTGATTGCTTTTGTAACGTCCATGGTTACAGTACCAGCTTTCGGGTTCGGCATTAAACCTTTCGGTCCAAGTACACGACCCAGACGTCCTACAACGCCCATCATGTCTGGTGTAGCTACAACTACATCAAAATCTAACCAGCCTTCGTTCTGGATCTTCGGAATCAGCTCTTCGCCGCCTACGTGATCTGCGCCTGCTGCCAAAGCCTCGTCTAACTTAGGTCCTTTTGCAAATACCAGGATTTTGGTAACTTTACCGGTACCATGAGGCAGTACAACTGCACCACGAATCTGCTGATCGGCGTGACGTCCGTCACATCCGGTTCTGATATGAGCCTCTACGGTTTCATCAAATTTTGCTACTGCTGTTTTCTTAACTAATGCGATAGCATCTGCAGCATCATAAAGAGTTCCGCGGTCTACTGCTTTCGCCGCTTCTACGTATCTCTTTCCATGTTTCATAATAAATAACCTCCTAGTGGTATTGTCGGGGATTTCCCTCCCACGTCTTTTTTTAGTTTCATCTCGGACTGAATTAGTCTTCTACAGTGATACCCATACTTCTTGCGGTTCCTGCAATCATGCTGATAGCCGCTTCCAGGCTTGCTGCATTCAGGTCAGGCATCTTCAGCTCAGCGATTTTCTGAACTTCTGCTTTTGAGATGGTAGCTACCTTGGTTTTGTTAGGAGTTGCAGAACCTGATTTGATTTTGCATGCCTTCTTTAACAAAACTGGGGCTGGCGGAGTTTTTGTAATGAAGCTGAAGCTTCTATCTGCATAAACAGTGATTACAACCGGGATAATCAGATCACCCTGGTCTGCTGTTCTTGCATTAAAATCTTTGGTAAACTGTACAATGTTAACACCGTGCTGACCCAGAGCCGGGCCAACTGGCGGTGCTGGTGTAGCTTTACCTGCTGGAATCTGTAATTTGATGTAACCAGTTACTTTCTTTGCCATGATAATGACCTCCTAAATATTGTGGTATTGTCGGGGATTTCCCTCCCACGAGCCGGTACTGATACAGTACCGTGACCGGTATCTTTGCTCCGGTCGTCTCTTTGTTACATTTTTCGGATCTCAGTATAGCCCAGTTCGACTGGGGTTTCGCGGCCGAACATTTCAACATTGATGGTGACGGTCTTCTTTGATTCATTGATGGCGCGAATAGCACCGATTGTATCCTGCCATGCTCCGGCAGCAACTACAATGGTATCTCCCACTTCAAAACCAACCACCACATCTCTGCGGCCAAATCCTAAACTTGCCATTTCTTCTTCTGAAAGCGGAACCGGTTTGGATCCGGGGCCGACAAAGCCTGTTACTCCACGGGTGTTCCGTACCACATACCATGTTTCATCATTCATAAACATGTGAATCAGTACATACCCGGGAAACATCTTCTTGTCTGCCAGCTTTTCCACGCCATTTTTCAATTCCGCCACTTCCAGCATCGGAACGGACACTTCTAAAATCTGTTCCTGTAGATTGCGGTTCTCGATCGTTTTCTCAATGTCAACTTTTACTTTGTTCTCGTAGCCTGAATAGGTATGAACTACATACCACTTTGCTTCTGACATAGTATCACCCTCGCTTTATATTACATAATGAACTGCAAACCCCATTTGATAACAACATCCAAAAGCGCAATCAGCAAGCCAAGAGCAACCGACACAGTGAGTACTGCAACCGTCTGTTTGCCAACAGTCTCTTTATCAGGCCATACGATTTTTTTGAACTCAGTCTTCAACCCTTTAAAAAAGCTCTTTTTTGGAGCCTTCTCAGCGTTTGTGTTTGTAGCTTCTCCCATATTCACACTCCTTATTTCGTTTCTTTGTGTAAAGTATGTGATTTACAGAATCTACAATACTTTTTTGTTTCCATACGGTCAGGATGGGTCTTCTTATCCTTCGTCATGTTGTAGTTACGTTGTTTGCATTCTGTACATGCCAGTGTAATCTTTGTGCGCACGACTTCCACCTCCACTAAATTTTCGTTGTTTTTGGTCCGTTCTCAGCTCATTTTAATTTTGAGCATAAAAAAAAGACCTAAGCTCTTCCATTCGCCATATTACTATAGCATACCAGAAGATTGGTGTCAACTATTTTCAACGCTAAGCCCTTTTTCTACGGTAATTCCCACCACTTTGTCATACCATGATCTGGTAGTTTACAATCCCCAGCATTTTGCCGAATTTTTGTCCGACTTCTTTCATCGTTCCACAATAGGTAAACCCGAAATCTTCATGAAGCTTCACGCTGGCTTCATTGTCGTCTGTAATAACCGAAATAACGGTATGAATATCTTCCCGCTGCCTTGCTTCTTCCAGAATTGCAGACATCAGCGCTCTGGCAATGCCCCGCCGCCGGTATGATGGGTCAATATATACGGAAAGTTCTACAGTTTGAGCATATGCCTCTTTGTCCCGGTACGAAGACAGGCTGGCATAACCAACCGCCCGGCCATCCAGTTCGGCAACAATCAGAGGATGATTATCCCTGTTATGGTCATGGAACCACGCCATCCGTTCCGTCATTGTTCTGGCATGCAGGTCAAATGTGGCCAGCCCATGCAGAACTTCATAATTATAAATATCCAGTAAATGCGGCATATCCTGTTCCCGAGCGATTCGAATAATCATATCCTTCCTCCTTTTTTCAATACTATACCGCATTTTACTTAATATTTCAATTTGTTTCTTTTAGCAGGACAGGCCGGTACAGATGGTCAGAAAACAGACATAGTTTACTCCGGCTGCCTTCAGCACATGAGTACATGCTTCAATGGTACTCCCGGTAGTATAGATATCATCTATTAACAGCACCCGGCGGGGAATGTCCCGGCCTGGTGCCCTGACTTCGAATGCCGCCCGAAGATTTTCCAGACGTTCTTTTGGATTCAGTTCCCGCTGCGGCAGTGTTTTTTTATTTCGCAGCAGCAGACCGGACTCTGCCGGGATATCCCATTTCCCCGCCAGCCGCAGGGCCAGTTCTTCCGCCTGGTTAAAACCCCGCTGCCTTCTCCGGGACGGATGTACCGGAACCGGAATCAATAACTCCGGCTGCCAGACCTCCACCAGATGGCGAAACCGCAGGTCCATTGCTTCTGCATAGAAATCAAGATATTCTCTGCGGTTATGATACTTCACTGCCATCATGGATTGTCTGGCCGGCTGATTATAATTCAGCAGCGCCGCACCGGCATCAAATGACCGGCGGTGCCGGACACAGTCATAGCAGTATTCCTGGGCCTCACTAAAGACTTCTTTGCCACAGCGTTTACATGATGGTTGTTTTATCAGGGATAATTTTGCAAGACATGCAGAATGGATCAAAATATCCGGAGCCGCCACGATTTGGCCGCAGACCGGACACCGGCGCGGATACAGTAGTGTGATCAGCGCCGATGGCAATTGTTTTATCTTCATAATTATAAGTCCTTTTCAAACTGGTATATTTCATGGAACCGCTGCTTTAACCCGGTATAACGGCGCTGTTCCACTTCATTGTCTACCATGCCCTGGAACATCTGGGGTACACCAACCAGGCAAACACAGGCACGGGCACGGGTTACCGCCGTGTAGATCAGATTGCGGGTCATCAGCATACGGGGGCCGGGATATACCGGAATTACCACTGCCGGATACTCACTTCCCTGAGACTTGTGAATCGTAATTGCATAAGCAAGCTCCAGTTCTTCCAGCTGCTTAAATCCGTACTCGACCATTTTACCTTCATCAAATTCTACCGTCAGAGTCTCGGCAAAGGTGTTGATTTCCCGGATAATGCCGATATCACCATTAAACACTCCGGTTCCTGCCTCCACCGGAATACCGTAACGGTTGCGGACTTCCCATTCGATCTGATAGTTGTTTTTCACCTGCATCACCTTATCTCCGACACGATAAATAACGCCGCTCATCTCCTTTTCTTCTTTCGAAGGCGCCTTGGGGTTTAAAAATCCCTGCAGGATGGTATTGAGCCGTTCCACCCCCAGCATTCCTTTCCGCATCGGTGTCATAATCTGGATTTCAAAAGGATCGGCATTGACGTAACCGGGAAGCTTATCCTTTACCAGTGTAATCATGGCATTGATAATAGCATCCGGCTGTTCTCGCCGGATAAACAAAAAGTCGCGGCTCTTCTTACCCAGATCAATTTCTTCTCCGCCATTAATCTTATGCGCATTGACGATAATATCGCTCTCAGCTGCCTGCCTAAAGATCCTGGTCAGGCGAACTACCGGAAAGCACTCGGAATCGATAATATCCTGAAGTACATTTCCCGGCCCGACACTGGGCAGCTGATTCACATCGCCCACCAGAATCAGCCTGGTTCCCGGATTGACGGCCTTAAGCAGTGCCTGCATCAGATAGATGTCGACCATGGAAGTCTCGTCAATGATAATGGCATCGGCATCCAGAGGATTCTCTTCATTCCGGTCAAAATGCATGCCGGAATTATCACCGGAATCGCCCGGAATACCCGTCAGTTCCAGCAGACGGTGAATGGTCTTTGCCTCATAACCGGTCGCCTCTGCCATTCTCTTGGCCGCCCGGCCGGTTGGAGCGGCCAGCAGAATCTCCATCTCTTCCTGCTCAAAATAACGGATAATGGTGTTAATCGTTGTTGTTTTACCGGTTCCGGGCCCGCCGGTAATAATCAGCAGGCCGCTGTTTACCGCTTCTGCAACTGCGCGCATCTGCAGTTCATCCGTTTCAATCTGCTCGGATTCACAGATCCGCTCCAGTTTCTTCAGGATTTCGCTCTCTGGTTCATTGCCTCTGATATTTAAATCATGAAGCATTCTGGCCGTATTCAATTCGGTGTAGTAGTATTGTGCCGCATAGATATGTTCCGACTGATCCCCATCCGCTTTGACGACAATTTTCTTTTCAATCTGCAGGTCCATCAGATGCTTTTCCATAATATCAGGATTGACCTGCAAAAGTTCAGATGCGCCCCGCAGCAATTCTTCTTTTGGCAGATATGTATGACCATTCGCCGTAGACTGCAAAAGCGTATAAAAAATGCCGCTCCGAATCCGGAAATCGGAATCGGTAAAGATGCCGACTTTCTGAGCAATCTCATCGGCAATCTTAAATCCAACCCCCTGAATATCATCTGCCAGCTGATAAGGATTCTCCTTGATTATACCGTAGAGCCGCGAACCATATTCATTATATATCTTCAGCGCCAGATTCATCGTGATGCCATAATCCTGCAAAAACATCATCGCCTGCCGCAGTTCCTTCTTCTCTTCCATCTGTTCGGATATGGATATTGCGATCTTTTCGCTGATCCCTTTGACCTCCGCGAGACGTTCCGGTTCTTCTTCAATAATCCGGAATGTATCCGCCTTAAACCGGCGGACAATGCGGGCAGCCAGTGCCACACCCACACCTTTGATCGCGCCTGATCCCAGATAGCGCTCCATTGAAAGCGTGTCCTCCGGGGTCTTCAGATCATAGCTTTCCACCTGGATCTGCTCGCCGTATACCGGATGATCAATCATTGTGCCGCTGGCCTCGATCATATCACCTTCACCGATATAGGGAAACGTACCGACAAGCACATACTCATCATCTCCGGCGGTGATTGCCAGAATGGAATATCCGTTCTCTGCATTACGGAATTTTATTTTCTCTACATAACCAGTTACTGTTGCCAATGTCTGTATCTCCTTCCATAATTAAATGCAGAGAATCCCGCGACTGTCCGGTCACGGGACTCAAAAAAGTCGTTTATTAAAATTCCTTCGGTCTTTCCCCATGCTGGAACTCGATAAATTTGCCGGTTCCGATTGCCACTGCTGTCAGCGGATCTTCTGCAACCATGGTAGTGATACCGGTCTTCTCTTCAATCAGTTGATCCAGACCATTCAGCAGAGAACCACCGCCGGTCATTACGATACCGCGGTCAAAAATATCTGCTGCCAGCTCCGGCGGGGTACGCTCCAATACGTTGTGCACCGCATCGACAATCTGCATAGCCGGTTCTCTCAGGGCATCCAGTGTCTCATCGGAAGTCACTACAATGGTCTTGGGCAGACCTGTTACCAGGTTACGTCCGCGAACTTCCATCGTCAGCACCTCCGGCCGACGGTAAGCAGCACCTATATTAATCTTAATCTCTTCTGCCGTTCTTTCGCCAATCAGAAGATTGTGTTTCTTCCTCATGTAACGTACCAATGCTTCATCAAAATCATCACCGGCAATCTTTATCGAAGTACTTACTACTGTACCGCCCAGTGAAATCACAGCAATATCTGCGGTACCGCCGCCGATATCTACTATCATATTACCACATGCCTTGGAGATGTCAATCCCTGCTCCAATCGCAGCTGCAACCGGTTCTTCTATAATAGAAACTTCTCTTGCTCCTGCCTGATAGGTGGCATCTTCAACGGCCTTCTTCTCTACTTCTGTCGCACCGCTCGGAATACAGACGGAAATACGCGGTTTTCTCAAGGTCTTCTTACCTACTGCTTTGTTAATGAAATATTTCAGCATCTTCTCAGTAACGGTATAATCTGAAATGACACCCTGACGCAGAGGTCTGACTGCGACGATATTACCAGGAGTTCTTCCTATCATCAGACGAGCCTCTTCACCGATCGCCATAATCTTGTTGCTGTCACGGTCAATAGCAACAACTGACGGCTCTTTTAAGACCACGCCTTTTCCTTTTATATATACTAAAATACTGGCTGTACCTAAGTCTATTCCAATGTCATTGGATACTAACATATGATTCCTCCTGTTTGTTCCCTACTATTCATTCGTCCAATCTCCCCTATTATATACAATCCGCAAGATTTTTTAAAGGCTTTTTTTATTTTCTTTATATTTTTTTTATGATAGAGACACATTTTTGACACATTTCCTTTTTATACTATAAGTACATTATCCCGAAAGGGTAATGAGTCTTTGTTTCAAGTTACTACTTGAAATAACAAAGCTTTTTCATACTCATACCGGGCGGCAGTACCGCCCGGTCCCCCTAAACCTTTTTTTAATATATACCTACCATTCCCAAAATGTATATGAATCATCCCCCGCCTTTCCCAGCGGGGGATGATTCGTTTTATGCCCTTAAGCAGAATTCACTGCAGTCTACCACACGGGTCGCCAGATCATCGTAGAATTCCGGTTCATGGCAGATCAGCAGGATACTGCCCTTATATTCTTTGAGGGCACGCTTTAATTCGGCTTTTGCATCGACATCCAGATGGTTGGTCGGCTCGTCCAGCAGCAGGACATTATGTTCCCGGTTAATCAGCTTACATAATCTTACTTTTGCCTGTTCCCCACCACTTAATACACGCACCTGGCTTTCAATGTGTTTTGTGGTCAGTCCACATTTTGCCAGCGCGGCTCGTACCTGGTACTGGGTATAGGACGGGAACTCCTGCCAGATTTCTTCAATGCAGGTATTGCGCTGCTCCTCGGCGATCTCCTGCTCAAAATAACCAATGTGCAGATAATCTCCCAGTTCCACGCTTCCGCTGATCGGCTGGATCAGTCCAAGGACACTCTTTAATAATGTAGTTTTACCGATACCATTAGCACCTTTCAGAACGATCTTCTCGCCCCGTTCCATCGAAAAATTGAGCGGCCGGGTCAATGGTTCATCATATCCGATCACCAGATCCTTCGTTTCAAAAATTATTTTACCGGCAGTTCTCGCTTCCTGGAAATGAAATTCCGGCTTCGGCTTCTCTCTTGCGAGTTCGATTACATCCATCTTATCCAGCTTCTTCTGTCTTGACATCGCCATATTCCTGGTGGCTACCCGCGCCTTATTGCGGGCCACAAAGTCCTCCAGTTCAGCAATCTCCTGCTGCTGCCTTTTATAAGCTGCCTCAAGCTGCGCCTTTTTGACGGAATGAACTTCTTCAAAATGATGATAATCTCCCACATACCGGTCCAGACTCTGATTTTCCATATGATAAATCAGGTTGATGACACTATTTAAAAATGGAATATCATGAGAAATCAAAATAAATGCATTTTCATATTCTTGTAGATAACGCTTCAGCCATTCAATATGCTGCACATCCAGGTAGTTGGTTGGCTCGTCCAGCAAAAGGATATCCGGTTTCTCAAGCAGCAGCTTACCCAGCAGAATTTTGGTCCGCTGACCGCCGCTCAGCTCCGATACGTCACGATCCAGACCAAGATCCTCAAGGCCAAGGGCACGGGCCACTTCTTCCACCTTACTGTCAATAATATAGAAATCATGAGCCATCAGTAAATCCTGGATGGTTCCCAGCTCTTCCATCATTTCATTCATTTCTGTCTCGGACGCTTCTCCCATCCGGTCGCAGATTTCATTCATCTGGATTTCCAGCTCAAACAAATGCGCAAATGCGCTTTTCAGCACGTCCCGGATGGTCATACCTTTTTCCAGTACGGTGTGCTGATCCAGGTAGCCGACCCGGACATTCTTCGCCCATTCGACCTTGCCTTCATCCGGCATCAGTTTGTCTGTTATAATATTCATAAAGGTGGATTTGCCTTCTCCGTTTGCTCCGACCAGGCCGATGTGTTCACCTTTGAGCAGCCGGAAGGATACATCTTGAAAGATTGCCCGGTCACCGAATCCGTGACTGAGATGTTCTACGTTTAAAATACTCATATCTGTAACTCCTTGTTTTATAAGTGATTGTAAGAATTTGACACCAGTTTATTTTTATCCTCCCCTATTCTACATGAGAAACCATTTTATTACAAGCAAAAAGCCTGCTAATTGCAGGCCTATATATCACCTAGCTGGCATTCTAAGGCTTAACAGAGTGCAGCAACAGAATCTAGGTTATGATTGACGCTGTCATGTGAGAGAGCTTAGCAAATCAGATTCCATCACCGGAACGGCTGGATTCCTCCTGATTCCGGTACGCTTTGGGGGTATATCCTGTCCACTTTTTAAATAAAACAAAAAAGTATTTCTCATTGTTGCCATACCCAGCCTCTCTGGCCACAGTCTCCACCGGCATCTCTGTCTGAGCCAGCAGCTGACATGCCTTCAAAATACGCACCCGGTGGATGGCATCGCTGATTGACAGCTGCGCCACCTGATGATATTGCCTGCTGAGATAAGCTGCATTCATCTGAAACTCATCAGCTACATGCTGAGCCGAAAAGGCCGGCTCAAGGTAGTGCTGTTCAATAAATTCATCAATCTGTCCGGAGAGTACCATCCGCTGTTCCTGCTTCTTATTCCCCACAGCATCAACTGCACGCTGAAACTGATGGAACATATAGTCATGGAGATCTTTAATATCTCCCATTTCATCCAGGATCGTGTCTGTCACAGCGACCGTTTCTGCCCCCATATCTGCCAGCAGCTTTCTCAGTTGTTTGTTTATGTAACGGATGGTAAAACGAAAGTCTGCATATCTGTCCTTTCTAATTAAGGAAAATATCTGCATCCAGTTTTCCTGTGCCGTGTTTTGCTGTTCCGCCTTTATTGCATTTATGATAGAAGCCGCCTGCTTCGGATTAAATGCACTGATCCTGTTACACTTCTCAATGATTTCCTGATGCATGATCTGCTGTTCCGGATAGAGGAAACGCAGAGCGTAAAGTTCTTCTATTGCTGAATAACTCCTCGCCATATCATCCGTCGTCAGGCAAAAGCTGCTCACAAAGAGCTTTTTCTCCGATTTTTCCATAAATAGTTTGCATGCCTGCTTCTCCTGCTCCAGGGAGCAGGCCGAAATGAGCATCCATGCACCGATATCATTTTCCGCCACCAATGCAGTATGGCAGACTTCCGGCAGCACAGTCCTGAAAATTTCGATTTCCTCTCCTTCTGTCATCATCAACTGTAAGGGAAATAAAACTCCCTCGGGTATCTTCCCCGACCGAAGATTGGCCAGCTGCTGTTTTAAATTTGACGCTCTCTGCCCTTCCATCAGAGTTTCAATATGTGTGGAGACATTTTTCTCATCGCTTCCTGACTGCCGTAATAATCGACGAATATCATGAAGCGGCAGATAAACCTTGATGAGCAGATAACCAATCAAAAGCAGGATCGCCCCTCCTGCAACTACTACCGTTGAAAATATAAAATTACGGATATGGACTAACCCTGGAGCAGCCGATTCTAAATACAGCGGTTTGATATAGTATCCGTCTGCAAGCTTCATACGGCAATACATCCAGCCGGGATCAGCATTCAAAAAAGAGGACAATACAAAACCTTCCTCCGGATTTCCTTTAATTCCACTAATAATCTTATCCCAATCCGCAAGCACCTGGGCGGCAATCTCTGAATTATGAACTGCCAGAATTTCTCCGTCTGCTCCGATGATAATGGCGTCTTCTGTTTTAGACATTCCCAGCAGTTGTGTCTGATACCATTCATCCGTGATATTTAACAGCAGGGTACTTTTATCGCTTCCTTTATATTCAAAGAACAGAAAGGAATAGGTAGTTCTACTTTCTATGCTGCGTTTAATAGGCACGAGATAAGGATAATTTTCAGGATTCTTTAATATTTCCACGGCATCGGAATCATGAAATTCACTGCTGGCCACTGACGGATAAACGCTCTCGGAGGTAAAGACCATATCTAGTTTGCTGTTATATACCATTACGCTCTCCAGGAATTCGGAGCTTCCCACAAAATTCCCAAGATCGCGAAGTCCTGTAACCTTTTCTGCATTGGACAATGTTCCTTTCGTCCGAAGTGTTTTTATGGATGATGTGTAAAACATCTGCATGGCAGAAGTCTTGATATTATTCAGCATGGAAACTGAGACGGTCTCTACCCGCTCGACAAAGTCGCTGTTGAAGGTTGTCAGGGTTTGCATCGTTGCCGTCTGAAACTGTCCGTAAATAAACAAAAGGAAAAAGCAGAAGCCGCTCACCAGTACCAGCAGATAAATCCCCTGGAATAATCTTCTCTTTTTTGATTGTTCTTTTTTTTCCCTGCTCATAGTATTCACCCCCTGTATGCTTCTATTGTATGAAGCATTTTTTGCTTTGTCAATCACCCCCTTAGGTTTAAGATTTGTACTTATATCCATTTATCCATATTTAAACTGTACAATTTTATTGTTTTTATCTTATAATTATTGTGCAATGCGACAATATTGTTTGCTTTTGTCTCGAAATGATCTCATGGCCATGGGAAGAACAAAAAACAATCATCAATCAAATATCAGGAGGATAATTATGGGGAAAAAGATCAAAAATTTAATCTGTTTAGGAACAACGGCAATCCTGCTGGGAAGCATGACCGCATGCGGCAGCTCCGGCAGTCTGGGCAACTCATCACCAGAATCAGCATCTGCATCTGCCCCGGAAACTACGGCCGTGCCGACTGATACCTCCGGCAGCGGGACAGCTGAATCCGGAAATACCGGCTCAGGGAAAGTTATGATGTATTCTTCCATGCAGGAAGATCAGCTGATGGCAATCAAAAAAGCATTTGAGGCGAAGTATCCAAATATTAAGATGGAGTATTATTTCGCCGGCACAAGCAAGGTAATCACAAAGATCGCAACCGAAGCTCAGGCCGGCCAGGTTGACGCAGACGTAATCTGGGTAGGAGATCCGGCTGACTATGTTTCCTTCATAGAACAAAACATTCTGCAGCAATACTCTTCACCGGAAGCCGCCACCATTGATCCTGCCTATATTGATAAAGACGGATATTACACCGGCGCCCGGATGATGAATATGGGGATTTCTTATAACACCACCCTCGTCACTCCGGAAGAGGCACCGCAGAGCTGGAATGACCTGCTGGATGAAAAATGGAATGACCAGATTGTCATGACTGATCCGGGCAGCTCCGGAACTTCCAAATACTGGAGAAATGCAATTATGTGCAATGATAAATACGGGGTTGAATATATCCGGAAGCTGAAGGAGAACGGCTGTTATCTGGAAAGCGGTACTACGGCGGCACATAATCAGATTGCGGCAAGTGCTTACAAAGTCGGCGTTTGTCTGGACTATGTCACCGCAAACCTGGCAAACGAAGGATCACCGATTGCTTTTGTCTACCCCGAAGACACGGTTTCCATCTTCAGCCCGCTGGGACTTGTTGCAAATTGTGCAAACGAGGAGAACGGGAAACTCCTTTACGACTTTATCCTGTCTAAGGAAGGTCAGGAGGTTCTCGTTGAGAACAATCTGATTTCCGTACGGAGTGATGTGGATCAGAAAGGGACCGATGTGGCCGCCATTGCCGCCAAAGCGATGGAAGCCAGTATGAGTGAAATGGTTGAGCAGGAAGAGGCCAATGCCGAAGCCTTCGATAGCATTTTCGGATTATAAAAACCCGGCCATGGCGGAGCCTCACGGCTCCACCATGGTTAATAAGGAGGAATCCCATGGAGAATATAAGATTTAAGGACATTTCTTTTCGCTATGGCGATCGGTATATCTTAAAAGATTTCACCCTGGAAGTGGAAAACGGGCGGATCCTTTGCCTCGTCGGTCCTTCCGGATGCGGGAAAACAACTCTCGTGCGCTGCCTTCTCGGTCTTAGCAAACCGGAAAAAGGAGAGATCTATATCGGAGACCGCTGTGTATTTGATTCGAAAAGACGCATTAATATTCCGGCAGAGCGACGAAACATCGGAATTGTCTTTCAGGACTATGCCGTCTGGCCTCATATGACAGTAAAAGAAAATGTGCTTTACCCAATGAAAAAAAGAAAGTTCCCCAAGACAGAAGCGGAACAGAAAGCAATGCATGCACTAGGGCAGGTTAACATGACAGAATATGCAAACCATCTGCCAAGCCAGCTCTCCGGCGGTCAGCAGCAGCGGGTAGCGATTGCGCGGGCACTGGTCGGAAGCGATGACCTGATTGTCATGGATGAACCAATCACCAATCTGGATGCAAAGCTGCGGGAACAGATGCTTGCAGAAATACGGGATATTCAGAAAAATATCGGAACCACCATCCTCTATATCACCCATGACCAGCAGTCGGCTCTGCAGCTCTGCGACAAAATGGCGATCATGCAGCAGGACGGCAGTTTATGCCAGATCGGATCTGACGAAGAAATTATTCAAAAACCTGTCAATCGATTTGCTTTTGAATTTATCGGAGTATCAAATTTTATTCCTCTGGAAAAGAAAAACGGGCAGATATATCTGGACTCAGGCTCCGCGCTGATTCCCTGGAAGGAAAAAATCGCAGACACAGTCAGCTTCTCAGGCCAAACCGAACTTGGAGTCCGCCCCAATGACATCGTTTTTGACCCGGATTCCCCGATCCGCTGTACGGTGAAGCGCTGCGTCTTTCTCGGAAGTGAATACGATTATTTTATCATGCTTGGTGAGCGGGAGCTACGGGTGCAGCAGAGCAGTCTGGAGGCAGTTCAGTCAGGCATCTACAGAGACGGCAGCAGTGTCGGCCTCCGTTTCATCAATCCACGTTATTACGAACACCAGGAGGGCAATCGATGAGAAAACTTCGTATCCGCAAACAAAACTCTGATCTGGCCGCCATTGACGGGCGCCGGTTCAGTCTGGACAACATGATGACCATACTCAGCTTCGTTCTGCTTATTGTCATCGTCGCTGTTCCAATATTCATGATAGTCTATCATGCCTTTTTTTATCAGGGCCGCTTCAGCCCTGAGTTATTTACTTCACAATTATTAAACAAAGATAATCTGGCATCCATGTGGAACACGATAAAAATTGCGTTCTGGGTGACTTTACTGGGAACCATAGTCGGAGTATTCTATGCGTGGCTGCTGGGGCGCAGTGACATTCCTGCAAAGGGACTCATGCGTGCACTGTTCAACATCCCTTATATGTTTCCCCCTTTTTTAGGAGCAATGGCCTGGGATCTTCTGCTGAACGGACGATCCGGTTATCTGAACCGCTGGTTGATGAGCACGTTTCACCTTCAAAAAGCGCCTTTTAATATCAATACTCTGGGCGGTATTATATTCGTGGAACTGTCTTACTATTTTCCCTTTGTCTTTATGCAGGTAGTCAGCGCTCTGGAGCGCATGGACCCGACCCTGGAGGAATCCGCCCGCATCGCCGGGGCAAAGCAGATGACAGTAATCCGCAAAATCACGCTTCCCTTGGTTCTTCCCTCAATATCTGCGGGTGCACTGCTGATTTTAATCACCTCACTGGCGCACTTCGGTGTGCCCTCCATCCTGGGTTTTTCACAGGGCATCTATACGCTGCCGACCCGTATCTACGCAGTGATTTCCCGTTCCGGCGGCAGCTTTGACGGAATCCGGCAGGGCGCGGCGCTGTCCATCATGCTGGTGCTGGTCGTTGCATTTGCCCTGCTGGTTCAGAAAAAACTGCTCAGCAGCGGAAGCTATGACATCATTAAGGGGAAAAGCATGCGTCCGACCCTTATCAAACTTCGCGGTGCGAAAATCCCGCTGTTTATCCTGGCAGTTGCGACTCTGCTGTTTATTGTGGTTGTTCCGTTGGGAATGATTTTCCTGGTAGCTCTGGTACGGGCTTACGGTCTGCCTTTGATCCCGGAAAATTTCACCCTGGCAAATTACATAAAGGTTTTCTCCAGTTCCGGCACGCTGAGTTCCGTCCAAAATTCCCTCTTTGTCTCCATCGCGGCCGGCATCATATGTATGTTCCTGGGAACACTTGTCGCCTATGTGGTGCAGAAAATCAAACCAAGAGGAAAAGGAATTCTGGAAGTGTTATCCGTACTTCCCTACTCTATCCCCGGCACAGTGCTGGCTATCGGCGTGATTCTTGCCTGGTCGGGAAGTCTGGGCATCAACCTGTATAATACGATTTGGATTATTCTGGTTGCCTACCTGGCCAGGTACATGTCCTTCTCCATGAAAACATCCTCGGCCGCCCTCCTGCAGGTTCATCCATCTCTTGAAGAGGCGGCGCGGACGTGCGGAGCATCACATACGGAAAGCCTAAAGGATATCACCCTGCCGCTCATCCGTCCTGCTATGGTCTCAGGTTTCTTCCTGATTTTTCTTCCGGCTATGAGAGAAGTCACCACCTCAGTTCTTCTCTATGGCCCATACACCCGCACTCTCGGCGTACAGATATACTCCCTGCGCGATGCGGGAATGATGCCGCAGGCGGCCGCCCTTGGCTCTATCGCCATCATCCTGATCATCATCTGCAATACGATTGTCACCCAGATTACCAAGGACAGGAAAGGAGTTTAGTTTATGAATCAAATCATTCTTCGCAATGTAACAAAACGATTTACAACAAAAACTCTAGGAGATATCGTTGCCGTCGACAACTTCAATCTTGAAGTGGAGGAAGGAGAATGCTTTTCTTTTTTAGGCCCTTCGGGGTGTGGGAAATCGACAACATTACGAATGATTGCCGGATTTGAAGATTTAAGTGAAGGAGAAATTGAACTTTGCGGCCGCCCGGTTTCCGTAAAAAATAAAAATTTGTATGTTCCTCCGGAGGATCGGGGGTTGGGAATGGTCTTTCAGGCATTTGCTGTCTGGCCGCATATGAATGTATTTGAAAATGTTGCCTTCCCACTGCGTTTACAGAAAATGAACCGCACCGATGTGGATAAAAGGGTTCGGGAAGCACTGCAGCTCACCAGTCTGGATGGTCTGGAAAAGGTATTTCCGTCCGACCTGTCCGGAGGTCAGCAGCAGCGGATTGCACTTGCGAGAGCCATCGTCACACAGCCTAAAGTTCTGCTCCTGGATGAGCCTTTGTCCAACCTGGATCCCAAGCTGAGGGAAACCATGCGTTTTGAAATTAAAGAGCTACAAAGAAGATTCAACTTTACGATTATCTTCGTCACCCATGATCAGTCCGAGGCCATGGCTATCTCCGACCGGATGATGGTCTGCGATATGGGGAAAATCATGCAGATCGGCACACCGGAAACACTTTACAACCGGCCGGTCAATCGATTTGTACATAGCTTTTTAGGAGAAAGTACATTCCTCCATGTAATTGTCAGGGATGGGAAGGTGTTTGCCGAGGGTGATATGTCCCAGCCATTAAACCTGCTTCCTCCCCCTGATGCCATGGAGCAGATGATTGTTGCCGCCAGACCGAACTCCATTATCCTGACCCCGGAAGACGGTTACCAGACCCATGTGGAAAAGCGGATATTCCTGACTGATCGTACCGAATATCTGATCCCTATGGGGAATCAGAAACTGAAGGTGCAGACTCCTCACCGGATTTCATTCAGACAAGGAGAATCCTGCTGCATTCGTCTGGCTGATCCCATGTGGTATCCTGCCACGGATACCTTGGCGGAAAAGGAACGTCTGCGCCGTCAGTTGGTGTAAAAAAAACATCCCTGAATGAAATGACAGGTGCTTGTAAAGCACGATTCATCCAGGGATGTTTCTATTTATAAGTAATCAGGTTAAAAATCTTAAAACTTAAGTACTCCCAGCACAAGTCCGGCAACCAAACAGATCAGGCTGACACCCCAAACCCACAAAAAGCAGGTTTTAATATGATCTTTGATCTCTACTCCGGCCAGTCCGGTACCAAGGAATGTCGCTGGTACCACCGGGCTGATAAAGGTTGCACAGTTTCTGCAAACGACCATCGCAATTGCCGTATGGGCCGGATTCACACCGAACTGGCTTCCGATTCCCAGCAGCACCGGTAGCAGACCAAAGAAGTATGCATCGGTACAGAACATCAGAGTTAACGGCACAGACAGCACACCGATAATAATCGGCAGATATCTGCCCATGGAATCCGGAATAAATGAAGCCAGGACATTTGCCATATGAGTCATAATCTCAGTGTCTTCCAACACGCCCAGGAACACACCTGCCGCAAGGATTGTAGATGCCATCATCAATGCCGGACCTGAGTGGGACTTGATGATTTTGTTCTGCAGTTTTGCTCCCGGATAATTTACCAGCAGCGCAATAACACAGCCAACCATAAAGGTAAAGTATGACGGTACTTTCACGAACACCAGACACAAAATCACTATCAGAGTCAATAATGCATTGAATAAAAACATTTTAGGTCTGGCCAGTTCATTCGCCTCATCCTGGACTATCCCGTCATCTGCCGAATCATTTACTGTAATGGACATCCCGGCGGTTCTTTTTTTCTCAATATTTCCCCAGATGACAGCTGTTCCCAGGGCAATTAAAATACCAACCACCTGCATCGGAAGAATCTGCATCCACAATTCGTTTGCATCAATCCCCAGTACGGAAGCTGCACGCATGGTCGGACCGCCCCAAGGCAGCAGGTTCATAACTCCCATAGCAGTAACACAGATCAGCATCAAAGTCGTTGGACGCATATTTAATCTCTTATACACCGGAAGCATTGCCGGAATTGTAATCAGAAACGTGGAGGCACCACCCCCGTCCAGATGACCGATTATGGCGATAATGCAGGTCATTACTGCAACACCGACAACATTGTTGCCAACCTTTTTCATTAATGCATTGATAATCTTGTCAAACATCCCCACATCAGACATCAGTCCAAAGAACAGAACTGAGAAGATAAATAACGATGCGGTCGAATGCACTCCCTTTACACCCGATCCGACAAATTTGCCGACTTCAGCAATGGTATAGGTTCCGCTGACTACCAGAATCGCTGCCGCCACAGTCGATACACCAATAAATGCAAGTGCCGGAACCGTTACGTTTTTCAGCAACAGAATAATTATCATAATTATTGTTGCAAATCCTAATACCGCAAGCATAGTTTCATTCATTTTTCATACCCTTCCTTTCCTGTTATGCTTACAGTATAAAAATCGAACCTTACAATCTTACGCGAACGTCCTTACAGTTTATTAAGGTAATTCTTTAAATGCATTAAGAAACGCCATGAACGTCAATAGTTCTCCATACAACTGCGAACCGCTTCAAGTATCGTTGTGTCTGAAACCGGTTTTCCGATATAATCATCGATAATCTTGCGATTTTTAGCCTCAACAATTTCCCGTGAGATATAATCCACCATCACAATAAATATCATATCTGGGTACCGTTCTTTCATTGCCATGCAAAGGTCAATGCTGCTTGCACCGTCAAGATTCTGATCAATTACCAGAACATCTACCTCCTGTTCGTTCAGAATCAATTGCAGATCGTCTTTGCTGCGGCAGGTGGCGATATCCAGCTTAATCCTGGCAAAATTCTTTTTCAACAGCTGCAGAACTTTGGCATTATCATCCACAATAACAAGCCGCAGATTCTTCTTTTGTCCCCAGACAACCGGTTCTGTCCCCAGATTTCGTTCCAGCACGGGAAAGAAAATATGAAAGATACTGCCCTTGCCAGATTGGCTTTCAGCATAAATATACCCTTTATGCGAATGAACAATCTGCTCCGCCAGGGCAAGTCCCAGACCTGTCCCCTCGCCTCCCTTCTTGGTAGTGAAAAATGGATCAAAAATCTGTCTTAACGTATCAGAATCCATGCCGACCCCATCATCCTCAATGTCAATCTGGATATACTGCTGCCAGGCATCCGAAACTTTGATCTCAATTTTATGCTCCAGATTTTTTTTGTTGATGCATCTTCCCCGGATCACAATCGCACCGCTGTTTTTGCCGATCGCATGAATTGCATTCATACAGATGTTCAGAAGCATCTGGTTAATCTGAGTCGTATTGCCCAGAATCGCAGCCGGCCCCAGCCTGATATCACTACTCAAAGTGATCTGCGGCGGACAGACTGATTTAACCAGCTTCAGTGCTCTCATGATCATCTTCTCTGCGGAGATACTTTTATACACCGTTTCAACATTTTTACGGCTCAGCAAGGAAATCTGGCGCACGATATCTTTGGCTTTTTCGGCCGCCTCATAGATCTCCAGGGCACTTTCATACGTCTCAGATTCATCCGGCAGTTCCATCATCAGAAGCTCTGCATAACCCAGAATTGGTGTCAGGAAATTGTTGAACTCATGAGCAATTCCGCTTGTCATGGTTCCCATTACCTGCAGTCGCTGCTGATGAGCAATCACTTCCTCACCACGCTGCACTTCTTCAAGAAGTTCATTCAGTTCTTTCAGATAGACAATCTCCCGCGATGCTTTTCGCCGATCCTGTAAAAGCTTCAGAATATAAAATGACAATGCCAGAAAGATACACAGGATGCCCAGAAAAACAAGGATAATTTTGACGAACCCTTCTTTTATCGGTATGTATAGGTCGTCATAATCAGTAACCGCACTAATAATCCAGAAATCATCCCCGGTCGTGGCCGGTGCATAGGCGGCAACCTTTTTTACCCTTGCTACCTGCGGATGGGTCCACCAGTATGAATAATATTCGGATATACCAATTATACCATCCTTCTGTTCCTCAATCATCGCTTCCAGACTGAAAAAATCAAGCCCCGGATACCGTTTCTTCCTACCCTCAATTACATCAATTCCCCATTGTCCGGTGTCCGGATGCATAATGATCTGACCGCTTGAATTTTTTATTACTACATAGCCATTAGTACCAATACGGATATTGGAGATCAGCTTGATATAATACTGCTCTACATCAATGGCCAGTCCCAGAATGCCGCCGTTATCCAGTCTGTTTTTAAAGACCATATACCTTCGGTCCCCATCATTTTCCTGCCAGATACTCATCTTCGAATTCAGTTTTGTAACAAGAAGGGACTCCAGAGGCTTCAGCGCATAAATGCTTTTTGTCAGCTTACCTTCCGTATCTTCCCATAAAATGTTGCAGATAAAGCTGTCCTGCATCTCCAGGTATTGCCGGTAGAACTCATCATCTACCTTACCACTGTTTTCAATGCTGCTTAAGAATTCCAGGTTATCCTGATATTCCATCATGGAAATCTCAATATTATTCGTCAGCAGCTCTGAAACCATCAGTAACTGATCCTTCTGATTACTCATCAACGCATTCCGGTATTGTATCCATACCCCATATCCGAGGAATAAAAGCAAAATGATCAGCAGTACCGGAAGCATAATTATAATCTGATAAATATTCTTTTTTATTATTTTCCATATTTTCTTCATTTTGGCGATCCTTTTTCATCTCTCTCTCATTGACTTGCTTTCATTCTAATATTATAATGTTTAAGAAGTATCGTTTTTCTACTATTTATACAGGGGGATTTCCTGCATGGCTGATAAAGTATTAATTATAGATGATGACCCGTCCATTTGCAAGCTGCTGGACAAAGTGATGCGCAGTAATGATCTGGAAACTACGATAGCCGGCAGCGGCAGACAGGCTTTAGAAATATTAAATATACATACCTTTGATATTATCCTGGTTGATGTTATGCTGGGCGACATGGAGGGTTTTGATGTCATCAAACACCTGCGCGGGCGTGGGATTACCACCCCTGTTATTATCGTCAGCGGGCGCAGTGAAGATTATGATTCCCTGTACGGCCTGTCCTTAGGTGCTGATGACTACATAACCAAACCGTTCCGTCCGCTCGTTCTGGGCGCAAAGGTAAAGGCGCTGATCCGCCGCAGCAAGCAGCAGGTATTAGAGAACTCCGAACTGCTGGACTGCGGACCATTTTCTTATAATACTGCGACCATGAGGTTTTATAAGTATGGCGAAGAACTGGTTCTATCGGCCAAAGAATCCGCCCTCCTGCTGCTCTTTATGAAACATCCACAGCAGGTCTTCACAAAAGATATGATCTATGAGCATGTCTGGGGCAATACCGTCGCAATCGATGACAATGCCATCATGGTTTACATCAACCGGCTCCGCGGCAAGGTCGAGAACGACCGCCAGAGTCCAAAGCATATCATCACCGTACGCGGCCTGGGATATCGTTTTGTTCCGTAACTAGTTCTGCGTAGTACTGGCATAAATGAATAAAAGGACGGCTACGCTTTGATAAACAAAGTGATAGCCGTCCTTTTATTATGCCGGCGTATACGCCGTCCTGCTGATTCCATACTCTGTCTTTTCCGAAACACACCGAAATGGCGGCGGCAGAAATTTGGTTCTTTGATGCTGCTTAACTGCAGTCGCCCAGAACCTGCCACTTCTGGTTTATATTTCATAAAAAAGAGTACTTACTCCAGCAGTTGTTGAATAATATGGCGGTGGCCAAAAGATCTGCACAGCCTCCTGCACTAATATTGCGATTTATATAATCCTTATCCATGTTCCGCAAAATTACTGCGGCATTCCACGAATAGGCGCCACCCTCCCGCAAAAATCCTGCTGCTTCCTGTTGTACTTCACTGAGCACATCAGGATTGTGCCTGGCCAGGATATTAGAATCCTCCACCCGGTCCTTCTTTGTCTACTCTGCAAATTCGAAGGATTTTATCTGGTGAATAACATCCATAATCGTACCATCACGACTTTCGATAATTCCAACTACTTTTTCAGTAAATTCAACCTTCTGCGGCGCTCCGACAATATTATAAGCAATATCCCGCAGCTCTTCGATAGTTTTAAACGGCAGATCAACATCCTTCATACATTCGATCAAGTCCTGCCGCTTGGGGTTAATCGCAATGCCATAATCGGTAATTACCACATCAATAGATTCTCCCGGAGTCGTAACTGTTGTTACATCGGTACAGATAGCGGGTATCCGCCCCTGCAGTAATGGTGTAATAACTACCGTACATTTTGCTCCGGCAGCCGTATCAGGATGCCCGCCCTGGGCTCCAGTAACCACACCATCCGAACCGACAACTACATTGCAGTTAAAATTCACATCGACTTCCAGGGCCGCAAGGATTACAAAATCCAGTTTATTTACAACCGCTCCCTTATTAAACGGATTGGCATACTCTCCGGCACTGATCCGGTAATGGTGCAGATCCTTAAGCGATTCAACCGCCGACAGGTCAAAGTCCTGTGTATCCAGCAATGCATCGACCTGATCATTTATCAGCAGGTCACACATTGGTTTGGTCAGTCCCCCCACACCGAATTTCATCCGGATACCGCGCTCCTTCATAATGTTAGCAAGCGAAATCGTCGATGCAATTGATGCCCCGCCTACTCCGGTCTGATAAGAGAAACCATCTTTAAAATACGGTGTATTGGTCACAAATCTGGTACAGTAATCAGCCATCATCAGCTTTCTCATATCAGTAGTCGGCTTTGCTGCACCGGTAGCGATCTTCTGAGGATTGCCGATCTCATCAACCACCACAACATAGTCCACCTTAGTCATGGATATATGGGCCGGAAAGTTGGGAAATGGTACCAGGCAATCGGTAATAGCTACCACTTTGTCAGCATAATCACCGTCTACCATTGAATACGACAGTACACCGCAGTTTGATTTTCCACCGATTCCGCGGCAATTGCCATAATCATCACAGGTCGGTGCTCCGATAAAAGCAATATCAATTCTCACCTCGCCGCTCTCAATCGCACGTACACGCCCGCCATGAGAACGCATAATCGCCAGGCCTTTTAGTTTCCCCTGGGAGATCGCCTCACCGATCTTACCCCTGACACCGGAAGACTGGATGTTGGTAATCGTACCATCTTCAATATATTCAATCAGCGGATCATGGGCTTTTCCCAATGAGCTGGCACAAATGGTAATATCCTTAATTCCCATATCATGTACTTCACGCATCACCATATTAACTACATAATCGCCTTCCCGGAAATGATGATGAAAACCCAGGGTCATACCATCCCGAATCTCGCATTTTTCCAGGGCAGCCCTGATACTGCCGGTAATCTTATTACCCCCGGAACGGATCACACAGGTTGTATTCGGCCCATCCTTTTTATATACATGGCCGTCAAAATAATGATTTCCCTGAAAGACATCTTTGCCTGTTATGTTTATAATTTCTTCCGGAATATCTCTGCCAACTGCATTTATCATTTAACAATCCCCCCTGTATACACCGGATGCCCTGGCCAGGGCAATCGTTCTCTTGGCACCGTCATAAAAAGCAATATCTATCATCTTTCCATCCACGGTGAAAACCCCGATTCCCTTTTCTTTCTTCTCTTCAATTTCACGCACAACTTTTTCAGCAAATATAATATCTTTTGATGTGGGTGTAAAAATCTCATGAACAATGCCGATCTGCCGCGGGTTAATAATTGATTTGCCGTCAAATCCCATCAAATGAATGCTTTCGACATCCTTCCGGAATCCGTCCATATTGTCGAGGTCTGTATAGACCGTATCGAAACATTGTACCCCGGCCGCCCGGGCAGCAATTACCAGATTTTGCCTGGCCCCCATCAATTCGATTCCTGTGCCGGTAATGCGGGTCTGAAGATCCTTGGTGTAATCTCCACCGGAAAGAGCAATTCCAAACAAACGCTCTGATGCTTCACAGATATCCAGTGCCTTAATCACTCCACGGGCAGACTCGATCGCTGCCATAATCAGGACTTTTCCTTCTGGTATACCAAATTCCAATTCGGCATCTGCAACCGCCTGCTCGACCTGTTTCACATCCTTTACACTCTCAGCCTTGGGAATCCGGATGGAGTCACAGCCACCTGCCACAGCACAACGGATATCTTCTTTCCAGTAATCAGTATCCAGGGCGTTAATTCTGACCACCCGCTCACATGTCCTATAGTCAATCGTACGGAGTGCATGAAACAGCGAAAACCGTGCCACATCTTTCTGATTTTCTGCCACCGCATCTTCCAGGTCAAGAATAATGGAATCCGCCCCATAAATATATGGATCTTTGATAATTCCAGGTTTTTGTGCATTCAAAAACATCATGCTTCTTCTTAAACGTTTTTTTTCAGGATTCATCATTGCAGCGCACCTCCCCACGGCAGATTATCTCTCAGCCCCGCCGAACGGTACACCGCCCCCTGCACCCTGGCTTTAATTGTGCAATCCAGCGCTCCCTTATCAACAATTGAGATTTTGACATTTTCTACCCCCAGATTGGCAAGCGTTTCCAGAACGATCTTGCGGATCTGATTTCCATACTGGTTCAATACGGCACTCTGCAGAAAAAAATCAATTCCGCCGGTACCGGCTTCAACCATAACCTGACAGTCGCTGGACTCCAGTGTTCCTGCTACAGCGGGTCTTGTAATTTCCATCTGATTTCTCCTCCTGTTATCGTTTTTTCCTTTACTGACCTCATCATAGCAGTTCAATCTTACACCAGCCACCCTATTTCCCTTAATATTTATTAAGAAAAAACAGGCAGCTGACTTAAACTTCAGTCAGCTCGCCTGTCGCAGAATCTATAATAAAACCTTTGATAATAATGTCTTTTGGCATCAGCGGATGATTTTGCAGCATCTCTACCGTATTATTGACCGAGTCTTCACATGACGGGAAGCCGCCCAGCCACTCTTCCAGGTTGATACCACTTTTTCTGATAATTTCGATATGTTCTGCAGGAATCTGCCGTTCCTGAATCTTCTGCAGCAGCGCCTTGCCGTCCATCCCGCGGACACCACAGTCGGTATGGCCGATCACCATGATACCTTCAACACCATGTTCCAGGATCGCCACCAGCAGACTCCTGACCACACTTCCATACGGATGTTTGATCACGCCGCCAGCATTTTTAATAATCTTCACATCACCATTATGTATGCCAAGAGCCGCCGGAAGTAATTCCGTCAGTCTGGTATCCATACAGGTAAGAATCGCAAGCTTCTTCTCCGGGTACTTACTTGTTTCAAAGGCCTGATAGAGCTTGTTATCTACAAAACTTCGGTTATACTCCAGAATTTCTTCTATCATTATAACACCTCTCTCTAAGTTTTTTACAGATTATAAAAAAAATGTGTACCTAATGCAAGCTTTCTTACAATATTTTAAGATTATAAATTCAGAACCTCAGAACAGAAGGCTCATTTTGTTTCACCCTGCATAGACTATTAGTAACGTTATATGTACGGAGTGATTTCATGGTTATCCCATTAAGCCAGCTAAACCCCGGCGATAGCGGCAGAGTCATCTGGCTGGCCAGCAGCTATCTCCTGAAACAGCGCCTGTTGGATTTAGGCTTTGAACCGGATGAAGTCCTTACCTGCGAACTGCAGTCATCGCCACATGGCATGCGCGCTTACCGGGTGCGCGATTCCCTGATTGCTCTCAGAAAAGAAAACGCTGCTGAAATTTTTGTTGAGACTTTATGAATTCTATCACACAAAAAGATTTTGCCTCAACACATTCTCGCGCCGAAGCGCGGTTGCTTCAGTAAGCATTACCCTAGCGATAGTGCGCATCCCCCGGAGGGTTTTTATTTCATAGGACGCAATTTCCTATGAAACAAAAAAGTCGCACGAACTGATTCGTGCGACCGGTACATATATGATATCTTGTTATTCGTTATCTTCATCCATTTCTAAAATAGCTGCTGCACTTACTGCACTGACCGAACTGGCAACAGCAACCACAACTGCAAATAAAATAATTAGGCTAAGTCCGCCCACCAGTATCATTTCCATATTTATTGCCTCCTGTCAGAATAGATAAATAATAGTATATCACAGTTTTTCTGATATTTCAACTCTAAACCAGCGTCTCCATCTGCTTCCTGAATTACATTTGGAAATCCTACTCTTCATATCGGATGTAGGGTTTACTCTTGGATGGGTAGGGTTTACTCTTGCATATAAACCATAACAGGCGTATAGTCTCAAATGTTATCTGAATCAGGTGGCGGTTAAAGGA